>JAGOML010000007.1:0-45793 GCA_017993575.1 Anaerolineaceae bacterium | reverse complement strand
CCAGATAGTTCACCGCAAACGTGAGTTCAAAGCCGTCCGCGCTCGTCTGCTTTCGAAGGGGCAAAACGCCGGCGTTGTTTACCAACACATCCAGCCGTTCATAACGCGCGTTGATTTCGGCTGCCATTGCCCGAACCTGCGCCAAAGAGCAAAAATCCGCCAGAATCGTATCGACACGCGCGTCCGGGAATTCTGCTAAAATGCCGCTCACCACTGCCTGCAGTTTGGCTTCGTTGCGGCCGTGGAGAATAAGGCGCGCGCCCCGAGCGGCAAGTTTTCGAGCGGCTTCCTTGCCCAGCCCATCGGACGCGCCGGTAATCAATATCGTCTTATCGGTCATTTGCAAATCCATGTGCGCGTGCTCCAGTTTTCACGCAATTCCCCAATTATAGACAGGCTGCTATCCCCGCGCAAGTTTCAGATTTGGGGGGCAGGCTCAGGTTACCTCCGCGCAGGACTTCAGCCTAACCTGGCTTGCGTCCGCATATGCTTTGCATCTCTGCCTGGAACAGCAAAACCAAAGTCATGAACAACGGCAGCCAGCCTGGAACGCGTGCGGTATAATGCGAAAAACAAACGAGGTAGCGCGTGTCTTTTTGGAATCGTTCCCAACTTAAGGAATTACCCGGCAATTTGTGGGTCGCCTCCGCCACCAGTTTCCTGACCGATATCTCCAGCGAGATGGTGATAAATATTCTCCCGCTGTTTTTATCGTCCGTGCTGGGGGTAAAAACGAACATCATCGGCATCATTGAAGGGGTAGCCGAAGCCACCTCTAGCGTGCTGAAGGTGTTTTCTGGCTGGCTTTCGGACAAGCTGCGCACGCGCAAGTGGCTGGCTGTGGCTGGTTATGGGCTTTCCGCGCTTGCCAAACCCTTTTTCTACTTCGCCAACAGTTGGGGCGCCGTAGCGGGGGTGCGCTGGGCAGACCGGGTCGGGAAAGGCATCCGCACCGCCCCGCGCGACGCGCTTGTCGCTGATAACGTCAAGCCTGAGCAGCGGGGTCTGGCATTCGGTCTTCACCGCGCGGCAGATACCGCTGGGGCATTGCTTGGCATCCTCATCGCGGCATTCATCGTTTGGAAGCTGCAGGCTGGCAGCTCGGCTCTCTCGGAGCAGACCTTCAGGACTGTGGTGCTGATCAGTCTTATCCCGGCCTTCCTGGCTGTGATTGTGTTGGCGGTAGGCACGAAAGAAGTCAGAGTTGGGAGCGAAGTCCGCAAGGTTCGCATATCTCTCAAAGGACTTGGCCGGAATTTTATTATTTTCCTGGTCATTGTGGGCATCTTTGACCTCGGGAACTCCTCGGATGCCTTCCTGGTGCTGCGGGCGCAGGAAAGGGGCATGAGCACTCTGAACATTCTCATCATGCTGGCTGCCTTCAACCTTATTTACACGCTGATTTCCACGCCGGCGGGCTCCCTCTCGGATAAACTGGGCAGACGCAAGCTCATCATTGGTGGTTGGATTGTCTACGCCCTGATTTATCTCGGTTTCGCGCTGGCGCGTTCGGCAGTACATGTCGGGCTGCTTTACGCGGCGTACGGGTTGTATTACGGGATGGCTTACGGCACCGCCAAAGCCATGGTCGCGGATTTGGTCCCGCCTGAAATGCGCGGAACTGCTTTTGGGACCTATAACGCCATCCTGGGAATTCTGGATTTTCCCGCATCCGTCATCGCGGGCCTGCTATGGAGCGGCGCTGGCACGTGGAAAGGTTTTGGACCATCCGCGCCGTTTTACTTTGGGGCGGGGATGGCGCTGCTGGCGGTGCTGCTTTTCATCTTCTGGAAACCGGAACCACTGCAGGTGGAACAAGTCGGCAGATAGTATTGAGCCGGGCGCAGCAAGCGCGGCGCGGTGCAGGGTGAGAAAACGCGCTAACCTGTGCAAAATGGGAATTGTAGCAAACGGACGCTGAGCTGATGAAAATTGGAATTGTGTCTTACCGCATGGAGTATTACATTAATCAGCGCCTGATGCTGGGCAAGCTGCCAGAGGCGGAGTACGTGCCTGCCAAAGACTGGTACGGCTTTGTCCGCCGACTGGCGAACAAACTGAACCATACGCTGGGCAAGCCGCTCATCCCGATTTTTAACCTGAACAACCAATTTGAAGATTTGGACCTCAACCGCGTTGACCTGCTGCACTTCTTCAACGGCATCAGCTACGGCCGCACGCCTTGGGTCACCTCCTTTGAAACCATCGTGCCGCGCTTCGCCCATTTGGTCATGCGGCACCAGGGTAAGGAAATCGGCCATACCGGTTTGGACGCGCTCACCCGGCGGGGCTTGGAAGCGTTGGCTGGCAGCGCCTGTCTGGCAATCCTGCCGCTTTCACAATCTGCCGCCCTGATGCAAAAGGATTTGTTAAAGAGTTATGCCGCGGAATATGCCCAACCAATTCTCGATAAGATGCGTGTGCTGCACCCCCCGCAGGAAGTGCTCGTGCCGGAGCTGCGCCCGCGCGCGTATTCCGCGCGAAACCCGATCAAGTTCATTCTGGTAGGCGCGGCGTTTTTCCGAAAAGGCGGAAGGGAGATTTTGGAGGTGTTTGAAAAGCTCATCCGCGTAGAAAAGCTGCCATTGCGTCTGATGATTGTCAGTTCCATGCGGATTGAAAATTACGCAGCCCGGGAAACAGAAGCGGATGCCGCCTGGGCTTTAGAGAAGATTGCAGCGAATTCTGATTGGATAAAATACTATCCAGAATTGCCAAACCCGGAAACATTAGCTCTCATGCGCCAGGCGGATGTGGGATTGCTTCCATCCTACGCGGATTCTTATGGTTTTTCAGTCCTGGAATTCCAGGCTTGCGGCTTGCCCGTGATTACTACGGATATTCGCGCTTTGCCAGAAATTAATAATTCCGCGGTAGGCTGGTTGATCAAGGTGCCGCGCAGCACGCTTGGAGAAGCGCTGTACGAAACAGCAGAGGAACGGAAGCAGTTGAGCAGCGCTATCAGCAATGGTTTAGAGCAAATCGTGCGTGGCATTGCGGCGGCGCCAGCGCAAATAGCGGTCAAAGGCGCGGCAGCACTGGAGCGTTTACGCAGAGAACATGACCCCGCTGTTTACGCGGACGTATTGCGGCAGGTGTACCTGCCTGCTCTGCGTAAAACCTAGATTGTCAGCAGAGCTTGAACGCGTGTTGAGTCCGCGCGCGTTTATGGATATAATTAAAGGAATAATCCGATATTCTTAGAGGAGCAGCCATGATCGTTACAACGAAAAAATTATTTGAGCATGCGTACGGAAAGTATGCTATCGGCGCGTATAACGTCAATAATCTCGAGCAAATTGATGGCCTTTTCAAGGGCAACCTTGAGTCGCAGGCACCATTTATTATTCAAATCAGCAAGGGTTCTCGTTCCTATACCAACAAGCTGTATCTTGAAGGCTTAATTCGCGCCGCGGATGCGGTTTACCCGGACGCTGTCTTCGCGGTCCACCTGGACCACGGTGACGAAGCCACCTGCTACGACTGCATTGAATCTGGCTTTTACAGCTCCGTCATGATTGACGCCAGCAGCAAACCTTATGAAGAAAACATCGCCATCACCAAGCGCGTGGTAGATGCCGCGCACGCCAAGGGTATTGTGGTGGAAGCCGAACTCGGTCAGCTGGGCGGCGTGGAAGAACATGTGGCGGTGGACGAAGCCAACGCCAAACTCACCGACCCCAACCAGGCGCGGGACTTTGTGGAACGCACCGGCTGCGACTCGCTCGCGGTTGCCATCGGCACCAGCCACGGCGCCTTTAAATTCAGCGGCTCTCAGTCCCTTCATTTTGATGTGCTGGCGAGAATTCAGGCTGAACTGCCCGGCTTCCCGCTGGTGATGCATGGCTCCAGCTCGGTTCCGCAAGATGAAGTGGCGCGCATTAACGCCGCTGGCGGCAAGCTTGCTGGCGCTAAGGGCGTTGACGCGGGTCAGTTCCGCAAGGCGGCCACCTTAGGCGTAACCAAGATTAACATCGACACAGACGGACGCTTGGTCTGGACGCGCGTGCACCGCGAATTTTTCCTTGAACACCCGGAGAAGTTTGACCTGCGCGACCCTGGGAAAATTTATATCGCGGAATACGCGAAGTTCATCGCGGCAAAGAACGACTATCTGGGAAGCGCTGGCCAGCTTCCGGACGTTCATAAGTTCCTGGGAGCATAAAGGACGCCATGCGACCAATCGAAATCCGACCAAACATCTATTGGGTTGGCGTCAACGACCGCTCCACAGAGCTCTTTGAGGGTCTGTGGCCCATCCTGAATCAGGGCGTTACCTACAATGCCTATCTGATTAAGGATGAGAAAAATGCGCTGATTGACCTTTCCAAAGAAGCTTTTACCGATGATTTTCTTGAGCAACTTGAAAGTCTGGTAGGGCTGGAAAATCTGGACTATGTGATTACCAACCACATGGAGCCGGACCATTCCGGCGCGCTGCTGCGTTTGCGTGAATGCGCGCCCAAGGCTAAATTCCTGGGCATGGGCAAGGCCGTGGCGATGATGAAAGACTTCTATAGCATTGTGGATAACGTGGAAGTGGTCAAGCACGAACAGACCCTAAGCCTTGGGAAGAACACGCTCAAGTTCTTCTTTACCCCGTTGGTGCACTGGCCTGAGACGATGATGACCTACATGGTCGAAGAGAAGATAATGTTCTCATGCGACGCGTTTGGTTCCTATGGATGCCTGGATGGTTTTCTGTTTGACGATGAAGCTAATAACCGCGGCTATTTTGAGCGCGAAGCCTTGCGCTATTACACCAATATCGTGGCGGCTTTTAGCAAGAACGTACTGCAGGCTATCGACAAAATCAGCGGGTATCCGATCGAGATTCTCGCGCCGTCGCATGGGCTGGTGTGGCGTAAGGAACCCGAACGCATCATTTCACTCTATAAAAAGTGGGCGACCATGGCAACTGAGCCAGCCGATCCCGGCGTGACGGTGCTCTACGGCAGCATGTACCGCAACACTGAGCGCGCTCTCGACTTTGCGCTGCAAGCGATCGCCGAAGCTGGCGTGCCCCTGGAAGTATTCAATGTGGCTGTGACCGATCCAAGCTTTATCCTGCCCTCGTTATGGACCAAGCGCGGGGTTCTGATAGCCGCGCCGACCTACGAACGGGCGATGTTCCCACCGATGGTGCACGCCCTGGATATCGCTGAAATCAAAGGCGTAAAAAACAAGATTGCCGGTTACTTTGGCTCGTATGCTTGGTCGGGCGGAGCGAAAGCTGTGTTTGAAGAATACGCCTCAAAATTGAATTGGGATGTAATCGGCGCGCTGGAATTCATTGGTTCCGCCAAAGAACTGGATATCCAACAGATACAGGCCTTGGGCCGCCAGATTGCTGAGCGCACGCGCTAAGTTTTTTACGGTAGTAACCAATCTCCGACAGCCCCACGCTCAAGCATGGGGCTGTTCTTTTGTTCTTGAAAAGTGCCCATCGAGCGATAAGCACGCGGCAGTTGGGCTTCAAATGTTATAATTCTTGCGTTAAAGCATGGAAGGATGCCAAATGGACGAGCAGAACCTGGAAAAATCGAACTTTATTATCGAAATTATCGAAGAACACAACCGCACCGGGCGCTTTGGCGGGCGGGTGCATACGCGCTTTCCACCGGAACCAAACGGCTACCTGCACATCGGGCACGCTAAAGCGCTTACTATCGATTTTGGCATAGCGGAACGCTACGGCGGGCTGACAAACTTGCGCTACGATGACACCAATCCGGTTAAAGAAGACACGGAATATGTGGATGCTATCAAAGAGGACATTCACTGGCTGGGTTTTGACTGGGGCGACCGCGAGTATTACGCCTCGGATTATTTTGAGCAGCTTTATGAACTCGCGCTTCAGCTCATCCGGCAGGGGCAGGCTTACGTGGACGACCTCAGCCCGGATGAAATTCGCGAATATCGCGGCACTCTGACCGAACCAGGCAAAGACAGCCCTTACCGCGAACGCTCCATTGAAGAAAACCTGGGGCTGTTCGCGCGCATGCGCGCCGGCGAATTCCCCGATGGCAGCCGCACACTGCGCGCGAAAATTGACATGAGCGCGCCGAATATGAACATGCGCGACCCGGTCATGTACCGTATTTTGCACGCCACGCACCACCGCACCGGCGATGCCTGGTGCATCTACCCGATGTACGATTTCGCGCATGGGCAGAGCGATTCGATTGAGGGCATCACCCATTCGATGTGTTCCCTCGAATATGAGAACCACCGCCCACTCTACGATTGGTTCCTGGACCAGTTAAATATGTTCCACCCGCAGCAGATTGAATTCGCGCGCTTGAACCTGACCCATACGGTGATGAGCAAGCGCAAGCTGCGCAGATTGGTGGAGGAGGGACTGGTTTCCGGATGGACTGACCCGCGCATGCCCACCCTGGCTGCCATGCGCCGGCGTGGGTATCCGCCTGAGGCGATTCGCAACTTTTTAGAAGCGGTCGGCGTTGCCAAGAATGACAGCTTTGTGGATGTGGAACTGCTGGAGCATTTTGTGCGCGACGCGCTGAACACGCAGTCCAAACGGCGCATGGCCGTGCTGCAGCCGCTCAAGGTGATCCTGGATAACTACCCGGAAGGGCACACAGAGCATTTTACGGTTTCCGATTTCCCACAGGATCCTGAGTGCAAAACCAGCCGTCAGGTTCCGTTCAGCCGTGAGCTTTACATCGAACGCGATGACTTTATGGAAAACCCTGTGCCCAAATACTTCCGTTTAGCGCCTGGTAAAGAAGTCCGATTGATGAATGCCTACTACATCACCGCTACTTCCGTGGAAAAAGACTCGCAGGGAGAAATTATTGCGGTGCACTGTACTTATGACCCCGAATCCCGCGGTGGAATGTCGGCCGATGGGCGCAAGGTGAAGGGCACCATCCATTGGGTTAGCGCCGCACACGCGGTGGACGCGGAGGCGCGCCTGTACGAGCAGTTATTCGAGGATAAGTTCCCGGAGGACCTGCCCGAGGGAGAGAGCTTCCTCGACCATGTTAATAAGGCTTCGCTGCAGGTATGTCAGGCAAAGCTGGAGCCCGCGCTTGCGGATGCTCCGCTTGGCGAAACCTGGCAGTTCGTGCGCAGCGGCTTCTTTACCGCGGACAGAGAGGACAGCCATCCGGGCAGCCTGGTGTTTAACCGCGCGATATCGCTGGTGGATAGCTGGGCAAAGATGCAAGGCGGTTAGAATTTTGTGGAGAGGGCAAGTCTGGGTGGGCAGGCTTGTGGTAAGATTAGCGTTCCAACGGGGCCCGTAGCTCAGTGGCAGAGCAGGCGGCTCATAACCGCTTGGTTGAAGGTTCGAATCCTTCCGGGCCCACACAGTTATAAATATTGTATTTCTCGTTAGGCTCTGCTACTAAAAAAATCCGGGGATTGATAGCCATGACATTGTCATGGCTTTTTCGTGTGTGTTTCTTCACTTAAGGCTTGATTAGCTGACATTCCTTCTTCTAATCCGAGAAATTTTCAAGATGCGCGCTTAAGAAAATCTGAAAGTTATTTTCCGCATTTATGGCTTTAACCATGACAGCCTGTTACATGCCAGTTCGGTTTGAATTTTAGATGCTGAAATTGCTCGGGAACAATAATCGTCACCTCTGAATATTTCAGATTTGCTGGTGATTCACTGATTCGGATGACAAAGGAGTGGGGAAAATTGCATTAACCTTAGTTCAAACCCTTCAGTTCCATAACAAAACAAAAAAACAAATGATTCTTAAACTATGTATCATTTTATGAAAAATAGTTGTACTATATGAATTGTAGAACGAAGGTTGCCTTTTGCGCAAGAACAGCTTTGAATGGTTAATTGATTAATCCTTCCACACAAAGTCAGGGAATATTAGGGGTTTAGGAATGTTAAATCAAGCGGCTCAGTTAATTGAAGCTGGTAGGACTGTTTTTTACATTTTGGCTTTTCCATTTACGCTTTCTGTTTAGGGCTGGTGCCAAGGTGTGAACAGCAGGAGGAATTATTCAGGGAACTTGGTGGAAAGGAGAAAACTATGAACATCAAGCGTTTTCTGACCATATTAATTGCTTTTGGATTGATACTCGGCACAGTTTCCGTCAACGCCGCTCCCCAGACATCCCAAATTGCCAACGAGCCCTGGGTACTGGCGCATGTGGACTGGTATGAGGATGCTCACGTCGGAGCATATGCATCGATTGCGCATCATCCACGCTCGGGGAAGGCGTATATCAGTTATTACGACGAAGTTAACACAGCCTTGAAAATGGCACACGAGGTACCGGCTGGTACCGGCAATTGCGGCCCCGGCAACACCTGGTATTGTGAGATGGTAGATAGCACAGACAACCGCGGTCAGTTCAGTTCCATTGCCGTGACCTTTGTTTCGTTGGATCCACCGGTTCTCTCTCACACAAAGATCGGGATATCTTATTACGAGGCTACCAAAAAACGCCTCAGGTACGCGCAGTGCATCCTTCACATCAATGACGCTGTTTGTGAGTGGACATTTAATAACGTCGATGATGCCAGCATTGAAAATGTGCACATTGGCAGATACAGCTCATTGGCTTTCGATTCAGACGCCGTGCCGCATATTGCCTACAATAGTTCTAATGATTATGACCCTCCGACTCCGGATTTAAGCGCGCTAAAATATGCATCCTATCACGGCTCTGGCACTGGGAATTGCATTCCCGATGGCAGTTGGGATTGTGAATTTGTTGATTTGGGCTATTACAGCCTGGAATTTGGAGCACAGTGCTCACTCGACTTCAGCATGCTTGGATGGCCAGTCATTTCATATTATGAGGCTGAGATCGGCGCGCTCGGCCTGGCATTTGGAAGTCCTGGTGAGGGTCCTGCGTGTGAAAATGAAGATTGGAGTTGTTACATTGTTGATAATACGAGTGATGTGGGTCGTTTCTCTACTGTTCACGCTCAAAAGAATATCAATGACAGCCACATGATCGCTTATTATGACAGCAATCAGAAAGAAATTAGATTTGCGGAATTTGTGGGGCCAGGCGGTAATTGCACCAGTCCCCAATTTGATTGCTATACAGTTGACCAAACCGCGGATCTTTACCCCGAAAATTTTGACCCCATTTCGATGGACGTCGACGCGCAAGGTTACCCGATTATCGCCTACATGAACTCGGCTACCGAAACCGCGCCTGATTATATCGAAGTTGCCCGACCTGCAATAGCCTATGGACTAACTGGCGGTAATTGTGGTGATATACGCGATGGTGACCCGTTCCAATATTGGGACTGCCGCGTGGTGGACAAGCCGAATTCGAACATTAATAAAGGAGCGTTCTTATCTATCGATGTCGCGCCTTCGGGCTTGGCTGCGATTGCCTACTCAGAGCAGGATTTGCAAGGGAACGGGCTTTATCTCAAGGTTGCTCATCAGCGCTACGGCATCTATCTGCCTGTGCTGAGGAAATAAGCGCAAAATTTGAGACTATAGTGGGTGCGAGATTATGGCTTACGCTGAGTGGTGAGCTTATTCCTGAAGCCGGAGAAGGTTACATTATTAATTGAAACCTACCCCTCCCGATGAAAAGCCAGCACGGTAAAGTCATCCTGCTGCTCAGAGCCCCCGCTGTACTTTTGCACAAATTGCCAAAAGTCCAGGCACACCGCGTTTGGGGAGAGTTGGTATGTCTCGCGCAGGCGGGCTTCCAACCCGGTGTGGCCCAGCTGGCTGCCTTCATCGTTCACGGCTTCGCTGAGCCCGTCCGAATACATCACCAGCAAACTGTTTGGGGGGAGATGGATGATGCCCTCATCAATTTTGGGGTGTTCGAACAAGCCTAAAGCCTGGCTGGGCTGCTTCTCGAACCCGAGCGGCAAGCCTTCTGGTGAAATCCAGATGGGCAGGGGGTGGCCAGCCCGGGCGTAATGGAAGCTGTGTTCGCGGCAGTCCAGCAGCCCGCACAGGACGGTGACAAACATGCTCTGATTGTTCATCTCGAGCAGATACTTGTTCACATCGCGCAGCGCCTGGCCAGGGTCTTTGTTCTGTGTGGCTTCCACGCGTATCAGGCTGTAAGTCAGGGTCATAAACAGCGCGGCCGGCAAGCCTTTGTCAGATACATCCCCCACCACCAAGCCCCAGCGGTCTTCCCCCATCGGTATGGCATCATAGAAATCGCCGCCTACGGATCGGGCGGGTTTCATCAGCGCGCCAAAGGTGTATCCTGCCTGTTCTGGCAGGCGCTCCGGCAGTATGCTCATCTGAGTATGCTGGGCAATTTCCATCTCGCGTTGCAGCCGCTTCAGCAACGCGCTTTGCCTGTCTCGCAGCAGTTTTTTCTCCAGGCTGGCATCGATGCGCGCCTTGAGTAGCACGCGGTTTACCGGCTTGGTCAGGTAGTCTTCCGCTCCCATCTGGATGCAGCGCACCACGCTGTCCAATTCTTCCACACCCGAAACGACCACCACAGGCACTTCGCGCAGGAGCGGGTCTGCGGTCATCCTCTCCAAAACCTGGAAGCCGTTCATGACAGGCATTTCGATATCCAAGAGCAGCATATCAAAGGACTTCTGCGAGAGGAGCGCGAGCGCTTCCTCACCATCGGCAGCCAGTGAGACCTGGTGCCCTTCAGTTTCGAGGTAGCGCTGCATCACCAGGCGGTTCACCCGGTCGTCATCAACCACCAGCAAGCGGGACTTTGGCGCGTCAGGCACGGCAGAGCTCCTTAAGATTTTGGCGCAGGCTGGGGCAGGCTCGCAGCATCAGCGGGAAACGCGCCTTTGCTTGTTCCAGGTCTCCCGCGCGGCCGAGGGCTTCCAACTCCCGGGCTTCGGCGCCAAAGTCCAGCGCGCCAAAACTGAGGCTGGTGGATTTGATGCTGTGCACCGCGCGCGTGAAGCCGCTCTGGTCGCCGCTTGCTAAGGCGCTCTCGGCGGTCTGCAGCTGCAGTAAAACATCCTCGCAAAAGATGTCGACAATCCCAGGCAAGAAATCCGCCCCCAGTTGTTCCCGCAGGTTCTCGAAGGTTTTCAGGTCCACAGCAGTTAAATCGTCCATTAGCTCTCCTTTCAGCCTGTCAGCGTGGGTGCTTGCGCGAGCGCTTTGCGCAGTTCTTCCATTCGGATGGGCTTGCTGATGTAGTCATCCATGCCGGCGTTCAGGCAGGTTTGGCGGTCGTCGTGCATGGCGTTGGCTGTGACCGCGATGATGTACGGCCGTTTGCCTGCTGGTTTTTGCGCGTGGAGCTGGCGGGTGGCCTGCAAACCGTCTATCTCTGGCATCTGAACGTCCATCAGGATGACATCAAATACCATTTGGTCAGCCGCCTTTAGCACCTCCAGACCGTTATTCGCGACTTCCGCGCTGTATCCTATCTGGGCGAGCATGCGCGTCAGCAGCTTTTGGTTGACCAGGTTATCCTCCGCGACCAAGATACGCAGCGGGTGCGACGCGCCCAGGTTTAATTCTGGAGGAGGTTCAGGCAGCTTCTCGTCCTCCCAGCGCGCCTTTAGCCCGTGACCATTGAAGATGCCCAGGAGTGTGTCCAGCAGTTGGGATGGCCGGATGGGCTTGGTGAGATAGGCTATGAAGAGCCCTGCGGGCAGGTCTTTTTCTGGGAGCCCCAGCGATGAGCAAAGAATGAGAGGCAGTTTTTCACATCCTGCCAGCCCGCGGATTTGGCCAGCCAATTCCAGGCCGTTCATCTCCGGCATGCTCATATCCAACATCGCCAGGTCAAAGGGGTCGCCCTGCCGCAGCCATTCCAGGGCTCTCAGGGGTTCAGCCGCGTCGCGGACAAGCAAACCCCAATTGCGCAGCTGGTGCGCGAGCAGCCGGCGGTTGGTCTGGTTATCGTCCACAATGAGTACGCGTTTGCCCTTCAGCTGCGGTTTATCGGTTCGTAATTGGCGATAATCGCGCATATCCGGCGCAGTGGGGACGTAAATGGTAAAGTGGAAGGTGGAGCCCTCTCCGGGCTGGCTTTCCACCCAAATTTTCCCGCCCATCATCTGCACCAGGCGCGTGCTGATTGCCAGACCCAGCCCAGTGCCACCGTACTTACGCGCGATGGTGATATCCGCTTGGGTGAAGGGCTGGAAAAGCTTTTCAACCTGGTCTGCTGCAATGCCGATGCCGGTATCGCGCACTGAAAACTGAATTTCCACATTGCCATTGACTGGCCTGGCAGCCTGACCGCGGCTGACCAGGAGGGAAACCTCTCCAGTTTCCGTGAACTTTATCGCGTTGGAAAGCAGATTGATGAGCACCTGGCTGACGCGATTGGGGTCTCCGATGATTGCCGAAGGCACCTCGTTTTGAATTTCGCAGGCGAGCTCAAGGTCTTTTTCCACGGCCTTTATCCGGACGATTTCAAGGGCGTTTTCGATACTTTCCCGCAGGTCGAAAGGCTGTTCATCCAGGTCCATCCGGCCGGCCTCAATCTTAGAAAAATCGAGGATATCGTTGATGATACCCAGCAGCTGATTGCCGCTGGATGAGATCGTTTCGACGAATTCAACCTGGTCTGGGGTAAGGAGGCTGTCTTTCAACAATCCACTCATGCCAATGATGGCGTTCATCGGCGTGCGGATTTCGTGGCTCATCATCGCCAGGAAAGAGCTTTTGGCTTCATTGGCGGCGTCGGCTTCCACGCGCGCGCCGCGGGCTTCTTCGTAGAGCGTGGCGTTGCGCAGCGCGCTGCCTACGTAGGCGGCAAGCGTGTTCAGCAGGCGCATGTCGGTTTCCGTAAAGACCCCTTCCTCGTGGGTGCTTTGCACGCTTAGGACGCCCACCGCTTTGGACTCCACGATGATTGGAACCCCCAGGTAAGAGCGGGCCAGCGTGCCGATCAGGCTGGCGCCCAGCGCTTCTGCTTCCTGGTCGACGTTCTGATTGAGGAGCAGCGGCTCCCCGCTGTCGATAATCCGGCCTGTCAACCCTTCGCTTTTGCTGATTGGGTCCAGGGTCTCGCCGTAGGTGTAAGGGAAGTGAATGACGCCGTCCGCTTCGTTCAGCAGCGCAACGTAGGCGATATCCGCCTTGAACACGCTCCGGATTTGCTCGCCAACCAATTGAGTCAGCCCACTAAGGTCCAGCGAGCGGGAAATCTCGCGTGAAACCATGTTCACGGTCCCCAGCTCGGCGTTGCGCTGCTCGGTTTCCTTCAGCAGGCGCTGCGTCTCCGAAAAGAGCCTGGCGTTTTCCAAGGCGATGCTCAGGCTGTTGGCCAGCGTTTCCAGGAGATGTAAGTCGGCTTCGTCGTAGGCAAAGTCGCGCTCCACGTTTTGCAGGCTGATAGCGCCAAAAAGCTTGCCCTTGATTTTCAGGGGAACGGTTGCCGAACACTTTGGCACTGCCCCGGCCGGAGGCGCGAAATCAGGGTTGACTTCTTTGACAAACTCTCCAAAGTTGGCCGGGATAAGTTCTGGCACCCCGCGATTGATAAAGTACCACCAGTTAGGCGGGATGGGCATGGGTTCCGTGTGAAAACGCTCCCCTTGTTCCATTTCGTATTGGCGGTACATGATGCCATTTTCAAGGTCGAATGTGGCCAGTACTACAGAATTGGCATCGAAAATCTCCTGCACCTTGGAACCTACCAGCTCGTAAATCGCGTTGATGTCAAGCTGGGTTGCCAGGCCAGACTGGACGCTGTTGATGATGGCCAGTTCTGAGGCGCGCTCTTGTTCGGCCTGGAACAGGCGCGCATTGGCGACCGCGACGCCCATATTGGCGGAAAGCGTTTGCAGCAGCCGCTCGTGGTCGTTGTCGAAAGCCCAGGGTTTATACTCCATCAGCGCGACGAGGCCGAGAACTTTGCCCTGATTAATGATGGGGACACCCAACCAGGATTGCACAGGTTCCTCAGAATCATCCTTTTCTCCCTTGTCCACCAGAACGGCGCCAAGTTCTTTTGCTTCTTCAAAAGAGTTGAGGTGCAGCGCCTGACCCGACAGGATGACTTTTGAAGATAGTCCTTTTCCGAGAGGGAGCAGCTCCACCAGGTGGTCTTTTTCAGGCCCGGGCATGCCTTCGCGCAGGGCCGGTTGGAATTCGAAATAGGTCCGGATGAGGTTGGATTGCTCATCCAGGAGTCCAATCATCGCGACGGAGGCGTTAAAAATCTCACAGAGTTTTTCGCCCACGCTGCGGGTCAAATAATCCAAATCAATTGATTTGGACATCGTCTCAGTGAGCTCTTTAAGGATGGATAGTTCGGACGTGCGCTGACGCTCCATTTCCAGCGCGCGCACACGCGTGAGGGCATTGGCAACGTGCTGGGCAACATATTCAAGCACAGAATCGTCCTGGTCGGTGTAGTGGATACCCTCGGTGTAACTTTGGATATAGATGGCGCCCAGCACTTTGTCATTCACCTTCAGCGGCGCGCCAATGCCGTCCACATTCATCGTGCCTGTCAGCACAACTTCGCCAGAGTTAATCAGCTCCGAGAACTGCTCCATGCCGTGCTTGATGGTTTTGCCGCTGCGAATCATATAGCTGGTCATACCGTGAAACTCATCCAGGGGCGCAGGCGGGAACGGCTTATCATGCTCATCGACGAAATACGGAAAACTCAACAGGCCTGTCTTTTCATCATGGAGCGCGATGAAAAAATTTTGGGCGTACATCAACTGCCCAATGGTCTCATGGACTCGGGCGTAGAAGGTTGGCAAATCCTCGCAGGTGTTGGTGGCATCCGCGATCTCGAACAGGGCTTTGAGAACCTTATTGCTGTTCTCCAGCTCGCGCGTGTGGAACTGGACCTTGTCTTCCAGGTCCAGGTTCTGGCTTTCCAGCAGCGCCTGTGCCTCCGCCAGCCTTTGCCGTGTCTGTCTTTCAGTGTTGATGAGAGTCTCTTGCAAGCGGTCGTAGAAGATGAGCAGCGCCATCGTCACCACCAACAGCATCAGCTGGGTTGTGAAGCGGGTGACCACGGGGGTGACAACGTCAATGGGGACTAAAATGCCTTGTTCAATTAAGATGACAGTCAGTACCAGGAGCAAAGCGCTAATAAGCGTGCCGGCAGCGCCGGCGCGCTTGCCAAGGAATACCAGTATGAAAATGGGGGTTACAAGTAAGTAGAGGGGCCCGACCCCGACCAAACCGGTCATGCGCAGATTGAGAATGCCGGCGGCGTAACCCAGCAGGACAATGCCCAGAACACGAATGAGGAAAGGTATTTTCCTGAAAATCGCCAGGATTATTAACACCGCTCCGATGGCAGTCAGGGCGTAGATGTAATTCCATTGGGACGGCCCGGCAACTTCACGCAGGTACATGGAGATAATCGTAGGCACGAGCGTGACCGAAAGAACGGCAAGCACCCAATTCAGGATTTTTGTCCGCCACTCTTGCAAGACGGAGCCCGCGTTTGGTAGGTTTGAATTTTTCATAGCCATCCCTTTCGGAATATCCGCCCAACGCTGGAACGTGGGATAGAGAAAGGCTTGCTAAGACTGGAAAGGCTTGTTGAGATGAAGAGCCTTGCCAGGGAAGCTGTTAAAGATTGACAAGATAATAAGTTGGAACGACTTAAGAAAATTATAGCATAGGGGAGCGTAAATATAAATTCGTTTTCAAAGTAAGGGCGACGCATGCGTCGCCCCTACACAATGTCATTATATTGCGCGAGACCAATGAAATGGCGCGGCATAAAACCGATGTAAGGCAACGCACATGCCGCCCTTCAAGTGAAGATACCAGCAAGAAGAAGGGAGCGTATAATTAATAAGGGGAGAGGTCTATTCACCTAATGTGTTTCATGTGAGGGAACATGTTGCCGATGCATAAAGGATCATCCAGCGCTAGCGAAGAAAGACTGTCAAATCTAGAGTGTATAGTTACGTTTATCCTGGTATTTATGCTCCTCATAACCGCATCTGGCTGCCAGAGCAAAACACAGGTTATTGAGCTTTTTGAAGCGTTTAAGGAAGCTACCCAAACCCATACACCCACCCCTACCGAAAGGCCAACAAAAACACCCACGGCAACTTTTACCCCGACTATAACAGTTACCCCCACAGAAACCCCAACCCCGACAGAAAAACCTCTTATAGAAGGGAACATCTTTTATGACCCTCAAAGTAAAGAGGACTTTAAAAATGTAGTTATGGCCCCATCACCAATATACGAGCCTGAAGAGTTTTCTCAGTGGCAGGATAAATATCTTGAGCTTGTTTTGGCAAAACTTGAAAACTATGAGGGGCCTGATGTGGATGTGAGTTATCATCATTACACCAGCAACGGCCACGATGCTTTTGATTTTTTTTCTGATGATTGGCCTGTGATCGCCTCATATAAGTTTTTGTGGAAAGGCCAGGAAATGCTCAGTAAGTCGTTTATTTTTAAAAATTACGCCGGCGAAGTATTTCCTCTGACATTTACATTTGCCACTGAGGATGCGTCATTCTCCAGGAATCCAGAGAATCCTCTTTATTCAACCCCACCGAACGATGAGGTAAGGTATATCTTCTCGATTTACAAATATGGAGACGTAAGATATGAGATTGATAAAAATAACAATCATATCAATCAGTTTACGCTTGATTTTTTAGGCCGGGAGAGCGAAGTAAAGCCAAACAATATAGATACTAAATTATTAAGACGCTATATACTTAATCCAACCGATGAAGACAAAATACAGGTAATTAGGTTTAGATTAATAATTGCCAAAATTTCAAACATCCATTATGCACCTGGTGTGCCAACCAGAATCCCCGACCATTAATATCCAACCTAGTTTTTGCAAATATTCTGGCAGTGTGTCATCATAAATCATGAGAAAATGGTGGCTCATTGTCCCCCTGATTGTTCTTATCGGAACACTTTTCCTTTTTTTCAAATACAGGAATCTCCTCCAAAAAACCCAAAATAACAAGTTGTCTCTTGGTGAGCCAACTCAAGTTTCTTTAGACGGCAAAGAAAAAATAGATGTAACACAGCAAATAAGTAAAGTAACAAGCTGGGACTTTGATGGGGGAAAGCTAAAGGTGCAGGATAACCAAGGAAAAGAAAGAGTGATTGATATAGACCCGGCCAGTATAAAGGTCTTTACTCCCTTTATAGAAAAAGACAAAAGGGGAGCCATGAGGGTGATATTTGAAAAAGAGGGGATTACCTGGGAAACAGCATTTTGCGCAGGAGATGAGGTAAACGTCATTACCGATGACACAGGGAAGATTGTTTCCGTGATGAACATCGGTCAAAGAATATGCGGAGCAATATAAAAACAATAATAGGGGGGGTGTTTCTTCTTATGCTTCTGGTATTTGGGTTTGTAAATCCCAAACAGGCACATGCCTTTTAATAGACCGCGGCCGCCACGAAATATATGGGTATCTGGAGACAATGAAACCAACGTAGGGGCGACGCATGCGTCGCCCCTGCTTTTCACAGCGCGTAGAATGTGCAGCCTTCCAGCCTGCACGGATTCAAACAAGCGCCCAATTCTCTTGACAAAAAGCTTTGACAAAATAAAAATACTGTAGTAATATTGGCAAGTTGTATATGGTAGTTTGCTAGTTCAAGTGCTTGTCACCCTGCAGTAAACCCCCATTTATCGTATTACACTTTTTTTAGTTATAGAGAGGATCTAAACAATGTCTGAACGTGAAGTTGGAACCGTCAAGTGGTTCAGTAGTGAAAAGGGCTTTGGATTTATCGCCCGCAATTCCGGTGGCAAAGACGTATTTGTGCACTACAGCGCTATCATTTCCGATGGTTTCAAAACCCTGCAGGAAAATCAGGCCGTTGAGTTCACTGTTGCCCAGGGCGCCAAAGGCCCCCAGGCGCAGGATGTCAAAGTTCTGTAAACCGTAACAATTAAATATCCCGAAAGGCTGGCCGATCCGACCAGCCTTTTTGTTTTCCCCGAGGAGGCTTTGCTCAGGGCACTTCAGCCGAAAAATCCTTCTTTGAATTGCTCGAATGTTTCCCGGTCAGGCAGAAAAAGCAAACCAGCCTATATCCAAGGAGTTTAACTTCCTCAAAAAATGTTATCCCGCATCAGTTCATCAGCGCGAGGCGTCAACCAACTATTGATATTGAAACATGGCCAAGGCGCTTATGGCATCCACAAAAAAAGCGAGCTGGTTTTCCAGCTCGCTTTGGTTAACTTTATGGCATTCTTACTTTGGCAGCAGCACCGTGTCAATGACGTGGATGACGCCGTTCAAAGCCTCAATATCCGTGATAATTACCTGGGCATCGTTGATGTAAACCTTGCCGTCCTCGATCTTGATCACCAGGTCCTGTCCGAGCACTGTTTTAGCGCTTTCCAGGCTGACTACAGCGTCGGCGCGGACGCGCCCTTCCACCACATGGTAGAGCAGGATGTTTTTCAATGCTTCAAGCTTCTCGGGTTTCAGCAGTTCTTCAACGGTACCCGCGGGGAGTTTGGCGAAAGCATCGTCGGTTGGGGCAAAGACGGTGAAGGGACCTGTGCCCTTGAGGGTTTCAACCAATCCAGCCGCTTCCAGCGCAGCCGTGAGAGTCGTGAATCTGCCGTCAGCGACCGCGATGTCCACGATATCCTTGGGAGGCAGGATAACGCTGTCGATGACATGAATGACGCCGTTGTAGGTCTGAATATCGGTGATGATTACTTCCGCGTCATTGACGAAGACCTTTCCTTCCTCGACCTTGATGCTTACCTTGGGGCCCAGCGCGGTTTCGGCGTTTTCAAGTGTCACAACTTGTTCAGCTTTGACGCTGCCAGGGACGACGTGGTAAAGCAGGATATTCTGGAGAGATTCAAGATTCTCGGGCTTCAAAAGTTCTGCGACAGTGCCTTCGGGCAGTTTAGCAAAAGCATCGTCGGTGGGCGCGAAGACGGTGAAGGGACCTTCGCTCTTGAGGGTATCAACCAAACCCGCGGCTTGCACAGCCGCTACAAGGGTGGTGAAGCGACCATCAGCAACAGCGGTTTCGACGATGTCTTTAGGAGGCAGAATGACGCTGTCTATCACATGAATGACACCGTTGGCTGCCAGGATGTCCGTGAGCACGATCTGGGCGCCGTCAATTTTTGCCGCGCCGTCCATCAGGCTGATTGTGGCGGATTTGCCCTGGGCTGTGGCGATTTTGTCAAGTTTTACTACATCCGCCGCGAATTGACGGCCTTCGGCGACATGGTACAGCAGGATGTCGGTCAGCGCGGGAATGTCGGCGAGCAGAGCTTCCACAGTGCCCTCAGGCAGCTTGGCAAAAGCTTCATCGGTAGGCGCGAAGACGGTGAAGGGACCTTCGCCCTTGAGAGTTTCTACCAGACCAGCAGCTTGCAGAGCGGCCGCAAGGGTGGTAAAGCGTCCGTCTTCAACAGCAATGTCAACAATATCCTTTGGAGGGAGCAGGACGCTGTCAATGACGTGGATTACGCCGTTATCTGCCGCGATGTCCGTGATGACAACCTGAGATTCATTCAAGAAAACCTTGCCATCGGTAACCGTGACTTTGACGGGGATTCCGTTGAGAGTATCAACCGTGGAAAGTCCGACAACATCCGCGGCCAGCGCTTTGCCGTTGGCGACATGATAAAGGAGTATGTCGGTGAGGGCAGGAATATCTGCCAGGAGCGCTTCGACAGTTCCGGCGGGTAATTTCGCGAAGGCCTCATCCGTTGGGGCGAAGACTGTGAAGGGACCGTCGCCTTTGAGGGTGTCAACCAGGCCGGCTGCCTGAAGCGCGGTTACGAGGGTGGAAAAACGGCCATCAGCCACAGCAATATCCACAATGGTTTGCGGCTGAGGTTCAGGGGTGGGTTCAACAACCGGAGCCTGGGTAGGTTCTGCGGTTGGGGCAGGAGTCGCGAGCGGGGCGCAAGCTCCAATAACGAGTACAAGTGCTAACAAAACTGCAAGAACGGATAGCTTTTTCATTTATTGCTCCATTGACGAATGTAATTATTAAGTTCCAACGACAAGAATAATATCTGAACGCATTTGTAGGAACAATATACTGTACAAGGTTTGTACAAGTAATTCCTTACTGCGGTTGGGGAGTTATGCAAAATTTTTGTTCTTTGGTCTAAAAACGCCAGTCCGGTATACAGACCTCGTCCATACAATAAAAAAACCGGTGTTCAGGTTGAAAAACCCCGACACCGGCTTGCTTTCAGTTAGCGCTGACAGCGCGTATCGCTCTGTTACCTCAGCTTGAGTGCAGTTGTAAGGCAAGTATCACTGTCGGTATATGTTGAAATCGGCGCAGATGCCGACTTACCAGCGTAGCTCACCCGCAGTTCTGCTTGCATATTTCTGGGCAGCCATACCCCGATGAAACCATTTTCCATCGTAGTCAGGTTTTGATCGATGAGGACATCCCCATTCTCAGCGGTTATTTTCACCTGAACAGGCACATTTACCAGTTCACCGCGGCATGATTTCAGGCTGTGGATGGCGCAGGGATGCGTAGTATTTTCGTAAGGTGCAAATGACAGGTAAAAAACGTCTTTTGGCAAATCCATGGCAATACTTTTCTTTCCATCCGACAACATTAGTTGCTCACCGTTGATGGATGAACTCAAAGACGGGTCTTCATTGATTGTGCTGTCCAGTTTGTTCACAATCGCTTTCACATCCATGCCAGCTAAGCCGTAGCCTTCCAAGAAGGCCGCCTGTGCTTTCCTGGTCATAAAAGATGCTGTCGCGATTGCGCCCAGAAGGACAACTATGATAATCAGCAGTGGGAACACTATTTTCTTTTGTTTCATCGCTTTCTCCGATTTGACCGTAAAGTGGACTAATATTATGTAGTTTATATCAATAAAGTTTATGGAATAGCTGTGTACAGGCTATGGTTCTGGTATGTAACCAAAGGTCTCAATTATCCGCTCCGTTGGACGGGACCCTTTGCTTTTACTGCGTGTTTCAGGATGATATAATCAGAACACCAATACTAATGAGGTGACCATGTCCGATACGATTACAATGCAGGAGATTGATGCCGCGGCAGCGTGTGTGCGCGGTCGGATTTCTGTTCAGCCCAAAATTGCGTTAATTCTAGGTTCCGGGTTGGGTCCGTTGGCTGACGAGGTTGAAAGCCCGGCGATTATTCCCACCAACGAAATCCCAAATTGGCCGGTTTCCACCGTCCAGGGGCACAAAGGCCAGTTGGTAATTGGCAGGCTGATGGGTAAATCTATCCTGGTTCTACAGGGGCGCGCGCATTATTATGAAGGCTACAGCATGCCTCGCATTGGTCTGCCGGTGAGGGTAATGCAGCGGTTGGGAGTGCATACCGTGGTTCTCACCAACGCAGCTGGCGGTATTAACCCAGATTTTTCGGCGGGAGACCTGATGTTGATTACGGATCACCTGTCGCTGCTACCGATGACCGGTCCCAATCCTCTGCGCGGGCCCAATCTGGATGAATTTGGTCCGCGTTTCCCGGATATGAGCCAGGTCTATGACCTGGAATTGCTCGCGACCGCGCAGCAGGTTTCGGATGAGTTGAAATTGAATGTTCGGCGCGGCATTTACGCCGGCCTTTCTGGACCCTCGTTTGAAACCCCGGCTGATTGCCGTTTTCTGCGCTTGGCTGGCGCGGACGCGGTTGGGATGTCCACTGTCCCCGAAGCTATCGTTGCCCGCCACGGTGGTTTGCGCGTCTTGGGCATTTCGGGAATCTCCAACAAAATCGACATAAATGGAAACAATGTAGCCTCGCATGAAGAGGTGCTGGAAGCTGGAAAGGTCATTGTTCCAAAACTATCCGCCTTGATAAAAGGCGTGCTCGCGCGCTTATAGCATTGGAATCAAGCAGGAAACCAACACGCTTGCCAGATTGTCAGCAGTGTAAATGGATGCCATTATAAAGTTCCTGGCGGACCTGGAAGTCCCGATCTATCTGATTCTGGGTGTTGTCGCGATAATCTATCTCCGCAGGCTCACGCTTGCGCTGGATGAACGCAAGACATCTGTTTTTGGGCTGGAACGGGAAGCCGCGCAAACTAAGGTCACTTCAGCCGCGACGGTGATGTTTTTAGTGACGTTGTTGGCAGTTGGTGAATTCATCGTGGCCACGTTTTTGGCAGGTGAACTGGCGCAGCAGCCGCTTTACGCGACGCCTACAATTGCTGTATTGACCACGCCAACCACCACGCTTCCGGCTGGGCCTGTGCCTACCGATGCCACGCCCACGCCAACACTTTACCCTCAGGCGCAAATCGAGGGGATTGAAAGTAATTGCCAGGCAGAGGTGCTGGAGATTGCTGAACCCAGACAAGGCGATGAGGTCAGCGGCGTGGTGGAATTGATTGGTTCGGTGAACACTCCCAACTTTGGTTCCTACGAGTATGAGTATTCCGTAATGGGTGAACCAAACTGGCAGACAATCGCCGCTGGGAGCGGCATGCGGGTGCAATCCAGTCTGGGCTTCTGGTACACCACTAACCTTGTGCCAGGAGATTACATGCTCAGGTTAGTTGCTCTGGACAATCAGGGAGTGAAAACAGCAGCCTGCGTGATTGTAGTAAAAGTAAGCGCAGCGCAGGAATAAAGGAGCAATAAGAGATGGCTGAATTAGAAATTAGAGCGGCTCGACAGGCGGATTTGGACCGCATGGTTAGCTTGAATCATCATTCCAGCAGCGAGTATGCATATAAGCTGGAACTTAACAACGAAAAAGGCAGCTACACCCACAGTTTTCAGCGCGTATTTTTGCCCCGCGCAGTGAACATCAAATACCCCAAAGATGAGACGGCATTAATTAACTCCTGGGGCGAAGCAAGCGCGATTTTCGTCGGCTTGGTGATGGGTGAGTTAATCGCTTACGTTGCCCTCGAGATGGGACGTATCAAGGATACCGCCCGGGTTACCGACCTGGTTGTCACGCCGGTCATGCGCCGCAAGGGAGTTGGCAGCGGCATCCTTTTAGCTTGTGAAGGCTGGGCGCACGACCAGAAAGCGCGGCGAATCTTGATGGAAATCCAGACGCGCAACGATCCGGCCGTCCAGATGGTCAAAAAACTCGGATATCAGATGTGCGGGTATCTGGACCAATACTTCCCGAACCACGACGCCGCTCTCTTCTTTGATAAACCTATCAGCTGATGTTTGTTTATTTGCTACAGCAGAGCCTATGCTTACGTTAACCGGTGTTCTAAAAATTACTGCCCAGATATTGAACGCGGGCGTCGCGATTACCGCGATCGCGTTAGCAATGTACGCGCTCAGCTTCAACTTCCGCGACAGCGTCGCCAGGACTTTTATGATAATCCTGGCTTTAGTCGCTGTGGTTTTTAGCAGCGATACCATCGCCAATATCTCGAATTCATCCGCGATTATTCAGGTCTGGCTGCAGCTGCGCTGGGCCGGGGTAGCCTTTCTGCCAGCCGCTTACTTCTACTTTTCGGACGCGTTGTTGACCCTGACTGGGCGTCCGAGCCGCGGCCGGCGCACCTGGCTGGTGCGGATTTTTTTGCTGATTTCATTGGTGTGGGCGATTCTTATTCCTCTGCGGATTACCGCAGGGACAATCTCGCCGGTACAGGTTCCGGTAGCCTATCTCACAACTAGTCCAATCACGTTTATTTTTGGCGCGTACTACCTGGCCGTGATTGGGCTTTCTTTCTACAATCTGGCGCGGGCTGTGCTGCGCAGCAACACCACCACCACGCGCAGACGTTTGTTCTATCTCTTTATCGGCGCCAGCGCCCCAGCAGTCACCTGCGTGCTCTTTCTCTTCCACGGCAGCGCCCTCTTTGCGCGCAATCCGGACTTCTTCTGGCTGCTCACAATTCTTGGCGCCATCGTGACAGGCGTCGCTCTGATTGTGATTGCCTATGTTGTCTCATTCTTTGGGCTCAGCTGGACAGACCGCGCCATCAAGAGCCGACTGTTCCGCTGGTTGATGCGTGGTCCTTTCGTGGCGATGATGGTACTTGGCGCCACAACTGTTGTCCGCCGATATGGACTGGCGCTTGGAGACCCCTACATCCCTTATGTGCCGGTGGTAATGGTCGGCACCGTTTTAGTCCTGGAATATTTCATCACCCTGCTAGCGCCCCGTCTTGAAAAAGCGCTCTTTTTTGAAGCGGACCGGGAAGACCTGAGTTTAATCCGCACCCTGGAAGAACGCATGCTGACGGAAAAGGATTTGGACCAATTCCTGGAAATTATCGCGGCTTCCATCTGCGACCAGCTGCAAGTGCGCGGCGCTTTTATCGCTGTCCTGGAAAATGGCTCCATAGACTACATCATTCATGCGGGAGACCGCCACATTCTGGATAAACTGCCGGAAACGAGCGAGTTAATCCGTGCCGTGCAGCAAAGCTCCCGTGAGCCAGTTAGCCTGGGGAGCTTCCGATTGATACCCTTGGTCTATCAGGTGGATATTGAACAAACCCGTCTGTTTGGAGTTTGCGGCTTTCCGGATGGAGCGGTTGACGCGTTTTTGCCTGAGCAGATGACCGCGGTAAGCTTGCTGGCAGACCGTGCCACCCTGGCATTAAAAGACCGCGCGCTCCAGATGCAGGTGTTGAATTCCCTCTCAGTGCTCCAGCCCGAAGTTGATTACATCCAGGAACTCATCGCCAACTCCAGCTATAACCAAAAAAGCATTTACCGCAACGGCAGCGCGCAGGTGCCGGGAGAATTCACGGATTGGGTCAAGGACGCGCTAACGCATTATTGGGGCGGCCCCAAGCTGACCAATAACCCCTTGCTCAATCTGCAGCTCGTTCAGTCAGCCAGTGAAAACTATGATGGAAGCAAAACAAACGCCCTGCGGGCGGTACTGAAACAGGCAATTGAGCAAAGCAAACCAGAAGGGGACCGCAAGTTCACCAGCGATTGGATCCTATATAATATCCTTGACCTGAAATTCATCCAGGGTGAGAAAGTACGCGAGGTTGCGCGCAAATTAGCGATGTCTGAAGCCGACCTTTACCGCAAGCAGCGCGTGGCGCTGGAAAACATTGCCAGGATTATCATGCGCCAGGAAGCGGAAATCCCAGTCCCCGATAGTCAGACAACCTCAGAGCCTGGGGTTCCTGAGAGCGTATCCTAAATTCCCTCTGAGGCACAGATATTGCAACTTATTTTTGGCTGAATAGCCGATATTTTTGCCTGGAGAATAAACGTGAGTCCCACACCGACTAAGTCCACCGAGACTAAGAAAAACAACCCGACCTCACGGAATGGGGGGAAACAATCCAAACCTGAACCCCAGACCCCCGCGCTAAAAGCCGAGAAAAAACCTTGGTTTGATCCCTCCAGTATTGGTTGGGACCTGGTAGGCGTGCTGCTGTTGGCGCTGGGATTGATGCTCCTGTTGGCTGTTCTTGGGTTTACGCGCGGCGTACTGCTGGATATGTTTCTCACAGCAGCCCGGCGCTGGTTTGGTCTGGGCAGGTATTTGCTGCCCCTGGCACTTTTGGCGGGCGGCTGGCTCTTATTGCTGTGGCGCAAAGGTCAGCGTACGTCTGTTTCTGCCGGGCGCGTAATTCTGGTAGAACTGGGTTTTCTATTTCTGCTTGGCAGTTTCTCCGCGATTTCCAGAGAAACTGTGTTGGATGTGGAAGCGGGAACCAGCCTTGGCGGAAGCACCGGCTGGGGACTCGCTCACCCGCTGGCGGGTTTGATAGGAGCTCTCGGCGCTGGAATTGTGCTCGGGCTGCTCAGTTTGCTGTTTTTACTTTATGGATTCAACATTTTTGGACGTCTGGAAAGCTGGGCTCGCGCCAAAGCCGGAGCTGCGCCCATACAGGTTGAGGCCGACATTCCTGTAAGGGAACCGGCTGCCGCTGCCAGCGAGGGGGAGGCTGTTCCTGTAAAGCGAACCCGCCAAAGCCCGGCCCCTGAAGTAAAGACGCAAGAAACCCTGCCTCTGACATATCAGAAAAAACGCTCTGAGCCGCTGAAACAGCAGAAACCTGAACCCTTGCTAAGTCGTCCGGATGTGGTGCCGCCGCTAACCCTTCTGGAAGTTGAAAAAGCCGCGGTGACCAACGAAGCAGCAATCCAGATGAACGCGGCAATCCTGGAGCGCACCCTGGGCGAATTTGGGATTCCCGCCAAAGTGGTCGGGCACCGCGTGGGCCCGGCAATTACGCAATTCGCGGTGGAACCCGGGTACATAGAAAGAAATGGCAGCCCGGAAGACCGCCAAAAGGTGCGGGTTTCCAAGATTTCCAGCCTTTCGCGCGACCTGGCGCTGGCACTTAAAGCGGAGCGTCTGCGCATCGAGGCGCCAGTGCCCGGGAAATCCTATGTTGGCATCGAGGTGCCAAACGCGGTGCACACCATCGTCAAACTGCGTCCAATTCTGGAATCAGAGCAATTCCAGCGAGTCAACTCCCCGCTCGCGATCCCGTTGGGAAGGGATGTTTCTGGCATGCCGATGATTGCTGACCTGGCAGTGATGCCGCACTTGCTAATCGCGGGCACCACTAATTCCGGCAAATCGGTCTGCATCGCGGCGATAACCACCTGTCTGGCGATGAATAATAAGCCTGAGGACCTGCGCCTGGTGATGATTGACCCCAAACGCGTGGAACTGACCCGCTTTAACGGCCTTCCGCACCTGTTGGGCCAGGTGGAGACAGACCTGGAAAGGATTCGAAGTCTGCTGCGCTGGGCTGTGGGGGAGATGGAATCTCGTTACAAAATTCTGGAAGAAGCGCATTCGCGCAATCTTGATTCTTACAATGCTCGCATGGCTCACAGCGGAAAACCTAAACTGCCGCGCGTTGTCATCCTGATTGACGAGCTCGCGGATTTGATGCTGGCTTCACCGGAAGAAACAGACCGTGCTTTGGTGCGGTTGGCGCAAAAGGCTCGCGCTGTAGGTATTCATTTAATCGTGGCCACGCAGCGGCCGAGCGTTGATATTATCACTGGCAACATCAAGGCCAACTTCCCCGCAAGAATTGCATTCACGGTTGCCACCCTGATGGATTCGCGCGTTATCCTGGACGCACCGGGGGCTGAGACTTTGCTTGGAAAAGGAGATTTGCTCTTTCTGAATCCCCAGACCGGGCAGCTTGAACGCTCTCAGGGCGCGTACGTGAGCGACGCGGAGATAAACCGATTAATTGCCTGGTGGCAGAAGCAGCTGGGAACGGAAGCAGATAAGGCAATTGAAACTGAAGAAAGCCCAATTCCAGAAGAAAAGACTCTTTCGCCCTGGGAACAGCAAGTCAGCGAGGATTCAGAGGATGGAGATGACGCGCTGATTAAACAGGCGGTGGATGTCTTGAGGCGTACGCACCGTGCCAGCGCTTCGTATCTGCAGAGACAACTGCATCTAAGTTACCCGCGCGCGGCCTGGTTGATTGATGAGCTTGAGAACCGGGGTATCATCGGTCCAGCGCAAAGCGGCGGTAAAAACCGTCAAATATTGCTGGATGATGCCGGGGATGAGACAAACGATGCTGATGAATGAACTAATGGGTGAGCGCTGATGAGCGAAGTCGGGACAGGAAAAAAATCTTTCGAAAAGATACTGAGAAAAACCTTCAGCGGCCTGCTTGATACCATTGCGGGCTTTTTGCTTGGCTTAGGTCTTAAACCAAATCACATCACGTTGGCAGGTCTGTGCGGGAACATTATCGCGGCTGTACTGATTGGCAGCGGTAGATTAATGGCCGGAGGTCTTATGGCCGCGCTGATGGGCCCTTTGGACGCGGTGGACGGGGCCATGGCGCGCAAGATTGGGGTGCCAACCCGGTTTGGCGGATTTTTGGATTCCGTGATTGACAGGTATGATGAATTGCTGCTGCTGGGAGGGGTTTTAGTGTACTTTACCCGGGGAGGGAACACCTGGGGAATATATCTCACTTATGCCGCGGCAGCCGGCTCGGTGCTTGTCTCGTACATGCGCGCGCGGGCTGAAGCCCTCGGTTTTGATGGAAAAGTGGGATTACTGACGCGCGTGGAACGTTATATTATTCTCATCTTGGGTTTGCTTTTAAATTGGATCATTTATTCTGTTGGTATAATTGCTGTCTTAGGAAACGCAACCGCGCTTCAACGTCTTTTATATGTTAAGAAACAAGCCGACCATAATGGCCGGCAGAATTAAACCACAAAGGAACTTATTATGCCGCAAGGATTTCAGATAGGACCGCTCACAATTCGTTACTACGCGCTGATTATTCTGGCAGGCGCGCTCTTGGGTGCTTGGCTCGCCTCCGTGGAAGCAAAACGCCGTGGAAAAGATGGTAATTTGATTTGGGACATATTGCCCTGGCTGCTGGTAGGCGGGATTATCGGCGCTCGATTGTGGCATGTGTTCACTCCCTCCGCGTCCAATGCCGCCATGGGTCTGACGACCAAGTATTACCTCCAACATCCGCTTCAGATCTTGATGATCTGGAATGGCGGTCTGGGAATCCCCGGTGGGGTGATTGGCGGAGCTCTCGCCCTGTTGATCTACTGCCGCGCGACAAAACAAAAATTCCTCGAGTGGGCGGATATCATTTCCCCCGGGCTCTTGATCGGGCAGGCCGTCGGACGTTGGGGTAATTTCATCAACCAGGAACTTTACGGCAGCCCATCGAACCTGCCTTGGGCAATCACTATTGCTCCGCCTTATCGCCTGCCGGGCTTTGAAGCAGTTTCGAAATATCATCCCTTATTTCTGTATGAATCAGTGCTGAATCTCCTCGCGGCAGGCATTTTGCTTTACATAGGCCGCAAGTATAAAGAGAAACTGTATAAAGGGGATATCTTCCTGCTCTACCTGGTGCTCTATCCGGTCATCCGTTTTGGACTGGAATACCTGCGTCTGGACCCTTCGCCTGTGGCTGGCATCAATATCAATCAGACAGTCATGGGAATAGTAGCTTTGCTTTCAGCAGCGCTGCTGATTGTACGGCACACAATTCGCCGACCAAAGGCTGAGCAAGAGATTGAAACCGAAGGCATTGACATTTCCGAAATGGAACCTGTTGGCCTCGAAGAACCTCAATTGGATGCTGAAGTGATTATCGAAAACGAGAGCGGACAGGAGCTGGTTCAGGATGATGACGCGCTCGATTCCAAGGTTGAAACGCTGGACGAACCCGAAAATATAGAAGCCCAGCCTGACAACGAAGAAACAGCCGCTGAAGATGAATCGCGCTTTCCTGAAAACTAAGATATCTTCCTAAAAACTAAAGCCTCCGAATTTTCGGAGGCTTTTTCTTTTCTTGAAAAACGCGTTGGGAATTAAAGTGCGGTAGAATTCAGAACTACATGCAGCGCCTGCGCTCTTAGGTTAAGGCCTGCCAGAAGGCAAGATGGAGGCACATAATGAACGTTGATGAACAGGTCGAATACTTAATGCAGGGTGTCGACTACGGCGACCCGACTGTAGAGCAGGCTATGGCTGTTGAACTGCGCGAGCGGCTGATTGCGGCTGAACGCGAAGGCCGCCCTCTGCAAGTTTACTGCGGATATGACCCCACCTCCACCGACTTACACCTGGGGCACACGGTCACCATGCGCAAACTGCGCCAATTTCAGGAGCTTGGGCATGATGTGACTTTCCTCATCGGGATTTTTACATCCCTGATTGGTGACCCGTCCGACAAAGACAAGCTGCGCCCGCAGATGGGAATCGATAAAGTGATGCGCAACGCGGAAACTTACGCGGAACAAGCCTTCCGCGTGCTGGACCCTGAAAAAACGCATGTGCGTTACAACTCAGATTGGCTTTCCAAGCTGACTATGGAAGATTTCTTCCGGCTGGCTTCCAACTTTACCGTGCAGCAGTTCCTGACGCGGGATAACTTCCGCAAACGTTGGGATAACGCCGAACCAATTTACTTGCATGAATTCTTTTATTCCCTGATGCAAGGTTATGACGCGCATCATCTGAACGCGGATGTCCAGGTGGGAGGGTCGGACCAGCTTTTCAACATTATGACGGCTGCGCGGAAAGTGATGACCTTCTTTGGCCAGAAACCCAACATCGGCATCATCCTTGGCATTCTGCCGGGAACTGATGGCGAAGTGCGCATGAGCAAATCGCTTGGCAATCACATCCCTTTAAATACCAGCGCTGAGGATATGTACGGCAAAGTGATGAGCATACCGGATAAGGTTATGCCGGTGTATGCCCGCCTGGCTACTTCCTGGACCCCGGAAACGCTAAATCACTTCCTGATTGGTCTGGAAACCAACAGCATCCATCCACGCGACGCGAAAATGAAGCTTGCCCACGCGATAAGCTCTGTGTTTTATGGCGAAGCAGCCGCAGAAAGCGCGCAAAACCAATTCATCTCCATGTTCCAAAAAGGGGACGTGCCGGATGAGATGCCGGAATATAAGCTGGAGGGCGCGGAAAATCTTTTGGATGTGATGGTTAAGAACAAGCTGGCGCAAAGCCGAAATCAGGCGCGCCGTCTGGTGGAGCAGCAGGGCGTCAAGCTTGATGGGGTTACCGTTGGGGACGTAACCCTGTCCATTGACCAGGGCTGCGTTTTACAGTGCGGAAAACGGCATTACTTGCGGATTGTGCGTTAATCGCTCAGGGCGTCAGCAAATTGAGAAGCTGACTGCCGATTTCCTGGCTAAGTTTCGGGTTGTTCCCTTCAATCGCCACAGCGATTGCCAACGGCACACCGACCCACTGCGGAGTAGTTCCGCCCAAATACCAGGTTAGCGTCTCTCCACTCTCTAAGGGCGCGTGTGCGTTTAGATACCATATCGGTTGCGAATCCGCCAGAAACTGGTTGCGCAGCTGCAGCGCTAAATCCGGATTGAACACCTCCACCGCTGAGGTGTTTCCACCAAAGGCTACCCACGCGCCATTCCCGGACTTATAGCTGTTCACTAATTTCGGCGAGGGCTGCTGGCCGTCATTGCTGAGCACAGCTGCCATCAGTGCCATTTGCAGCGGGGTTACTGACGTTTGTTGGGCTTCTTGTAGCCAAGCGGTTTCATCGCCAGCTAAAGCCGGGTCCGCTGCGGCTTGAGCGGATTCAACTGCCACGGCGGGCACCCGAAACAAGCCCAAGGCGCGCATCATTTCTGCCAGGTCTTGCGGGGTAGCGCCCTGCATCAGGTCGGCCGACGCGCTCTCGCATCCATACTGCAGCACATTAACGTGATTATCCGCGGCTTGTATTGCCTGGTAACAGGGATAATCCAGGCGTGGGGAGAGCTTGGGATATTGATAGCGAACTTGCGGGTCTGTCCAGTACGCTGCCAGCGCAGGAATATTGATAAGAGTCCCGAGAGGATATACTGCCTGGGTGGTGCGGTTTAACATTGGCGCGTCTTCGCGGTTCATTAGTGCTACAAAATCATCCGCGAGGGTGTTAGCATTGAAGTAGGGGTGGCTGGCTAGGGCGTAGATTTCTCCGGTTTTCGCGTTTAAGAGCACCACCGCGCCTTTGTGTCCTTCCAGAAGGGTGTCTGCCGCTTTTTGAAGTGAGAGATTCAGGTTGACTTTCACATCCGAGCCGGGTGGAGGTTGGTTATAGAGCAGTTGGTGCTGCCAGATTTCCGAGAACTGTCTTCCGTAGCCACGTAAGAAGGAATAGACTCCGCGTTCCAGTCCAGCCTGTCCGTACAAGCCATTCGCATAGCCGACAACACTGCTGAGCGGTGGATAGAGAAGCTCGCGGGCGTACTCTCCGGGTACGCCAGTCGTCACCGCCAGCGGCTCATCCGAGGTGGTAATAATGCTGCCGCGGGGGGAATAGACGTCATATACCGCCCAGCGCAAATTTTCAGGTCTGGATATCAGGGTTTCTCGATTCCATACGGCAATCAGCGCGTTCTTTCCAAGCAACAGCACAAAAAGCAAGACCAGCACTGCGGAGAGGAACTGATAAGTAGTTTGAGAGCTTTCCGCGCTTCGTCGTTTGCCTGGCTCAGCGCTGAGCCTGAGCAGAAGCAAGACGCAGAGCATGCTGGTGAGAAGGTTAGAGCCTCCATAAGAAATGAAGGGGAGGGTGATCCCGGTCAGGGGTACAAGACCCATGTTGCCGCCAATGATAAGAAAGGACTGAAGCGCAAAGAACGCGGCGATCCCGAAGGCGAGATACCTTCCAAAGGTACTTTTGGTATGCCTGGAGATTACAACTCCGCGCATCACCAACAAAAGAATGAGCAGGATGAGCGCTGACGTCCCAAGCAAGCCTGTCTCCTCCGCGATCGCGGAAAAAATAAAATCGGAGATTGCTACCGGGATAAACTGCGGACTGCCTAGCCCCGGACCTGTGCCAATTAAGCCGCCAGCAGCAATTGCGATTTGCGCTTGAACAAGCTGATAAGAAGCGCCAGCTGGCTGAAGCCAGGGGTTGAGCCAGATATCCACCCGAGCACGGACAATATCAAACAAGAAGTAACCCGCTGTGCCCGCTGCCACGACCAAGAGTGGAAACAGCCATAGAAAGCGCTTTCTTTTGGTAGTGAGCGCCAGCATGAACACGAACATAACCGCGAATAAACTGGCAGTGCCAAAATCCCGCTGGTTGACGAGGAGCACGCCAACTAACGCGACCATCAGGATAGTCGGGAGGATTGATGCCAGGGTCGAGATATTCGGGCGAATTTGGTCGGCAAAAAACGCCGCTAAGTAAACCAGCACCAGCAATTTGAGGGGTTCCGAGGGCTGAAAGTAGACCCCAAACATGTTCAGCCACAACCTGGGGCCCGAACCGCCGGGGTTCACGCCGATAAAAAAGGTAAGCCCGACCAAGAAGAGCCCGAGCGCTAACCAAACATACTTGTACTGCTTAAGGATGGCTACCAGGTTTTTGATGCCCATCCCAGCAATCATTAATAGTACGCCGCCCAGAAACCAAAGCAGCTGCTTGGCGCCCAGGGCAGGAGAAAGCCTCCAAATGGATAGTATGCCCCAGCCGCTCAACGCGCCGACCAGCGGGATGAGCGTTGGGTCATGCCTTGGCAAAAGCTTTTTGGCTCCAAATTGCAGCGCAGTCATTCCTGCCGTCCAACCCGCCAATGGGAGCAAATAACGCCATTGCGGCTGAAAATTGGCAGCGTGCACGCGCACGGATGGGGCGAGAGCTAACGCAAGAGCGTAAAAAGTAACAAAAAGACCCACCAGCAGCAGGGGCGCCGGCACTAAAGAGGTCTTCCTGGTTGTTCCGGAGTCTGTCAAGGTCACTTTACATACTTGGAAATCAAGAGCTGCAGCTTATCCCGCGTTTCAGGCCGAACCTTGGCGGGGTTTGTGATGATTGCGTCTTTCAACGCGTTTTCACAATCGCAAGAAGCCGGGTCTTGCTCAGGTTCTTCAAGTATATCCCCCAGGCGTATCAGCGCGCGCTGTGCAAGACTGGTATTTTTTGCAAGTGTTCGCACCACCATTTCCACGCTGACCGGTTCTTCGCTCACGTGCCAGACGTCATAATCTGTCACATGCGCCATGGTCGCGTAACAGATTTCCGCTTCTCGCGCCAAAAACACCTCGGGCGAGGCTGTCATTCCAACCAGGGACATTCCCCAGGAACGGAATGTATTCGATTCCGCCTTAGTGGAAAAACGGGGACCTTCAATCGTGATATATGCGCCGCCCTCGTGCACTGTACCGCCCTCAGCTTTCAACGCCTTGGCAAGCGCGGCGCTGAGCTTCGGACAAAAAGGTTCCGCTGAGCCAACATGTACCACCAATCCATCCCCAAAAAAGCTGCGTTCGCGCTTGTGAGTAAAATCGAAAATCTGATCCGGAATGATGACATCGCCAGGCGCGTAGTCTTCCCGGAGGGAACCACAAGCGCTGACGCTGACGAGTTTCTGCACGCCAAGTTGTTTAAAAGCATAAATATTCGCGCGGTAATTAACTTCTGATGGTGAGAGGGTGTGTCCAACACCGTGGCGTGCCAAAAACGCCAGACGTCTTCCGCGCACTTCCCCTAAAACAATCGGCGATGAGGGCAGACCAAAAGGCGTGTCAATAATGACGGTTTTTCTGTTTTCAAGGGCGTCAAAGGCGTATAACCCCGAGCCGCCGATAATGCCGAACGCGATGCTGCTTTCTGTCATCTGGACCTCACTTTTTCAGGATATGGGCTTTATCGAAATATTGATGTCTACTTCGCCGCAAAAGAGAACGTCTCCATCCTTCACGACGATGGGTTCCTCAACGCGCAGGTCTTCCAGATAGGAACCATTGGTGGAATTTAGGTCTTCGTACCACCATTGCTGGTGATGAAAACTGAAGCTGCCGTGTCGGGCTGAAATCATCTCGTGCGGCAGCACAAAGTCACATTCAGGGCTTCTTCCAATCGTTACTTTTGGTGTGATGAATATCTGCGCGCTGTTGGATTCCATGATGGTGGAGGAGAGCCCTAAGGGCGGGATTGGTTCCTGAGCGGTTTGAGTTGTTCGACCACTGATGGATTTCCAGATTACCCACAGGCTGAGCCCTAAAAAGGCGTAGAGGGCAACCAGGAAAAGAATGCGTAGTATCAGTAGTAATCCAGCGTTCATGATTCAGGGTGCGTTGGCAGCAGGGTAGTTTTTGTTTCAGCCGGAGCAGTTAGCTCCTGATTGTAAACCAGAAGCGTCTTCCCCAATCGAATCACATCTCCGGGTTTTAATACAGCCGTATGGACCTTGCGGTTGTTTACAAACGTTCCGCCGGTGGAGCTGAGGTCAAACAAGAGAAACTTGCCTTGTTCGGCGCGCAGCTGCACATGATCGCGCGAAATCATTGGGTCGTTCAGAATGATATCGCTGGTGGAGCGTCTGCCAATGTTGATGACAGCTTTTTCGAGAGCTGCCTGCGCTTTTCCGTTTATGATCAGGTAGGCGTTCGCGGGAACTGGTTCTTCTGTAACCTGGCGCGGTATAGTTTGTAGAGCAGTTTTGCCCTGCCAATTATCGTCTTGAGCGTAATCGATGCGAATATCGACAGCTTCAGCGTTTAGTTCAGGGTCGGCAATCACACGGATGCGCGGGCGGTACAGAAAGGAGTATCCCTGCTCCACCCAGTAAGCTTCGAGTTCCCGGGCGGCATCGTCCAAAGCGGCGCGGGCATTCTGCCAGGCGTCCCACTTATCCGGACAAATCAGGATGTCAATCAGGTCGGGCGCGCGCCGGGAGTCTGAAGGTTGGGAAGCAATTTTCTCGGAAATCAACGCGACCAAACGGCTGCTTAATGACATAGATACACCTGGGTAGAGCAAGCGGTCCAGAGTGCCCTCAAACAGCGCGCGCAGTTTGTTCTCAAAAGCTTCCAAAAGCATATGCGTTCCCTTCTCCAAGGATTATACCAATGAACAGCAGCTGCTCTTCTGGCGCAAGTATATTCTTAGAATCCAAAGACCCGATGCACTTTGTCTTGCGCTTTTAAGGAAGCTCAGAATAATGGGGTAAACCTGTTATTAGAACGCGTAGATTGGATTGCTGAAAATCCAGGCTCGGTGTTTGCCCAGATAATCCAGGTACACTTCGGCGCGATAAACACCGGGTTCTTTTGTCAGGTAGGTGAGCACTTCGCGGTCCATGTGCTCTTTTACCACCAAACCATTGCGCAGCAGCCGGACGTGCGTGCGCACCGGCAGACGCACCTGGAAAGTGAGTCCAGCTTCGGCAGAAACAGTATCGCCCATCCAGAAAGTGCCATCCTTTCCGTTGACTGTAAAACGGAACCCACGCGTTGACCGCGGAAGGTCGTAGGCAATGAAGGAATGCCCTGCCCTAAGGGCTTCGTAAATGAGCGCCTTATCCTGCGTCAGGTTGCCAGTAAGCGGGCTGGGGAGCAGCAAGTGATTGGTAATCGCGCGGAATTGGACCTCGTATGGGTAAAGCACGACGCGGAATGGCCCTTTCTTGATGCGCATTTCGTGCGCGTCGACCCCGCCCACCGCAACAACTGGCTTGTTATTCTTGGCTATCAACGCGTCCCAGAGTTTTAGCGTGGCTTCTAATGGGCTGAATGTCATGAGCTGCGGGAAAAATGCATGCAAAACGGTTTTTGGCAAGCTCGTAGCGCGGGTTTTAAACTCGCTCATCTGGTTCCACAACTCTATGCCGGTAAAGCCACTTACCTGCCAATCTTCCCAATTAAACGCCGCTTCTCCAAACGCGGGTAGAGCGTCTTCGATCGGATGGGCAATAAAGGTCAGGCCGCCACTGGCGCTGGCCTGGTTAATCAGCTGCTGCGGATCCGGCGCGAAACGGGCAAGTTCGCGCGTGTTCCCAAAAATCAGCAGGTGGTTTTTGCCTTTCATCAGCGTTTGGTCGTGGATTTCTTCCCCCACCAGGGTGAGCAGCCGTTTCTTACCTTTCTGCAGGTAACCTTCCAATCCCTGCACCCAGACGTTGTGGTCGCTAATCAGGATGGCATCCAGACCCGCTTTCAGGCCGGCTGCTGCCAAATCAGCGTGTTTGCCGGTTCCGTCAGAATAGACCGTATGCATATGCAAGGCGATGACAATTTCTTCCATGATTTCCTCAACCGTCTGTCAGGCGCGGTACTCTGATTATATCCTCTCACAGGTATGAGCGCGGCAGCGAGCATAGTTTGCCTAATAAGTCTTCACCCTGTTATAATAGCGAGTTGACGTTTTTATTGGTTCAGGTATAATCTTTTTGTTAATTGTCGGAGGTTAAATTGAATAGTTTTCTGAATATCGCGATTATGATTACATCTGTCGCCCTGGTGGGCAGTATCCTCTTGCAGAGCAAAGGTATCGGCCTCGGCAGTCTTGCTGGCGGAGATTCTGGCGGCGTCTATACCAAGCGCCGCGGCGTTGAAAGAGTGCTTTTCTTCGTCACGATTGGTTTGGCAGTTCTGTTTGTCATTTTGGCCTTGGTCAGTGTGCTCATTACCGGATAACCTGATTAGTATCAGTTTGAAGGCGTTTCAACAAATCCACACGGAGGTAAAGGACGACTCGCCAGTCTTGGGGGTTGTCTTTTTTTAAATATGAGAAAATTTCGCTGGCAGCTGCTGATTATCTTATTGACCGGTTTGGTGGTGGGTTTGCTGTTAGTTTTTCAGCAGAGCGCTAACTCCCCTGAAATCACGAGCACGCCTAGCCCGGTCACTGGTGGCATATACACAGAAGCCCTGATTGGCAACTTTTTGCGCCTGAATCCGATTTTGGACCGGTATAACCAGGCTGATAAAGACGTTGACCGCCTTCTTTTTAATGGTTTGGTAAAGTTTGACTCCAGTGGGATGCCACAGCCGGATTTGGCAGAAACCTGGAGTTATTCCAGTGATGGTACGCGCTTCACCTTCAGTCTGCGAGCAAATGCTTATTGGCACGACGGAAATCCCGTGACCGCGCAGGATGTTGTGTACACGATTGGCTTGCTGCGCGAGGAAAACGAATTAATCCCCTCTGATTTGCGTACGTTTTGGTCGGAAATTCAGGTTACTGCGCTTTCCGATACCATCGTAGAATTTGCTCTCCCCGAGGCCTTTGCGCCCCTGTTGGATTATCTTGGCGTTCCGCTGCTCCCTTCTCATTTGCTCGGGAACCTGACGCTGGCTGAACTGGTGGATCATCCTTTTAACACGTCCCCAATTGGCACCGGCCCTTATCGTTTCAATCGATTTTTGGTTAAGGACGGCGTCATCAGCGGCGTGGACCTCTTACCCAATGAGGATTATTACCTCGGTCGACCCTATATCGATGAGGTGGTCTTTCAGTATTACCCCACCCCGCGCGCGGCTTGGACTGCCTATGAGGGCGGTGAGGTGGATGGTTTGGCGGGCGTCACTAATGACATCCTGCCTGAGGTTTTAGCTGAACCCAATTTGAACCTCTTTTCCACGCGCGAACCGCGCCTGAGCATGGTCTTCCTGAACCTCAATAATTCCGCCAAGGATTTTCTGCAGGACCCTGAATTCCGTCAGTCCCTAATGCTGGCGATCAACCGCCAGGCGATTTTGGACCAGGTGATGCTGGGACAGGGCATCCTGGCGCATGGACCAATCCTGACCGGCAGCTGGGCCTATTACGCGGACCAAGGCAGTTATCCCTTCGATCCGGATGCGGCCGCGCAGCGAATTGCCGCGCTGGGCATCACGCGTGGTGAAACCGGTACCCTCGTGACTGCGGAAGGTGTTGAAGTCCGCCTCATTTTGCTCAGCCCGGATGATGATCTGCATACAAAAATCGCGGAATACATCAAACAAGGCTGGGAATCAGTAGGCGTCGCAGTTGATGTGCTTTCCTTGCCTTACGCGGAAGTCGTCGCGAAACTTGACGCGCGGGACTACGATGCCGCGTTAGTTGAGATTGATTTGTCTGGTACGCCAGACCCCGACCCTTATCCGTTTTGGGCGCAATCTCAAGCGCAAGAAGGACAAAACTACTCGCAGTGGAACAACCGTTCCGCCAGCGAGTATCTGGAACAAGCACGCGTGACAAATGATTACACACTGCGCGCGAAGCTTTACCGCAATTTCCAGATACTATTTCACGAACAACTGCCATCCCTTCCGCTTTTCTATCCGGTCTACAACTACGCCATTCGGAACTCAATCCTGGATGTCACCATTGGACCCATCTACGAACCAAGCGACAGACTGAATGCCATTAACTCCTGGTTTATCCTGGCGGGAAATGCCCCAGAAGGAGACTAGCGAGTGCCTCCACGCGGAAAGCTTACGAGAAAACCAGGCTACACAAGCTTGCTTGGTGAAGAAAATGTTTCCAAACTTGACCCGCGTTTGCGTGCGATCGGCGCGATTGATGAGGCCAGCGCCAGCCTCAGCCTGGCAAAGGCGTTTGTAGTCGACGAGGCAGCTATTCTTATGCTCACTGCCTGCCAGGAAGATCTTTCGCTCATCATGGCTGGGCTGGCAGGTTGGAGCCAATCTGATTTTCAACCAAAGCTTGCTTTCGCGTTGAATGACCTGGAAACCACCCTGGCAGCACTTGAAAAAAAGATAGAAAAGCCCAAAGCTTTTCTCCATCCAGGAAAGTCCCCTGCCGAAGGCGCTCTGGATCTTGCGCGGGCGGTAGTGCGCAGGGCAGAACGCGAAATTGTTGGCCTGGATCAGTCTGAACTCGGGGCCGAAGTGCCGGAAGACGCGCTGAACTATCTGAACCGCCTTTCCTATCTGTGTTTTCTGCTGCTCGCCGCGGAAGCTGCCGGGCAAAAACTTTCATAAACTGAAAAGGCGGCGAGCGTGCTTGGGACCTTCATTAATGTCGGGGCAATTCTCTTAGGCGGACTGGTCGGGCTTGTGGCCGGGAATAAAATCCCGGTGAAATTCCGGCAGACGATGGTCTCAGGTCTGGGCTTGTTTACCCTGGCTTACGGCATCTACATCTTCACTGAAACTAACAACATGCTAATCCCTTTGGGCGCATTAATCCTAGGGACAATGGTGGGAGAATGGCTTAAGCTGGAAGAGCGGCTGGAAAGCCTGGGTTCCTTTTTGCAGGCTAAATTCAACCGCGCTGAGGAAGCTCACTCCATTGAAGCACAACGCTTTATTAGTGGTTTTGTAACCAGCTCTTTGCTCTTTTGCATCGGTCCCATGGCCATATTGGGCTCCATTCAAGATGGCTTGAGCGGTAATTTCCAGATGCTGGCGATTAAATCGCTGCTGGACGGCCTTGCTTCAGTAGCGTTCGCGTCATCACTAGGGGTGGGCGTGCTGTTCTCAGCGTTACCTGTGCTGGTATATCAAGGCGCTATCAGCCTTTCGGCCCGGGCTTTGGGGCAGGGTTTTGATGCCTCGGTGGTAGCGGAGATGACGGCGATAGGCGGCGTGATTCTGGCAGGTATAGCCATCAGCAATTTGCTGGAAATCAAAAAGATCCGCACCGGCAGCTTCCTCCCAGCGCTGGTTTTTGCTGTTCTGATTGTCTTGGGATTGAACGCCCTGGGAGTTAGTTACTAAACTGCTACTTCGCGCTCGTTGCGGCGCGCTGATGGATCAAAAAAGCCTGGACGTACACACGCCCAGGCTTTTTTTGTTGCCAAGCTGTGTTTATCTCGATAAGGCCTTATCTACAGTCTCGTCCAGGGTGTTCATATAGACAATCGTGCCGTTGACAGAGAACTGCGGAGTGGAGTTAATCCCCAGAGAGTTGGCATAACTCATAATCTCGTCCAGCTTGGCAAGGTTCTGGTCTGATTGCAGACAAGCGGAGAACTTATCTGTATCCAAATCCAGCTGTTTGGCATAGTCCAGCAGATTAGATTGCGCGAACGCTCCGGTATAGGTTGAATAGGTGAAGAGAAGGTTCTTGTACTGCCAAAACGCGTTCTGCTCAGCTGCGCAGTAAGTCGCTTCGGCCGCGTCTCTGGAATCATCGGCCAGGAAAGCGTAGTTGTTGAATGTGAAATACACTTGACCTGTTTCCACGTATTTCTTGATGAAATCTTTTTCGTAATTCAGGGCAAAGTTCTGACAATGGCTGCAGCGGAAATCCGAGAATTCTTCGACCTTGACCGGCGCGTTTGGGTCACCAACCGAGAAACCTTCCTGCAGGTAGAGTTGGTCCTTATCCAATGTCCATTTTGGCAGCATTACGAGCAAAAAAATCACGAGAGCAACCACGCTAATGACTGCTACAACTGTGATTGTCTTCTTGCTGGAAGCTTGCTTGCGCTGCTGGCGCAATTTTTCCCGTTGGGTTTGTGTTCCGGCCATCTTTATGCTCCTGAGAAAAGAATAGACTGCATTTTGCCACAGCCAGGATGAATTGTAAAGCGGCTTTATTGAAAATCCTGGACAGCCCTTTGAAAGACCGGAATCAACTTGCCATGTTGTGAAAACCCGAGCTGATAATATAGTCTTAAAGATTCCGCGTTATTAGTCTGGGTGTTTACGGTCATTTCCGTGCCGCCTCGCGCAGCTGTTTCTTGAATCGCATCCAGCGTCAGTCTAAAACCTAAACCCTTCTTTTGAGCGCTGGGGTGAACTGCCAGCCTGGCAAGATGGGAGGTATAGAAGTTGGCGGCAGTCATTTGATAGGCGACAATTCTATGGTCCATCAGCGCGACGGTGTTATACGAGCAAGCGGCAAAAGCGGCCTGCAACGCGCGGGCGTTCAATTGCCAGGGCGAGCTAAACGCGGCGTGGTCCACTGTTTCAAGCTCCGGAAGGTCCTCGGCGGTCATCAAGCGCATCTCAACACCACTAAGGGGTTCAATCCTGATATTGTTTGTGGTCGGTAGTATTAACGTGATAATCCTGGTGAACGGCAGAAAGGCGGAGTTGGTGAAAAGCTGCTCTTGCCAGGACTTGAAGCTGAGCGTGTAGAGCGCAGTTATGCCTGCCTTCTGCAGCTCAGAAAGGGCTTGGTCGAGCAAACTCCGAAAATATTGAGCATGGTTGCCATCTGACTCGCTGACGAAAAAACGGAGCCAGGCGGCATATTTGTTTTCAGGCTCGCAGGACATGAGCGCGATTATTTGACTTTCATCGCTCAGCGCGTAACAGAACTGCCCTTCCAGACGTTCCTGCGCGGAGAGCCAATCCAAATTGGAAAAAGACAGCGGCGCGGAGTTCAGGAATGACCTCAGCGTCTCCTGCGGGTATGCGCTTGCTGGAATAATTTGGGTGCTCATTTTTTCTTATGTCTTCAGCCGCTCTCAGCTGTCATTCCGGACCGAGAAGCGATGGTTTTTCTGTCGGTTAACGCTGAAAGACGACGCGGCCGTCTACCAAGCTCATATCCGGAAGCAAGCGCCATAGGCTCTGGGCTTCCATTTCAAATGGATTCTCCGGCAAGACGATCAGGTCCGCTCGATAATCGACAGCAATGCGTCCCAGACTGCTCCCCAGACCACAAGATATTGCCGGATTAATCGTATATCCCTCCAATGCCTGCGCGAGGGAGAGGCGCTGCTCTGGATACCACCCATTTTCATCGGGTTCGCCGCTTAAACGCCGGCGTGTGACCGCCGCGTGTAAGCCGCGGAAAGGGTTAGGAGATTCCACCGGCGCGTCAGAACCAAAAATGAGCAGGGCGCCCTGGCGCCGCAAGGAATTTAAGGCATAGGCATGCGCGGAACGACTGCCCCAGTGGTGATCGGCTGTGACCATGTCCGAGGTGGCATGCAGCGGCTGCATCGAGGCGATAATTCCAAGTTTTTTCAGACGGGGTTGGTCCTCCGGCGCGATTATCTGAACGTGTTCAATGCGGTGGGGCAAGCGCGGACTGCCGTTCTCGTGCTCCCAGGCTCGCAAGCGCTCAAACCCATCCAGTACCGACCTTACAGCCAGGTCTCCAATCGCGTGGACTGCCAAAGGCCAGCCTAAGGCCGCGGCGCGCACACCTTCAGCGAAGACCGCATCCGCGTCCATCAACAGGATGCCCAGGGCATCAGAGTTTTCGTATGGGGCGAGCATCGCGGCGGTCTGGGGTCCCAATGCCCCATCCGCGAAATACTTAAAGGAACCCAAAAAGAGATGCTCCGTACCGCTGCCGCTGCGCAAGCCTTCCGAGAGGAACGCAGCGATGCGTTCTCCGGGAAGGTTTTTCCTCACCCTCAGAATTAGTTCGCCCGCAGCGTCCAGGTTTTGCAGCGCCGCGTAGCAGGCTTCCCGGTCAAAGTCGTGCACGCTGGTTACGCCGTAGGACAACAACAGTGATTGGGCATCCTTTAGCATCTTTTCCAGGCGTTTTCCTGCCAGGGAAGGCACAATCGCGTCAACCAGGCGCATGGCATTTTCCAATAGAATGCCGTTTGGTTTTCCAGTACTATCCTTTAGAATTCTTCCCCCTTCGGGGTCCGCGCTGCTTGCGTCGATGCCAGCCGCGCGCAAGGCAGTCTCATTTGCCCAGGAGGCGTGCAGCGATTTGGCGTAGAGAACCGCTGGATGCCCGGCGCTGACTCTTTCCAGTTCTTCAGCCGTGCCGTACCGCGCGGGGGTCCAGGCGTTTTGGTTCCAGCCATAACCAATTATCCAATCCTTGTGAGCGATTGAAGCGCTTTTGGCATTCACCCGAACCAGGCATTCTTCAAGGGTGTCGGTTTCGCAATCAACGGCCGAAAGTTGGTCTGCCAAAAAGGCAAGGTGGAGATGAGAATCGGTCAGACCAGGCAAAACCCACTGGCCTTGGAGGTCTATGACTCGGCTTGTACGGCGAATTGTAGAAGTTATCGCGTTTGCGAAGGCAAGCGCGCGGATGATTCCATCTTCAACAACCAGGGACTGCAGACTGCCAAACTGGGGCTCCCCCTGGTAAAAATGACCATTGGTGAGCAGTACCCGTTCAGTCATTCAATCCCAAGCTGTCCGTGATATTGGTCAGTTCTTCATCGGAATAGAAGAATATGGTGATACTCCCACCCTTCTTTCCGGATTGGAGGTTCACTTTGGTGTTAAAAAAACGGCGCAATTTGTTTTCCAGAGCTTGGATTTCCGCGCTTTTTGCCTGGTCCGTTTGTTTTCTGGGGGCTTTCCCCAGCAGCTTATTGACAAAAAGCTCAGTCTGGCGCACGTTCAGGCCGAGATTTAATACTGTTTCGAGGGCAGCTTCGATAGACCGCGCGGAATTGAGCGAAAGCAGGGCGCGGGCGTGACCTTCAGTCAATAAATCGTCCTGCAGAGCTTGCTGCACGCTGGCCGGGAGGTTAAGCAAGCGCAGCGTGTTGGTTACCGCCGCGCGGCTCTTTCCGACCTTTTGAGCGATTTCATCGTGCGTAAGCGAAAATTCATCCAGCAAGCTTTGATAAGCCCGCGCTCGTTCGAGTGGGTTCAAATCCTCACGCTGAACGTTTTCCACAATCGCGAACTCCAGCTGCTCCTGGTGTGTCGCGCTGCGCACAATCGCCGGGACTTGCTTAAGCCCAGCCAAGGCGGCGGCCCGCCAGCGGCGCTCTCCAGCAATAAGCGTGTAAAGGTCCTCCCCTTCATTTTGAACCAGGATGAGGGGCTGCAGAATACCGTGTTCTACGATTGAATTCGCCAGGTCTTGAAGGCTCTCCGGGGAGAAGACCTTGCGCGGCTGCCTTGGATTGGGGCTGATTTTTTCAATTGGAATCTGGACGATTTGGTTTGCGTTTGGGGTGCTCAGGCTCTCTTCCTGCCAGGTGGGGATTAACGCGTCAAGTCCTTTTCCAAGACCGGTTTTTCGTGCCATAATGCTACTCCTGTATCTCGTGAATCGCGGCGCCGTTCGAGTTGAGCAGCTCCATTGCCAGAGCCCGGTACGCTTTCGCTCCGCTCGACTCGGGGGCATAGATAGAGATTGGCATACCAAATGAGGGCGCTTCCGCCAGCCGAACGCTGCGCGGGATGAAGGTATTGAATACGCGATTCGGAAAAACCCGTTGGACTTCGCTCGTCACATCCGCTGATAGGTTGGTGCGGCCGTCGAACATAGTCAGAACCACGCCTTTAATGTCCAGTGTTGGAAATAAGCTCTGGCGAACCCGGGCAAGAGTCTGGGTGAGCTGGCCAAGCCCTTCCAGCGCGAGATACTCGCATTGAACAGGGATTATCACCCCATCAAAAGCGGCCAGCAGTCCGTTGAGCGTCAGCAAGCCCAGAGAAGGCGGACAATCAATCAGAATGTAATCATAGCGCGACCGCAGCGGGTCAATCAGTTTGCGCAGGCGCGTTTCCCGTTCTTCCAGGTCAATCAATTCAATTTCAGCGCCAGCCAGATTTGGTGAGGAAGGCAGCAGTGAGAGGTGGAAGCGCGAGTTGTGCAGGATATGGTCTGAGGCAGCCTGGGAGCCAATCAACGCTTCATAAATGCCGTTTTGAATGCTGTTCTTATCAATTCCCAAACAAGATGTCGCGTTTGCCTGCGGATCGATATCAACTAACAAGACGCGTTGTTGGAATATGCCAAGATACGCACCCAGGTTGATGCTGGTGGTGGTTTTGCCTACTCCGCCTTTTTGGTTAACAATTGTGTAAACTTTTCCCATACTATCCTGTCAGATTACCTGGGTCAACGCGTCTGAAATTTCCGATTGGGTGGGGATGCTCTGAAAATGCCTGCGAGTGACTGAATAAGCCGCCAGTTTTACCGCGAAACGGGCAGCTTCCCAGGGATCCTGCGTGGCAAAAAGGCGCTGAAAGAAGCAGGCCGCGAAAATATCGCCGGCGCCTGTGTCTTCTACAAGCGCGACTTTCGGCGCTGGAAAGCGACGCACATCGCCGTTCCAATAAACCCGAGCACCCTGGTCGGATTGGGTTACCACCAGCAGCGCGCACAGGTTGGCCCATTGTTCTATCTTGCTTTCATCATTATTCAAATCTTCTATGCTGAGTACTACAGCGTGCGCAGCTTGCAGCAGCGTTGGGCTGTAGGTCCAATCTACTGGCAGCACCCGTCCATCTGGCGCGAAAGCTCTTAACCAACCTTGCGGAGTAAGGCAAAGCATGCTGTTTGGGAAAACGCTAAAAATGTCGGGGTCAATTTCTGCCGCAACAGGCCCCAAGTGCACCAGCGGGCAGTTCTTCCACGCTTCGGGTACAGACGCGGCATCCAAGCGGCGGGCGGAATGGTACATGTACTGCAGCCTTCCGGAATCCGTGCGAATGTTACGAAAAACCGTACTTTGGCTGGCAGGCAGCGCGCGCACTTGCAGGCCGGAATAAGCAGAGAGTTCCAAATCTGGCGAGCAGCTGGTGAGAATACCCACGCGCTGCCCCAACGCAGCCGCTGTGAGCCCTGAATAACTGACCGTGCCGCCGGGACTGTAAGTGCCATCATCCAACAAATCCTGTGTGATATGCCCGATTACCAGATAATTGATGGGGTCCGTCGTGGATAAATCCATAATCTATGTTTTGTCCGCTCTTTAATAATTAAAAAATTATAGCATGGTTCGTCCAAGGAAGACGCATCTGCCTTGACACATCTGCCTTGCAGCGCTGCTGTTAAAATTTCATTTGGCCAGCAATGGAAACATTGGGCGCTCTCTCTTGTATGATGTGATAAGATTCTTATTGCGCTTAATTCCGGAGTTTGCCCC
>JAGOML010000054.1:0-10270 GCA_017993575.1 Anaerolineaceae bacterium | reverse complement strand
AATTCTGGGATATGGCCTACCACATGGTATTGCCAATCGTTACCCTGATGATGCTCTCCATCGGCGGTCTGATGCGCTATACCCGCACGAATATGCTCGAGGTGCTGAATTCGGATTACATCCGCACCGCCCGCGCTAAAGGGCTTTCTGAGAAGGTTGTGGTCAACAAACACGCCTTTCGGAACACCCTGATTCCGTTAGTTTCGTACATGAGCTACCTGCTGCCAGCCATGTTTGGCGGCGCGCTCATCACTGAAACGCTTTACCAGATTCCGGGTATAGGTTTTGTCGCTTACCAAGCCATTATTCGTGGCGATATTCCTTTCGCCATGTTTTACACGACTTTTCAGATTATCCTGACCCAAGTCAGTCTGCTGATTGCAGATATTATGTACGCGGTGGTAGACCCCCGCGTCAGAGTCAACTAACGGTGGTGGCGCATGATTGACAAAGACAAAATCAACGAAAACACCGAGCCAGAAATCAATTACCTGGAAGATACCAATGAGCCCATGGCTCTGGATGATGCCAGGCGCATCAAAGTGCTCTCACCCGGCATGCTGGTGTTCAAGCGCTTTATCCGCAACAAACTGGCGGTTATTGGGCTGGTAATCATCACTTTCATGTTTCTCTTTGCGTTTGTCGGCCCGCTTTTCTCGCCGTATACGCAGGCGCAGGTATTCAAGGGCATTGGTTCGATGTCGAAAGAATTCGCGGGAGCGATTTACAACACCGAACTGCGCTACACTGCTGCGGAAGGCCAGACCTTTGGCCCCGCGGAGCGCGCGCAATTCCTGCTCGCGCTGGGCAAAAAACTGCCAACCTTCACTTCCGGCGGGACTGCGTTTACATACGCGCAGGAAGACCCGAACACCTATCGCATTCTGCGGCTGAACCCAATCGCGGAAGACTTTGCGGGGATTGTTCGCTCTCTGACTGCGGACCCGCTGCCTCAGGGCTTGTCGGCCGCTTACCAGAAGGCCATCCAGGCAAAAGAAACATCGTTTGAACTTGATGGCCTGAAATACCAGATTGTGAAAGCTGGAAAAACCACGCAGATTACCAATGAAATCGAGATTGCGCTGGCGACTCTGAACGTGTTTGACGCGTACAACCGGGCGGATGAAGCTTTTGTGAACTCCTTCGCCTTCAGGCTTGCTTCCAGCAACGCGATTGCTGATAACGAAGATAGCTTTACCGTTGGCGAACGCGCGTTCACTGCCAGCTACGAAGAAGGTCACGTCACGATTTACGACAAAGACGGAAAGGAATTTGCCGAGGTTTCGAATATTATCGTAAACCCGCTTGACCAGTCGCTGTTCCTGAGCGTTCCGTACAAGAAGGTTGTGCGCGAAGCAATCACGAACCGGCAGGCGTCTTTTTCTTTCACAGAAAATGGTGAAACGGTCGATTACGACATTGTGCGCGTGAACCTGACCTACAACATCAAACGCGAAACTCCCACTGAGCTTATCCGCATGTACGAAGCGCCCTCTTCCGCGCACCTGATGGGTCTGGATAACAATGGCATGGACCTGATGACGCGCCTGATGTACGGCGGTCGGGTTTCACTGCTGGTGGGTTTTGTGGTTATCTTCCTGGAGCTCTTCATCGGCGTCATCATCGGAGGTGTTTCCGGCTATTTCGGCGGCTGGGTGGATACCGGGCTGATGCGTTTTGTGGACCTCTTCAACAGCATCCCCTTCTACCCGATGGTCCTGATTTTTGGGTCTGTCATGGACGCGCTGGAGGTGCCGCCGATGACGCGCATCTTCCTGCTCATGGCTATTCTGGGTTTGCTCGGGTGGACTGGCGTGGCGCGCGTTGTGCGCGGACAAATTCTTTCCTTGCGCGAACAAGACTTTATGGTTGCCACCGAAGCAACCGGCATCCGCACCAGCCGGCGCATTTTCCGGCACCTGGTCCCGAACGTGATGCCCTTGCTTATTGTGCAGGCGACCGCGGGTCTGGGCGGCATCATCATTTCGGAAGCGACGCTGGGCTTCCTGGGTCTTGGCGTCAAATATCCGTTGGCCTCCTGGGGAAGCATCATCAACGTTGCTTCAGACGCGTTTGTTATGACCAATTACTGGTTCATGTGGATTCCAGCTGGCATGCTTATTCTGTTGACAGTGCTTGGATTCAACTTTGTCGGCGATGGTTTGCGCGACGCGTTTGACCCAAAGATGAAAAGGTAGGTGAGAGAAATGGCTGAAAGAAAACGCTCAATTTTTAACCGGGTGAACGCGAAGACCAAACCCGTAGATGTGATTCACATCACAGCGAGCGAATCCGCGAAAATATCCCGGGAAAATCGCCGTATTACAGACGCGATAGAGCGGCAGCGAAAACGCCGGAACGTATCCGAGTCTGAATACCTGACGACGATGCAGAACCCCGAGAACGTGGTGGAATTTGACGACCTGCACACCTATTTCTTCACCGATATCGGCACCGTTAAGGCCGTGGATGGCGTCTCATTCAACGTCCCGAAAGGGAAAACCGTAGGCGTAGTGGGCGAATCCGGCTGCGGCAAATCCGTGACCAGTCTTTCGCTGATGCAGTTGGTGCAGCGCCCGCAGGGGCAAATCGTCAAAGGCGCGATCCGCTTCGACTCGGGCGACAAGGTTTACGACATCGCCAAAACCCCTATCCAAGTGATGGAAACCATCCGGGGCAGCAAGATATCCATGATTTTCCAGGAGCCGATGACCAGCCTGAACCCTGTTTTTAAAGCCGGGGACCAGATTGATGAAGTGATTGCCCTGCACAACCCTCATATGAACGCTGAAGAGGTGAAAAACCTCTCTCTTGAGATGATTGACCTGGTTGGCATTGCCAACAAAGAGGGCGTCTATAACATGTACCCGCACGAGCTTTCGGGCGGCATGCGTCAGCGCATTATGATCGCGATGGCATTGGCCTGCAAGCCCAAGCTGATTATCGCGGATGAACCCACAACCGCGCTGGACGTCACCATCCAGGCGCAGATTTTGGACCTTCTGCGCAACCTGAAGGAAAAGATTAACTCCAGCATCATGCTGATTACCCATGACCTGGGTGTTATCGCGGAAATGGCGGATTTTGTGGTCGTCATGTACGCGGGTCGGGTAGTGGAACGCGGCCAGGCGCTGGAAGTCTTCAAAAACCCGTGCCATCCGTACACAGTTGGCCTGATGGCCTCCAAACCTGTCTCAAACAAGCAGGTCAAGCGGCTCTACAGCATTCCGGGCAGCGTGCCCAACCCCATTAATATGCCCAGCTACTGTTACTTCCGGGATAGATGCAACAAGCGTTTTGATATGTGCGACGGTCAGTATCCCAAGGAGTTTTTTGTATCGGAGACGCATTCGGTCTCTTGCTACCAATACGCGCATGGGCAGGTGAAGGAATGAGTATGGAAAATACATTCATTTTAAATCGAACCCGAACCGAACCAAAGAACGGCGGGAAGTTGCTGGAAGTGCGGAACCTGAAAACCCACTTTCCGATCAAAGCGGGTCTGATGCAAAAAGTCGTTGGCTATGTGCGCGCGGTGGACGGCATCAGCTTTTCGATTGATTACGGCAAGACCCTCGGGCTGGTCGGTGAATCCGGCTGCGGAAAAACCACTGTCGGTAAGACTATCTTGCGGCTCACCCCCAAGACGGATGGGGATGTCATTTTTGACGGCGTCGATATCTACGCTCTCGATCACAAAGACCTGCGGGCAATGCGCCCAAAAATGCAGTTGATCTTCCAGGATCCCTATTCCAGCCTCTCACCGCGCCTTCCGGTCAGCGAAATTATTGGCGAAGCCGTGAAAGAGCACGGCCTGGTAGAAAATCGACACATGGATGACTATCTGGACCATGTGATGAAGAACTGCGGTTTGCAGCCCTATCACAAGGACCGCTACCCGCACGAGTTCTCCGGCGGCCAGCGCCAGCGCATTTGCATCGCGCGCGCGCTTGCCCTCAACCCCGAGTTCATCGTCTGCGATGAACCGCTGTCCGCGCTGGATGTTTCTATTCAGGCACAGATTATCAACCTGCTAATGGACCTGCAGGAAAAACTGGAGCTGACCTACCTGTTCATCTCCCACGACCTCTCGGTGGTGGAGCACATTTCCGATTATGTCGGCGTGATGTACCTGGGCGACCTGGTGGAATACGCGGACAAACGCACAACCTTTGGCAATCCGCTCCATCCGTATACGCAGGCGCTGCTCAGCGCCGCGCCGGTGCCGGATCCTTCGTACAAGATGAACCGCATTATTTTGGAAGGCAGCATTCCTTCCCCGGCCAATCCCCCTTCCGGGTGCAAGTTCCACACGCGCTGCCGCCACTGCATGGAAATCTGCAAGACTGTTGTGCCAACTGCCCGGGAAGTGGAACCCGGTCATCAGGTTGTTTGCCATTTGTACAACGAAAGCAATTGAGCCTATGAGAGACCAGCCGAAACAATTTGATGACGATGACGGTCGGGTAATCTGCGACATGGACGTGGACGGGATGCCCTGGCACGACCGGCGCGTGCGGCGCGAACAGCGCGAAGCGCCCAAGACCCAGCATCCCGACCGGATGACCGCCGCGGAAACACGAGCCTACACTGGCAGCGCGCTGCTTGCTGCGCTGTTGATTTGGGTCGTTTTTGCCGCTGCCTGGGCGCTGTTCATCCTGTTCTGCACCCAGATTTGGTTCCGCTAATTACCGGAGCGCGTCTCATCGGATAAGCTGTAACAAACGCCGGGCTGGCGGCTAAACAAGCGCGAACCTGGAAAATCCGGCAGTCTTCAAGCTGCCTGGCTTTCCAGGTTTTTTCTTTCCCTACTTTGGGCGAGCGAAGTCGGGTTTAGAGCTGGGCCAAAAAGCGCTGGAAAAAGATAATCAGAATGAGGATTAACGCCTATGAATAAAATAAGCCTGCAAGCTATCGGTGTGATACACACGCCTTACCAAACTGACGAGGACGCGCCCAGACAAGCCGCAAACTCAAAGGATTTCGGCGAGGTAGAAGTGTTCCCCGAGTTTATCGAGTGTTTGGAAGGTATTGAAAAGTTCCAGTTTCTATTCTTAATATTTGGTTTTCACCTGGCAGGCCCTTTTCGGAAACATCAAGTGATTTCCGGGTGGGATAATGCTGAAAAGGGCGTGTTTGCCACGCGTTCCCCGCATAGACCCAACCCGCTAGGGCTTTCGCTTGTAAAGCTACTGCGGCGCGAAGACTGCCGGCTGTTCGTGGAGGGCGTGGATATGCTGGACGGCACGCCGTTGCTGGATATCAAACCCTACTTCTCGGATTTGGACTGCGCTGAAAAGCGGCTTTGAGCTCTTAGTCTCAGTTCCAGCGGAGTGGGCCTGCTGAAGTGAACGCTATGGCTTGGGTGCAGGCAAATAAGAGGAACGGAAGTGAGTATAATTGCTAAGGTTGAACGCAAACGCGCTGACGGTACGCCAGATTTTTGTCTTCCAGCAAGCGAGCTTGCGGAGCGCGTGATTTATGCTAAAATAGGCGCAATTCTGGGGCATGGTGCAACGGCAGCACACCGGACTTTGAATCCGTGGATCTAGGTTCGAATCCTGGTGCCCCAGCCTGAATTACTGTGAACAACGATAACGACCCTGATCATTCAGCAAATCCGGCGCGCGGCGCGTTCATAAACGCTGCCTGCCGGTTTCCGCATTGGAGTACATCATGAAAACGGCTTCCATCATACTCGCCGCCGGTCAAGGCACGCGCATGCGTTCGCGCCTGCCCAAAGTTCTTCACCCTATTCTCAGCAAGCCAATGGTGCTTTACGCGCTGGAAGCCGCGCGGGCAGTCTCTGATTACGCGCCAGTTCTCGTGGTCGGGCACGCGGCGGAAGTCGTCCGGAGTGCGGTGGAGGCGGCGGATGGGAGCGCGCTCTTTGCCTTGCAGGAGCAGCAGCTGGGCACCGGCCACGCGGTCATGTCCGCGCGCGCGGCGGTGCCAGCCGAGGCCGACCTGGTGTTGGTTACCTGCGGCGATATGCCGCTGCTGCGGGCTGAAACCCTCAGACAGTTGGTGTCGGCGCATCAGCAATCCGGAGGCGTCATCACGATGACCAGCGTGGTTGGTGAGGTCCCGCGCGGTTTTGGCAGGATTGTGCGGGGCGCGGATGGCAGCGTGCGGGCCATTATCGAAGAAGCGGATGCCACGCCAGAGCAGCTGGCGCTGCAGGAGTATAACGTCTCGGCTTACTGCTTTGATGCAAACTGGCTGTGGGGGCACCTGGAGAAAATTCAACTCTCAGCCAAGAAAGAATATTACCTGACGGACCTGGTGGCTATGGCGGCGGCTGAAGGCCGACGCATCGAAGCGCTGGTGCTGCAGGACAGGCTGGAAACACTCGGAATTAATACCCGCGTGGACCTGGCAGACGCTGAAAGCGCCATGCGCCGGCGCGTGAACGAACAATGGATGCTTGCCGGCGTGACCTTGTTGGATCCCGCTACGACCACTATTGAAACCGATGTGCGCATCGGACAGGATACCGTAATTTTTCCCAATACCGCCCTGCGCGGTAACACCCTCATCGGTGAGGACTGCCGGATTGGTCCTAATACCAGCTTGCTGCACACGCAGGTTGGCAATGAAACGACCATCTGCGACTCGGTGGCAGAGTACGCCAGTGTGGGTTCGCAGGTCAGCATAGGGCCCTTCTGTCATCTGCGCAAGGGCGCTGTGCTGGCAGACCGCGTGCACATGGGGAACTTTGGGGAGGTGAAATCTTCGCGGCTGGGCGAGAATGTCAAGATGGGGCATTTCTCGTATATCGGCGACGCGGTTATCGGCGCGAATGTGAATATTGGCGCGGGCACGATTACCTGCAACTTTGACGGAGTTCACAAGAACGTTACCGAAATTGGCGAGAACAGCTTCATCGGCAGCGATACCATGCTGGTCGCGCCGCTGAAAATTGGCAAAAACGCCAGGACAGGCGCTGGCTCCGTTGTGACCCGGGATGTTCCGGATGACGCCCTGGTTTACGGCGTACCTGCTCGGGAGCGAAAGGAACAAAGTGGTCAGTAATACTGTTGTTTGGGCAGCCCTGGGGCTGGCTCTGGCGCTTGACCTGCTGATCTCGTCGGCCAAGGCCGCTTTTACGCATGTGCGGCTGCCTTACCTTATCAGCCTGCGCGAGAAGGAGCCCGGGAAGGTTGACCGGACCATCGCGTTAATTGAAAAAGTGGGCTTGCGCACTTCTTTGCGGCTGGGGCTGGCGCTGGCCCATTTTTTGGTTGCGGGCGCCGCCGCTGTGGTTTTGCTCCAAATCCTGAACATTCAATCTTTCTGGGCTGTGTTGGGCATCCTTACCGCATTGATGCTTCTGGTCACGGTCTTTGAGTACCTGATTGAACGCAAGGTGTTGGACGCGCCGGAAAAATCTGCCATGGCAATCACAGGGCTCGCTGGCCTGCTGGACTTTTTCTTTTTGCCAGCCACGAAACTGATGACAGCGCTGCTTGGGGCGCACGCGGAAAAAGTTTCTTTAGCGGTCACGGATGAAGCCCTGCGCGATTGGGTGAGGGTAGGCCAACCGGAGAGCACGCTCGAAAAGGGCGAACGCGAAATGATATATTCCATATTTCATTTCAGCGAGACCCTGACCCGGGAGATTATGGTGCCGCGCATTGACGTCCTCGCGTTGGACGTGAACACCACCATCAGCGACGCGCGCAAGGAATTTATCTCTGCCGGGCATTCGCGCGTTCCGGTCTATGAGGATACGATTGACAACGTGGTGGGTTTGCTCTACGCCAAAGACTTGCTGGGCGTTGTAGATGGAAGCGACACCATTTCCTCCCAGCGCAAATTGCTTCGCCCGGCATATTTTGTTCCAGAAGCGAAAAAAGTTGATGAACTGCTGACAGAACTGCAATCCCGCGGGGTGCACATGGCAGTAGTCGTGGATGAATACGGCGGCGTGGCTGGCGTTGTCACCCTGGAAGACATCATGGAGGAAATCGTCGGAGAAATCCGTGATGAATATGACCAGGCGGAAGAACAATTGTACGAAGTGGTTGGCGAAGGCGAATTTATGTTTTTGGGCCGCGCCACCATTGAAGAATTTAATGAAATAACCGGACTGCGCCTCTCCAATGAGCATGCCGATACCTTGGGTGGTTTAATTTACAGCGAGCTGGGGCGGGTGCCACAGCCCGGCGAAGCGGTCAACGATGAGGGCGTGGAATTCACTGTGGAAGAAGTTATCGCGCGCCGTATCCTGAAGGTAAAAGCGCGCATGCAAAAGACAGGATTATCGCCGCAAGAACCAGAGGAAAACGATGTTAACAACCCAGGATAAAGAGACTCTCATCCAGCAAGCCCGAGAAGCTCGCGAATTGGCTTACGCGCCTTATTCCCACTACCGGGTAGGCGCGGCAGTACTTACGGCGGATGGACAGGTATACAGCGGAAGCAATGTCGAAAACGCTGCTTATCCTTCTTCGTTGTGCGCGGAGCGGGTGGCGATATTCAAAGCGGTTTCGGAAGGACACCGCAGAATAGACGCCATTGCTGTGGTCACCAAGAACGGCGGCTCACCCTGCGGCGGCTGCCGGCAGGTGATGCGCGAGTTTGGGGGGACAGAGCTGCTGGTCCTGATCGCGGATGAAAGCGGCGCGATGCTGGAGGAATTCACCCTGGACGAGCTGCTTCCGCGTTCGTTTGGCCCGGATGAGCTTGTCCTCTAAAATCTGGTAAGAGCAGCGCACTTAGGAGCGTGATGCCCGATCAAGAAAACCGAACATTTCGGGCGACAGCCGTGGTATTGCGGCACGTTGAGTACGGCGAAGCTGACCGCATTCTGACGCTGTTCACGCTTGAAAGAGGTAAAATCCAGGCAATCGCCAAAGGCGTGCGCAAGATCCGCTCGCGCAAGGCGGGGCACCTGGAACCGTTTACCCGGGTAAGTTTGTTCCTCGCCAAAGGGCGCAACCTGGCAGTGGTTACCCAGGCAGAAGCGCTGGAAAGCTACCAGGGTATTCGCGCGGATTTGCAGCGCACTGGGCTTGCCGCATACGCGATTGAACTGCTGGACCGCTTTACCCAGGAGGAGGGCGAAAACCGTCAGCTTTTCCACCTGCTGGTGGACACGCTAAACCGCCTGAATCAGGACCCTCAACCCGAAACAGTAATTCGCTATTATGAGGTTCAGCTGCTGGATTTGCTTGGCTTCCGACCGGAACTGACCCATTGCGTGGTTTGCCGCCGCGCGATCATCCCTGAGGACCAGTTCTTTTCCGCCAGGCTTGGCGGCGCGCTGTGCCCGCGCTGCAGCGCGTCTGACCAATCCGCCTGGCGAATTTCCATGCCTGTTCTGAAATACCTGCGCTTCTTTCAACGGTCACCCTATGCTGCCGTGCGCGGGCGGGTAATCCTCGCCGCGACTGAAACTGAACTGCGCGCGCTGATGGAGCGCTACTTCACTTACCTGCTGGAGTATGGATTGCGCACGCCCGGTTTCTTGAACGCGATTTCATAAAGAGTTTCCTTTTATATTTTTTCAGTCATTTCAAGCCTGCCCGCTTGCAATGGCGCAGGCAGCGCGTGTAAAGTGGCGATATGCGGCCGCGCAGATGCGGTTTACATCTTGTACGCTTCCCCGATTTATTCTATTGCCAGGCCGCGTCAGGAGAACATCTGGCCTGGGTTTGACATGCTGCTAAACCCCAAAGCCCTTGCGGCGGCAGACTGCAAGCAGTGAGGGCGCCCCCGCTTTGCTGTATAATCGTAATGTTTAAAACTAAAGACAAGGGATTTATTATGAGTCAATCACCCGTAACTGAAAAACCGCTCGATTTTCAATCGATTATGTTCGCGCTGCAAAATTACTGGGCGCGCCAGGGCTGCCTGATCTGGCAGCCGTATTACGCGCAGGTTGGGGCTGGCACCATGAACCCGGCCACTTTTCTGCGCGTTTTGGGCCCCGAGCCCTGGAAGGTTGCTTATGTGGAGCCGTCTGTCCGCCCTGACGACGGGCGCTACGGCATCAACCCCAACCGCCTGCAGATGCACTATCAGTTTCAGGTCATCCTCAAGCCAGACCCGGGCAACCCCCAGGAACTTTACCTGGATTCCCTGCGCGCCATCGGCATCGACCCGCACCAGCACGACATCCGTTTCGTGGAAGACAATTGGGAATCCCCCGCGCTGAGCGCCTGGGGTCTGGGATGGGAAGTGTGGCTGGACGGGCAGGAAATCACCCAGTTCACCTACTTCCAGCAGTCCGGTGGGGTGGTGCTGGATGTGCCCGCGGTGGAAA
>JAGOML010000053.1:0-10661 GCA_017993575.1 Anaerolineaceae bacterium | reverse complement strand
ATCGATGGGGTGCAGCGGGAATATCTGACGATACAGTACAAGGACAACGATATCCTATACGTCCCCATCCACCAAGCGGATCGTGTTTCGCGTTATATCGGCGCAGAAGGAGGTCCGCCAGCCATCAGTCGCCTGGGAAGCCAGGAATGGACCCAGACTAAGCAGCGCGTGAGGCGCGCAGTGCAGGAAGTCGCGCTTGAGCTGCTTGAGCTGTATGCTAAACGCCAGGTTGCCGAGGGTTTCAGCTTTAGTCCGGATAGCGACTGGCAGCGTGAGTTGGAGGCCAGTTTTCCGTACATCGAAACGCCAGATCAACTGCAAGCCATTGCGCAAGTGAAAAAAGACATGGAATCCCCCCGCCCGATGGACCGACTGCTCTGCGGTGACGTCGGTTACGGTAAGACGGAGGTAGCGCTGCGGGCGGCTTTTAAGGCTGTCGCCGACGGCAAGCAGGTGGCAGTTCTAGTGCCCACTACCGTCCTGGCGCAGCAGCATTATGACACTTTCCGGGAACGCCTGGCGACTTTTCCCGTAAATGTGGAAATGCTTTCCCGCTTTCGCAGCCAAAAAGAGCAATCCGACATCATCAAACGGCTGGCAAAAAAGCAGGTCGATATTGTCATCGGCACGCACCGCCTGATCTCCGGTGACGTTGGTTTCAATGATTTGGGTTTGGTCATTATTGATGAGGAACAGCGCTTTGGCGTTTCTCATAAAGAACACCTGAAACGACTGCGCAATTCTGTTGACGTGCTCACGCTCACCGCGACACCCATTCCCCGCACCTTGTACATGGCATTAACCGGCGTAAGAGACATTTCAAACATCAACTCCCCCCCAGAAGAACGGCTGCCCATCATCACGCACATTGGGATTTACGACCCCAAACTGGTTCGCGAGGCTGTTATTCGCGAGTTGGATCGCGGCGGACAGGTTTTCTTTGTGCATAATCGGGTGCAGTCCATCCCGGCTGTCTACAATCATCTGCAAAACCTGGTTCCGGAAGCGACGATTGGAATCGCGCACGGGCAAATGGATGAGGAGCAGCTGGCGGATGTAATGCACAGCTTCACCTCCGGACAATTCGATATTCTGTTGTGCACATCGATTATTGAATCCGGATTGGATATCCCCAACGCTAATACCCTGATTATTGACCGGGCGGATACCTTTGGTCTGGCGCAGCTTTATCAACTGCGCGGCAGGGTCGGGCGCGGAGCCCAGCGCGCGTTCGCGTACCTGTTTCGCAGTACGCGCCACCAACCAACGCCCGAAGGGCAGGAGCGTCTGGAAGTGTTGGCGGATAATTCCCAGCTTGGTGCTGGATATGCCATCGCTATGCGCGACCTGGAAATGCGCGGCGCGGGGGACTTGTTGGGCACGCGGCAGTCGGGTTACATTGCCGCGGTCGGTTTCCAGCTTTATACCAGGCTGCTTTCTCAGGCCGTTCGCTCCATTCGGGCGGCGGCCGGGCTTGAATCCGAGCCCGAAAGCGGCTTGCCCTGGTTGGACGCACCCAGCTTGACGATAAATATCGAGCTGCCCTTATCCAGCGAAATTCCAAACAGCTACATTCCAGACCAGGAGCTGCGCCTGACGCTTTATCGCAGGATAGCCTCGCTTCGCAGCGAGGAGGAACTGACCTCAACAGAAATTGAATTTGCGGACCGCTTTGGGGAGCCCCCTCAGGGAGTGAAAGACCTGTTGTTTCAGATGAAGATTAAAATCCTGGGAGAAAGCGCTGGTTTGGATTCCATTAGCATGATTAACAACCAACTTGTGCTTAGCTATCCGCCCCTGCCCAAAGGAGCGCGGCAGCGCGGTCTGCCAGAACTAGACCCAGCCGCTCGGGCGGGTAAAAACGCGTATTGGATAAACCTGGCGGGCTTAAAAACCGAAAGCTGGCAGGATGTGCTCGTACGCGTTCTCAAGAAACTGCCGGACAGCCTGGAATACTGACACACAGTGCTGTGTTATACTGCGAAATTAGATGCGAAACGACAACCCCAAAAAACCAGCTCAAAAATTATCCTGGTTACCCGCGCTGCTTCTTGTTTGCGGATTAATTCTCATTGTCGCGCAATTCTATGGGAATTACACCCTGGTAGTGAATGGCTCTGCGCGGAAAGCACGCGCGATAGCTTTCAATTCCGGCCAGCTTCTGCGTGCCGCCGGGTATGTTCTGATGCCAGAAGACGAAATTTTTCCCGCGGAGAATAAGCTAAACCTCCTGGATCGGACGATTGTTCTTAATCAGGCGCGGTTGGTGACTATCCAGGTGGGAGAGGACAAAAAAACAATTTTTTCCGCGAGCTCGCTGCCAGCGAACCTGTTGGCACAAGCGCAGATACTTTTTTACCCAGAGGATTTGCTGTTGTGGAATGGCGCGCCACTTAACCCAACACAAGCCCTCCCGGTGGGAGAAGAACTCTACCTGGAATTTGTTCCTGCCAAGAGAATTGATTTGCGGGTTGAGGATACTGTGAGGACTTTTTTCACCCAACAGATAAGCTTGGGAAACGCATTGTCCGAGGCTGGCATCGCCTTACGTCCGGAAGACGCGCTTTCTCAACCGCTTGATTCCGAATTGAGCAATGAAAACGAAATTTCCGTCCGTTTGGCGCGCGAGATTGCTGTGCAGCAGTCCGGCAGCCAGTTCAGAGGCTTGAGCGCGGCTGAGAATGTTGGCGACGCGCTGCGCGATTTGGGGCTGCCCCTTCAAAACCTGGACTATTCTCAGCCGGATGAGAAAGCGCCTATCCCAGCGAATGGAAAAATCAGCGTTGTTCGGGTGAGTGAGGAAATCCTGCTGCAGACCGAAGAAACGGCCTACAACAACAGCTATCAGGATGACCCCAATACGGAACTGGACACGACCTCGGTACTTGTGCCCGGGCAAATTGGCCTGGTTGTTTCCCGCGAGCGCTTGCGCCTGGAGGATGGCATTGAAAAGGGCAAAATTTCGGAAGGTCCCTGGAAAGCCAGCGACCCGGAGGAAGGGGTGTTGGGACGCGGCACCAAGGTGGTCGTGCGGACGGAAACAATCAATGGCGAGACCATTGAGTACTGGCGCAAGGTCAGCGTGTACGCCACATCTTACAAACCAAGTTCGCAGGGCGGGGGCACTGGCACAGCTTCTGGAATTCCGCTCACCAAGGGCATTATAGCCGTTACGCGCGCCTGGTACCTGGGAATGAAGCTCCAGCCGGTCTATGTGCCGGGATATGGGCGGGGCATTATTGCCGATACAGGCGGTGGAATCCCGGGTAGATACTGGATCGACCTTGGGTACGATGATGAAAACTATGAAAGCTGGCACTTTTGGACCACGCTGTATTTTCTGACGCCAGTTCCTGGCTACATTCCGGTGGTGCTGCCATGACCAGGCAGTACCTTAACGTCCGGGCCCTGCTGCGTGAACACGGGCTGCAGCCTAAAAAATCCTTAGGACAAAACTTTTTGATTGATCCGAATGGATTGGATAAGGTTATGCTCGCGGCTGGCGTCAGTCAGGAAGACACCGTGTTAGAGATTGGCGCGGGTCTGGGCAGCCTTACAGTGCTTCTGGCGCAGGCAGCCAGCCAGGTTGTGGCGGTGGAGATTGACCGCAACCTAATCAGCCCGCTCACGAAAGTCCTTGGTCCATACCAGAATGTGCGCCTTGTGGAAGGTGATGTGCTCAAGCTTCCCCTGGAAGAATTGCTCCCGGCGGAAGGCTATCTCGTAGTTGCGAATATTCCTTACTATATCAGTTCGGCGATTATTCGGCGCTTGTTGGAAGCAAAAACCCGACCCACGCGCGTTGTGCTGACTATCCAGCAGGAGGTCGCTGAAAGAATCTGCGCCAAGGATGGCAAGCTCAGTCTGCTCGCGCTTTCTGTGCAGGTGTTTGGGCTGCCAAGCGTAGAAGCGCGTATCCCCGCTGGCAGCTTTTATCCTGTTCCGGATGTTGATTCAGCCGTGCTTTCCATCACGCTGCACCCCCAACCGTTAATTGCATTGGAGGAGCTTGATGATTTCTTTAAACTGGCGCACGCCGGATTTTCGCAAAAGCGAAAGACGCTGCGCAACGCGCTTGCTTCCGGGCTGGGGCTGCCAACCGATAAAGTTGAAAACCTTCTGCGAAGCGCAGGCATTGATGCCCAGCGCCGCGCGGAAACACTCAGCATTGAGGAATGGGGACGCTTAACAACGGTCTGGAAACACGAATAATCAGGCGTTAAAGAAAAAAAACTGCCCGCACAGGGCAGTTTTTTTGCAGGTGATTAGATAACCAGAAGCAGTAAGGCTGTATTCTGCCAGGCAGCTGAGAAGACACCGAGGAAAATCGCGATTGGGCAAACGCAGCAAAGCAGCAGCACAAGTAAGACAATCAGGACAATTGCCCAAACTGGGAAGTTCTTCTTCTCAGAAACAGGCGCCTTGACGCTTGCTCCAGAAGTTGGCACGTCCACAACCACGGACTCAGCAGCCGCAGTCGGGGGAACCGCAGAAGCAGTTTCTGTTCCAGGCGTGTAGAGCTCGCCAGACCAGCGATCCGGGTCTTCGGCAGCGGAAGGCTGCGGAGCGCCCCAGCGATCAGTCTCTGTAGGAGGCTCGGGCGGAACTGGCGCGGGTGGAACTTCTTTGCTCCATTCCTCTGCGGAGGCGGAAGGAATTTGCTGCCATTCATCACCGAAGGATTTTGCGGCGTCTTCGGGTGTTTCTAATGGGGTGTTATTGGTGTTGTCGTCCATGAAATCCTCTTTTCTCTTATCTAGACTGGTCTAATTATACAGCAAACCTGCGAGATTATCATCCCGCTGCTTGTCTGGGAGCGATTATAATCGGGTAAATAATTACTCAGGAGGCAATTGTGAAAAAAATAATGGATGAATTTAAAAATTTTATAATGAAAGGTAACGCCCTGGACCTTGCCATTGGCGTAATCATCGGCGGCGCGTTTGGGTCAGTCGTGAATGGCGTTGTCAATGACTTGCTTATGCCGCCCCTGGGTCTGCTGCTGGGCAATGTGAACTTTTCTGACCTGTACATTCAACTCAACCGCAAAACAGTGGAACTCGCGCCGCAAACCACCTTGGCTGCTGCAAAAGAGCAGGGCGCTGTGGTTTTAGCATACGGTAATTTCCTGACGACCATCTTGAACTTCGTCATCATTGCCTTCAGCATCTTCCTGCTTGTAAAAGGCATCCAGAAACTGAAATCGGGAGCGACAAAGTTGAAGAAGGAAGAAGCCGCTGAAGCTGCTGAACCTACCGAGAAACTCTGTCCCTTCTGCCAGACGAGCATTCCGGTGAAAGCTGTGCGCTGCCCGCACTGCACATCTGAATTGACGGAATAATTATTAAACCATTTTTTATGGAGCATTCTCTGTTGTGACCAGCACGGTTTTTTTTGGCGACAATCTCAATATTCTGCGCCGACTACCTGACGAGTCTGTGGACCTTATTTATATCGACCCACCCTTCAATACTGGCAAGGTTCAGGCGCGTAAACGCCTGAAGACTACCCGGGATGTTGAAGGCGACCGCGTGGGTTTTGGAGAGAATAATTACCGCACGGAGCTGATTTCTGAGCAGGCTTATGGCGATTCCTTCAGTAATTACCAAGCTTTTTTAATGCCAAGAATGCAAGAAGCGCATCGTTTGCTCAAAGCTCACGGCAGCCTCTATTTTCATATCGATTACCGTGAAGTGCATTACTGCAAAATCATGCTCGACCAAATATTTGGTCGCGAAAACTTCCTGAATGAAATCATCTGGGCATACGATTATGGCGGACGCGCGAAGAACAAGTGGCCAGCCAAACACGATAACATTCTCTATTACGCTAAAGACCACCAAAATTATGTCTTTAACAGGGATGCTATCGACCGAGAGCCGTACATGGCACCAGGACTGGTGGGGAAGGAAAAAGCTGCGCGTGGAAAGCTGCCCACCGACACCTGGTGGCACACCATAGTTGGTACCAACAGCCGTGAGAAAACTGGGTACCCCACTCAAAAACCTGTTGCCATTCTCGAACGCATTCTGCGGGCCTCCTCCAATCCTGGAGATTTGGTGCTGGATTTTTTTGCTGGAAGTGGCAGTACCGGGCAGGCCTGTCTTAATCTGGGAAGACGCTTCATCCTGATAGATAACAATCCCCAGGCCTTGGAAACGATGCGCAAGCGGTTTGACGGTATCCCGGGGATCGCCTGGGAATTGGAGGCGGACCGATGACGGATTTCCCGAATTTTCCTGTTCTTGATTTTGATCCTGACAGCGAGGCGGTTATCTCCCCACCCAAAAAGGATATTCCGGGGGGCTTTCCTGACCGCGCTGTGATTTGTTTCTTCAGGGAAGTGATTGAAAAAGTAGCCATGGAACATGGGGCTAAAAAGATTTCCAGCGTGTCTTCAGAGGGCGGCGAACATCCAATTTATGAAATTGAGCACAAAGGCAAGCGTTTGGCTTTCTTCTTTCCCGGCGTGGGAGCGCCTTTGGCTGCTGGACTGATGGAAGAGGTTATCGCGCTGGGGGCAAGCGCTTTTATTGCCTGCGGCGGCTGCGGAGTATTGGATAGGTCCATCGCGGTTGGGCATCTGTTGGTACCGACCGCAGCAATCCGCGGTGAGGGTACTTCCTACCATTACATGCCGCCTTCCAAGGAAGTGTTGGCGGACGCGGACGCGCTGCAGGCGATTGAATCAACGCTTAACGCGCGAGGAGTGGCATACCGATTGACCAAGACCTGGACCACGGATGCCTTTTACCGCGAGACACCGGCTAAAGTGCGCAAGTATCGGGCGGAGGGCTGCCTGGCTGTGGAAATGGAAGCTGCTGCTTTTATGGCTGTTGCCCGCTTCCGAGGGGTGCGCTTTGGCATGATTCTGTATGGCGGCGACCTCGTCCAGGTGGAAGGTTGGGACCACCGCGACTGGCACGACCGTACTGAAATTCGCGAACAACTATTTTGGCTGGCAGCCGATGCCTGCCTTGAACAAAAAACCCAGTTGACCGGAGAAGACCATGCCTGATTACAGCGATATCATCCTTCCCAAACTACTCTCCTGGAAAAGTCTGTTGCTCGAAGATGCGGAACAGATTGTGCTTCCTGATATCGATGGGCATTCCCTCAGCAATATCCCCGGTACGGTAAGTAAATTGCTGGGCGGACCCGACCTCAGCACGCCAGCGCTTAGCGAAGCGATTCTGGAGAAGATAGATGGGCGTTACCGCAACGTAATTGTCCTATTGGTGGACGCCTTGGGATTTGACCATTTTCAACGGATGATAACTGCGGGTAAAGCGGAGTTTTGGCGCGAAAATTTGGACCGAGCCAGCCTGTTTCCCCTCACAAGTATTTGCCCCAGCACTACCGCCACCGCGCTTACGACCATGTGGACTGGCGCGGAACCCGTGGAACACGGCTATATTGGATATGAAATGTGGCTCAAACGCTACGGCATGGTTATCAATACAATTTTACACATGCCGGCTTCCTATTTTGGAGATAACGGCAGCTTGGCTAAGGCTGGTTTCATTCCTGAAAGTTTTCTTGGCATCAACCCGTTGGGCGCGCGCTTTGCCGCAATGGGAATTGAAAGCCACGCATTTCTTCCATATACGATCGCTGGTTCAGGACTCTCGCGCATGCATCTGGACCAAACCAGCGTGCATGGTTACGTCGCTGAGAGTGACATGTGGGCGAACCTGCGCGATATCCTCAACACCCCCGCGCGCAGGCCGCGTTTTCTGTATGTTTATTGGAGCACACTGGATACACTTATCCACCGCTATGGGCCCAACGACGAACGCGTGGATAATCAGTTCTCTGAACTCAGCCGGTCATTGGCAACAAATTTGTTGAACGGCCTTGATACAAGCATCGCGGAAAAGACACTGCTGCTGCTCACCGCGGACCACGGCGCCATAGAAACGCCGGTTTACGATCAGTACAATCTGCGCGACCATCCGGAATTGCGAGGCATGCTGCGCCTGCCGCCCACCTGTGAAACAAGACTGCCATTCCTTTTCTTGAAACCTGGCACGGAAGCTGGCGTGCGGGAGTATTTTGCGAACGCGTGGCCAGGTAAGTTCACGCTCATTACCATGGAAGAAGCGCTTTCCATGCGTTTGTTTGGCCGCGGCGCGGAGAATCCGGAACTGCGCGATCGTTTGGGTGACCTGCTGGGTATTCCGCATGATGACGCCTATTTGTGGTGGCCAGAAAAGCCTAACGTGATGCAAGGTCGGCACGGCGGGTTGCATCGTTTGGAAATGCTTATACCGCTTTACGCGCTGCCGCTGGCTTGAGTTTGTTTTACCAATCCTGGGGTAAGGGCCAACTTATTTCGCGATACCCATAAGCATTAACCACCAGGGTTTTCGCGAAGCGGGTTTTCCAGGGTTTTATGGGGGTGTAGAGGTGGATATGCCCGTGCAGATGCAAGCGGGGCTTAAACACCTTAATCAGCCAGCGAAAAGCCTTGATTCCGCGGTGCGGAAGGTCGGTATCATCCTGAATCTTCTCAGGCGCGCTGTGCGTGACGAAAATATCCAGATAGCGCCCTCGCCGCAGCTTGTTCCAAAGCAGTCCTGGGATTAACCCCAACACCATCCACCACATGCGAGCCTGCGAGTATTGATGCGGCTTATGGCTATAACGCAGGGAGCCTTCGATTCCGGCCAGGATTAAATCCAGCGTACTGTCGTACACAACTTTTCGGTGCAGGTTCACCGCGCCCCAGGGTTCCTCACGCGTGCCGCCATCAGCTTGCTGCACTTCGGTGACGTGATTTCCGTGCACGTAGTATAGCGGTATATCCAGCGTGGTCAGTACGTATTCGAGGTAGTAATAGGGAAGGTCGCCGCAGCTGATTGCCAGATCCACGTCCGGAAAGCGCTCCCTAATACGGGCGCTGTAGACTGCCGGGAGCTCTACATCACTAAGGGCAAGGATCTTGGTCATCGGCGGAAACTATCCCTGGGCGACGACGAACGCCAGGGCTAATCCACCGTCGTGGGTTATTGAGACCGCCCATTCGTGCAAGCCGCGCGAAAGGGCAACACGCAGCGCTTCGCCATGTAAGCGCAGCTCGGGTTCCCCGGTTTGCGCGTGGATTACTTCGAAATCCTGCCATCTTACTTTGCCGATGCCTGTTCCCAGCGCTTTGGAGGCGGCTTCCTTGGCCGCAAAGACCCCCGCCAAAGCCTCGCTATCGTCGCCAAGCTGGGTGAGTTCAAGGACGGTGAACACGCGCTGGATAAAGCGCGCGCGTATGGCGGGTTGAATCACTTCCAGACGCTGAATCTCAACGACATCCACGCCGCATTTAATCATCTAACGCAACTCCTGCCGAGGCAATGACCATGTTTTCCAGCTGCCAATAGGTTTGCGCCGCGCGTAGAATATCTTCGCGGGTAACCGCAGTCAACCGTGCGGGCAGCTCGCGGATGTAATCCAGGCTGTACTGATATCGTTCCAGGTTTAAGAGCGCGCTAGCAACACCGGCATTGGATTCCAGCGAAAGCGGCAGCCGGCCAACTACCGCGGACCGGACGTCCGCGAGTTCTTCCTCGGTAACCAATTCGCTTGTGAAGCGGGACAATTCTCCACGAATGAGTTCTATCGCCTTTTCCAGGTTTTTTGGATTCACTCCGGCGACGATTTGCCAGGTGGTAGGTCCCAGCCCAACACCAAGTTCGGATTGCGCGTAGTAAGCAAGGCCGGCTTTCTCCCGCACGGATTCCCCAATGCGTCCCATCATGCCAAACTGACCAAGGATTTCGTTACCCAATTGCGCGGGCAGGTAATCCGGTCCGGTGGTTTTGGGAGCAAAGGTGCCCATGACCAAATCGGTCTGGCTTTTCTCTGCCAGCATAATGTGCTCGCGGGTAATGCCCCTCAGCGGTTCAACGGGGGGTAATTCTGGCTGCGGCTGCTGATTAATATTCTTCCAGGCGCCTAAGGTCTCATTAAAGGCATCCAGCGCTTCTTGAGGTTGAATTCCGCCGGAAATCGCCACAACCAAACCGGCTGGTCCCAGGTAGCGCTGATGGAAAGCTGCCAAGTCCTCCCGCGTAATCAATTGCAGGGTTTGGGGAAACCCAAGGTCGGGTATCGCGTACGGGTGTTCTCGATAAATAGCGCGGTCAAACGCCTGGTCTGCCATGGCGGCTGTATCCTGCGCTTGAATCGCCAACACTGTGAGAAGCTGCGTCTTAATCCGTTGGAATTGCTTGGCAGGGAAGCTCGGTTCAGAGAATACCTCCCTGATGATTTTCAGGAAATGGGATAAGTCTTCCCGCAGGCACTGCCCGGCAAAAGATGTTGCCAATCCACCAGCGCCAATGCTGAGCGAGGCTCCCATTGATTCAATTTCATCATGGAGTTCGCGGAAAGCATGCCTGCTAGTGCCGGCCATCAGCATGCTGGTCATAAAATTGGCCAGGCCGTACTTCTCAGGGGCTTCAGCGGCAGAACCCGGCGGCAAATATCCCCGGATGGCAACGGCAGGGCTGCTGTTATTTGGTCGGGTGAGCATAACCGAGCCATTCGCAAATTCTTGTCGGGTGATATCATCTGAGCCCGGGAGAGTGGCGTTGGAGAAGAGCAGGGCAGTCATCTTAAAGCTCCTTTCCATTCGGAGTGTAAACCCCGACCACGCGCGCGTCCGG
>JAGOML010000006.1:0-49411 GCA_017993575.1 Anaerolineaceae bacterium | reverse complement strand
ACCAGTGGCGCATCCCGGAAAAAGTCCTGCTCGGGCTCAGCATCCTGGGCGGCGCCGCCGGCGGTTTACTCGGCATGCTGACCTTCCGCCACAAAACCCGCAAGAATTACTTCTGGGTAATCCTCATCGCCGCTGCTTGCGTGCACCTCTTCCTGCTGGCAATGCAATAGGCGCCCCTTACACCGCTGCTTTTCCCACAAACGCATCATTTTTTCTTTCCCGCCTCGGTTTAAGCTATAATAAAAAGATATTATTTTTCTCGCCTTCGCAAGGTAAGTAAGCCATGGTAGAGATTGAAAACATCACCGAAATTCGGCCCCGCGTCCTGGGTGAGTTCCATGTGGAGCAGTTTGTCCCCCGGACGGAGGCTATTGCGCGCGCCTGGGAGTGGGGCAAACAAGTCCACGGCGGCCAACTGCGCCTTTCCGGTGAACCCTATTTTGAAACACATTGCGGTTGGGTCGCGGGTTTTGTGGATAACCTGGTCCATAAAGAGTCCTGGACGATTGCCGCTCTCCTGCACGATACGATTGAAGATACCGGCGAGAGCCTGGAGAAAATCAGAGAGCTTTTCCCAGGAACGCTTGGCGAAGAAATCGCCCATATTATTGACGGCGTGACCAAAATGAGCAACCCGCGCGACGGCAGCACGCGCGAATTGGAAACGCTGCGCAAAATTGCCATGTTCCGCGACCCTGCCGTATTTGTTGTCAAGCTGGCGGATAAAAGTCATAACATGATGACACTGCAGTACATGTCCGCCGCCAAACAGTGTCAGAAAGCCAGCGAGGCCATCCGCTCATACGGCAAACTAGCTGGCATCCTCAACTGCTACCGTTGGCGCCGCTGGATTGAAGACATGGCTTTTCCCTACGCCGAACCTGAATCCTATGACATGGTAAAAGAAAAAATCGACCGCGACCGGCGACTCAATCTTAATTTTATCCGCTATAACCTGGTGGAGTTGGGGCGTTTGATGGAAGCAGAAGGCATCGACGGGGCTATCCGCTTCACCGTAAACGGCTATTGGCAGGCCTGGGATAAGTTGCAGCGCATGGCGCGCGCCCGCCGCACCTCGCTGGAAGACTTTTCCGCTGTCAATGATATTGTCAGCTTTCGCATGATCGTCCGGGAAAACGATGAAGCAGCCTGTTACCGGCTGCTTTCTCGTGTGAATCGCCACTTCAGCAAGAACCTCGACCAGGACCGCTTCGATGATTACATCGCTTCGCCGCAAAACGGCTATCGCGCCCTGCAGGTGACCACCTGGCAGCCGGGCGTCGGCGCATTGGAAGTAGCAATCGCCACGGAAGAAATGGAAGGCGAGAACACCTGGGGCGTCATTTATGCCGTTAATCACAACAAAGACATCAGCAAGTATCGTCCTGTCCAAATCCTGACGCCCTATGGCGGAACGCGCTTCCTGCAGGAAGGCGGCACAGTGCTGGACGGCGTAGCCGCGATCCAGGAATTCTATCTGGATAAAATCAGCAAAGTCATGGTAAACGGCGAGGAACGCCACCTTTATGACACGCTCGCTCCTGGGGATGTCGTAGAAGTAATCAGCACTGGTCCTCACCAGGTTCCCAAACCGGAATGGTTGGACCACTGCGACGTGTCCACCGCCCGCCGTCTGCGCGTTGTGCTGGCCAGGGTAGCACTAAAAGAAGCCAGCCAAAAAGGCAAAGCCCTGATTCATCCCTTGTTGGCCAAAAGGGGTATCCTGGCCCTGGAAGATGTCTCTGCGCTTGAACACACCCGGGTGGAACAACTTTTAGGATTGATGGCCTGCGCCAGCCTGGATGACCTTTATTCGGCTGTTGGCGGCGGCTCGATTTCACTTTCCCAACTCGAATCCGCGTTGGATTTGGTTGGCATTTCGCGCGTTGGCTTGGGATGGATAACGGTCGAAGTTTCGGGGTCAAATACAGCCAACCGCCCCGGGGGTCTCGCCTACCTGGCAGGTTTAGTCTCTGAATCGGATGGCAATATTATCCGAACGGTCCAATCAACACAAGAAGATGGGAGCTTTTACCTGCGACTGCTGCTTACGGGTATAACGGAAGAAAACAAGAAGAGGCTGACTGAAGCCTTCACCAAAAGCCGCTTCCCTCTGGATCGGGTAGAAATCGTCTGAGCGCTTGATTTTCCTTTCTATGAATTTGCTATGTTTTCTCCTGCCTGCCTCACGGCAGTTCTTTTTCAAGCCGCGCTGTGCTAAAATAACGCCAATTGCCCCGACGCGACAAGTTTTTTTATAACGCGGGGCAAATATCCATAAAACCAAGAGACTCAATGACAACTCTTAGAAAACACGCTCTAATTATTTCACTCTTACTTTCTCTGCTGTCTTTATTCAGTTTGCTTATCCCGCAAACCGCAGCAGGCCGCGCGCTCAACCCCCAGGGCGTTGGACCCGAAGTGGCCAACCCGACCCCGGACCTCAGCGGCGCGAAAGTGAAGGGGTATTTCTTCTACTCAAATACCTGCAGCCACTGCCTGGACATCTTGTCGCAAATCGTTGAACCTTTGGAATCCAAATATCCAGGGCAGATTGATCTGCGGCTGCTTGAGCTTGGAAATCCGGAGTATTATCGCGCACTGCTGGCAGCAGAAGAAGCTTACCAGGTGAAACCGGAACAGCGCGGGCTCCCGACTGTCATTGTGGGGGATGAGATCCTGATAGGAGAAGCCCCCAATAAAGAAAATTTGGCCGGGCTCATTCAGGATGGCCTCGCGGGTTCGGGCGTTGCATTCCCTGAAATTCCAGGAGTGGACCCCGCACTGATGATTTCGGTCCCGCTTGCAAGCCCGACAGAAGAGATCGAGGCCTGCACCACCAGCAACCCCGAAGCGTGCGCGGTAGATGCTCCCATCTATGCCGCGTACTTCTATCAGGTTGGCTGCAAGGAATGCAATCGCGCGGACGCGGATATAAAGTACCTGCAATCGCAATATCCCCAGTTGGTCATCGAAGAGTTTAACATCTACGAAAACACCCCCCTGGCTAATTGGATGGCGGAACGGACCGGACGCAGCGCTGACCTGAAAGTCCCCGCTCTTTTCATCGGGGATGGCGCCTGGATTGGCGAAGGCGAAATTGCGCCTCAAAATCTTGAGCCCGCGCTCAAGAGCTTAAATGCATCAGGCTCCAGCCGCTTCTGGGACGCGTTTGACGCAACACAGGCCACCGGCGCCTTGGGCGCCAAGTTCCAGTCGATGGGCTGGCTGGCAATTTTGCTGGCAGGGCTGGTAGACGGTTTGAATCCCTGCGCTTTCGCGACAATTGTGTTCTTCATTTCCTACCTCACGCTGAGCGGGCGCAAGGGCAAAGAGGTCATCTTTACCGGAATCAGCTTTACTCTAGGCGTTTTCGTCACTTACCTGTTGGTAGGCCTGGGTTTTTATAAAGTGCTTGATTTAATCAAGGGCGCTCTGGCAGTGATCAGCACCATTGTGTACGCGGCAACCGCGCTCTTGTGTCTGGTGCTGGCGGTTCTCAGCATTAAAGATTACTTTACTGCCCGCAGCGGCGAGCTGGAGGATATGGCACTCAATCTGCCGAAGGCGCTGCGCAGACGCATCAATGCCACCATCCACAACAGCAAAAAGATAGGCGCGTACGCGCTCGGCGCGTTTATTAGCGGTGTGCTGGTTTCTTTGTTGGAATTAGCATGCACCGGTCAGATTTATTTGCCCACCATCATTTTCATGAGCAGCGTTCCAGAACTGCGCGGAAAAGCTGTCGCGAACCTGCTGCTTTACAACCTGATGTTCATCATCCCACTGATCGTGGTTTTTGTTTTAGCCTACTACGGCACCACATCCAAGCAGCTTACCGCCTTCCTGAAAAAACATGCTGCGGCGGTCAAGCTGGGCATGGCGCTCGTATTTCTTACCCTGGCTGGCTGGCTAATTTTTACCTTGCTTAAATAACCAAAAAAGACCTGGCAATGCCAGGTCTTTTCCATTAAGGCAATTCTATGCGCCCACTCCGGTACTTTTAACCAGCTTTGCCCAGGTGGAAACAAAGTGCACAATGCTGGCGGAACGGCGTGTTTGCTTTTCAGCGCTTCGCAAAGAGACGCGCAGCGTATCCGCGCTGCTAAAGTCCGGCAGAAAAAGCACTGCTCTGCCAAGCTCGAACGTGCTGTGGGCGTCTGACCCTACCATTTGCGGGAGAGCAAATTCCTGCGCAAAAGCCAGGGCTTTTTGGTTAAACGCGTTCTCCACGCAGCGCGCATTAAAGACCTCAATGCCGTCCAAGTGCGGCGCCAGACTCTCCAGGGTTTCTTTTTGCCAGCGGGAACCGCGGTATGGGTCAAAAGGATGTGCCACGCTTATAAACGCGTTTTGCTCTCGCAGACGCCGAACTACTTCCAGGGGATGCAATCCTTCGGGAATTTCTTCTGTCAAAAAGTAAGCCAGGATTTCACCTTCGGTGGTCATGATTTCTTCGCTCACAATCACCAGGTCAGGGGCCATCTCATGCGCTTTCAGGGCGCCGGCCAGCCGGTTATGGTCAGTCACCGCTACTTTTCCAATGCCCTTTTTGCGGCAATTAAGCAACAGCGCTTCCAGGCTCATCAGGCTGTCGGGTGAATAACGCGTGTGGCAGTGAAATTCAGCTTTAACAAATGCGGAATTCATTCGAGGTAAATCCTGGGTAGTCGATCCGCTAACCCACACACAACCTCATAATTAATTGTCGCCCAGCGCGCCGCAACCTCGTCGATGCTGATGGTTTCTTTGCCTTGCGAACCAATCAATACCACCTCATCGCCTGCTTTCGCTTCCGGAACATCATCCAACTGCAACATGCATTGGTCCATGCATACCCTGCCAACCACATTCACGCGTCTTCCGCCCACCAAAACTTGCTGGTTATCAATACGACGGTACCCATCGCCGTAACCGATTGGCATCACGCCGATACGCTCGTTGCCCGCGGTAACATACCGGGAACCGTAACTAATGCCGCTGCCCTTTGGATAGGTGCGAACCGAAATTAAACGGGCTTTCCACGAGAGCGCTGGCATAAATTCGGAACCTAAGAGTGTCAGCGGCGAAGGCGCCATGCCGAATATCGCGTCACCCGGTCGGACTAAGTCGTACCAAGCCTCAGGGAAGTTAAAAACAGCCGCAGAGTTTGCCGCGTGGACGATTTGAGGTTTCAGGTCGGTGTTCTCCAGCCGCGCAAGCAGGTCATTGAAAATCTTGATTTGTTTGTGGGTATAGCCTGATTGGGGTTCATCTGCCTGGGCAAAGTGGGTGAAAATTCCTTCGACACTGATAGGGCTGCCGCGCAGTTCCTTCAGAAATGGAGGGACATCCTCGGGCAGCATCCCCAACCTGCCCATGCCTGTCTCCACCTTGACGTGCGCCTTCAGAATACCGCCGTTGATGCGCGCGAATTCCAGGTAGCTGTGCGTCAGGTCTGGGTCGAAAAGCGACACAACTATCTGTTGGTCAATCGCTTCTGGTATCTTGGAAGGTGGGGTGTAGCCCAAGACTAACAGCTTGCACGAAATTCCAGCGCGTCGCAGAGCCAGAGCTTCTTCAATGCGGGCAACGCCGCACCAGGTAGCCCCACCCTGCACCGCAGCCTGCGCCGCGGGCCTCGCGCCGTGTCCGTAGCCATTAGCTTTGATGACCGCCATCACTTCCACTTTTGTCAGCTCTTTAATTCTGGCAACATTGTTGCGGATGGCGTTCAGGTCTATTTCCAACCAGGTTGAGTAACTATTAATATCCACAGCAGCTAAGTATAACCCCCACAAAAAAACCTTACAAGCCTAAAAACAACGACACCCTTCAGGAAAAAGAATATCAGGTAAAATTTCTAAATATTCCGAGATAACAATGGATAATAAAGTTCTGAACCAATTAGCAAGCAAACTCGGCGAACGAGGCGATCAAGCCAATATCCGTCTTGCGGAGGCAATTGCTGCCGCCCAGGACCTTGAGGCAATCCAGGAACTCATCACAGCGCTTCCCAAGGCGTCGGCTGTTCTTGCCAGCGACATCATTAAGACGCTCTACGAGACTGGTAAACGCCAACCTGAGCTGATTTCCCCGCACATTGAGGTTTTCCTGAAGCTGCTGCGCGGAAAGAACCCGCGCCTGATCTGGGGCGGGATGATGGCATTGGAAACAGTTGCCAAAATCAGCGCGAACGCGCTTTTCCCATCTGTGAGCATACTGCAAGAAAGCATCCGCACTGGTTCTGTTATCACCCGCGATGCGGGCATTGGTACCCTTGCCGGGCTTGCGAGCGCAAAGCCGGAGTTCGCTCAAGCGCTGATGCCCTTCCTGTTGGAGCACCTGCGCACATGCCGCCCTGCCAGCGTGGCCCAGCATGCCGAAAAAATCGCCAATTGCGCGTCAGGCTCCTATACGCCTGACTTCACGGAAGTGCTCGAAAGCCGCATTCCAGACCTGAGTGCATCCCAGGCCCAGCGCGTAAGGAAACTCATCAAGAACGCGACAAGGAAGGCGAATGACCGCATTTAGCTGGACGCTTGATGCCCGCGATGGAAACGCGCGCGCCGGCACCTTTACTACCCCTCATGGCAAGCTCAGCACGCCTGTTTTTGCCCCGGTGGGAACCCAGGCGACCGTTAAATCCCTGACGCCAGCCCAGGTAGAGGAGTTGGGCGCGCAGATGGTGTTGGCGAACACTTACCACCTGTTCTTGCGCCCGGGGGAGGAATTAGTCGCGGGCTTGGGCGGCTTGCACAACTTCATGCGCTGGAATAAGCCCATCCTGACGGATTCGGGCGGTTTCCAGGTTTTCTCCCTGACCCAGACCCGCAAGATTGATGAGGACGGGGTCAGCTTCAAGTCTCATATTGACGGCTCTATAAAGCGCCTGAGCCCAGAAACTTCTATACAAGTTCAGGAGAAACTTGGCGCGGATATCATTATGGCCTTTGACGAATGCGCCGTTCCCACCGATTATGACTACTCCCGGCTCGCGATGCGGCGGACGCACGCTTGGGCACGCCGCTGCCTTGAGGCGAAGACACGCGGCGACCAGGCCTTATTTGGGATTGTGCAGGGCGGCGTTTTTTCCGATTTACGCGCCGAATCCGCCCGTGAAATCAGCGCGATGGGCTTTCCTGGGCACGCCATCGGCGGACTGTCGGTCGGTGAGTCCAAAGCGGACATGTACCGCACCATTGCGGAAGTGAACAGCATTCTGCCAGAAGATAAACCACGGTATCTGATGGGCGTGGGGACGCCGGAAGATCTCATCGAAGGTGTTCGGCGCGGCGTCGATATTTTTGACTGCGTTCTGCCCACCCGGCTGGCGCGCCACAACAGCGCGATGACAATGCGCGGCAGGTTGAACCTGATGAACGCCAGCTTCGCGCGGGATGAACGCCCAATCGACTCTGGCTGCGGCTGCTATACCTGCCAGCAATTCAGTCGGGCTTACCTGCGCCACCTTGTCAACGCCAAAGAAATGCTGGCAGCCACCTTGCTTTCCATTCATAACCTGTATACGCTTGTGCACCTGGCAGAAACAATGCGTGCCGCAATTCTCGAAAGCAATTTTGAACAGTTCGCGCGGGTAACGTTGGCGCAGCTTCAAAGTAAGGAGTGAAATCATGACGATCATTCAAGCTGTAATTCTCGGAATCGTGCAAGGTTTGACGGAATTTCTGCCAGTTTCTTCCTCTGCGCACCTGGTGTTGGTGCCGTTTTTGCTCAACTGGAAGCTTGACCCCACGCAGGCTTTCGTTTTTGACGTGCTCGTGCAGCTTGGCACGCTTACGGCTGTGATCGCGTACTTCCGGAAAGATTTGTTGACAATCTTCAAAGCCTGGGCGGGCGGCATCCGGGCGCGAACGCCCTTCGCGGAAGCCGAAAGCAGGTTGGGCTGGTATATCATTCTGGGAACAATCCCAGCTGGGCTGGCGGGTTTGCTATTAAAGGATAAAGTTGAAGCCGCCTTTTCAGACCCAATGATGACTGCCGTCATGCTCTTTATCACGGCGATTTTACTCACCCTTGCTGAAGTATTCACAAAAAAGACCCGTGAGTTGGAACACCTTTCCTGGCTGGATGCCCTGATTGTTGGCGCATTCCAGGCCATTTCGATTTTCCCCGGAGTTTCCCGGTCCGGCGCGACGATTTCGGGCGGCCTTTTCCGCGGACTCAATAGGCAGGATGCCGCGCGTTATTCGTTCTTGTTATCCATCCCGATTATGGCCGCCGCTGGCTTGATGGCGTTTTCGGATTTGCTGGCTGTACCTGGTTTAAGTTCTTTTCTGCCGCTCGTGTTAGTTGGGTTCATCTTTGCCGCGCTGGTTGGGTACTTCGCGATTCGCTGGTTCCTTGCCTTTCTGAAGAGCAAAAGCTTGCTGCCTTTCGCGCTTTACTGCGCGCTTCTGTCCGTCGTTGTACTACTGGTGATGGGGATAAGTTAGCAACCAGCCCACAACCCAAAGAGGCATATCCGCCCACTCATCCTATTGGCGTTCGTAAAATCTGGGGATGGCAGAGGTAAATGTAAGCATGCCACAAGCTTTACTTCGATACGTTTGTATACCTGGCGCCTAAACTTAATTAATTCAGCGGGCTTTTGGGGGCGCTAAAAAATCAAGACATTCCCGGCGTGCCGTCTCCACGGCGAATTGCTATGCGAATTGACTCTGTTACCGTTCTGATATTTACGGGTTCCAGTCAGGCTGAATTATTATGTGGAATTAGCGTCTTGGGTGGGCAGCCCGGAAAACTCCAGTTGACTTCTGAATGAAGATTCCGCCATCCTGATCAATTTTCCGCTGGAAGAAAACTGACAAATCCCCGATTTGCTCTTTGCAGAACCAAATTTGCCCGGTTGGCGTGCTGAAAACATAGTCCGCCAAAAGCTCGGCATCGGTTACCCATAAATCACTGGAATATGGGATTAGCTCCACGCTCTCAAAAAAAGGCTCAATCTGACCGCGGCCATTTTCCAGGCTAAATGGTCGGCTCATGGCAGTTTCCGCTTCAAAGCTCGGCTCAAATTCACGCAACAAAGTATCAAGTTCGGTCATATGCTTCGCGCCGTTGGTAGCCGCCAAAAACCTGCCTTGGGGTTTAAGCACCCGGGCAGCTTCTTCTATCGCGCGTGCAGGAACAGGCACATGGTACAACATATGGTTGGCGATTACAGCATCAAACACTTGGTCTGGGAATGCCAGGGATTGCGCTTCCTGATTAAGAAAAACAACCTGGTCTGGCGCTGCCAACATTTTCCGCGCTTCTTTAATCATGCCCATGGATAAATCGGACAGGATAAGGTCAACGTCGGCTGGCAGCCGGGTCAGATTCACTTGCCACTGCGCCGCGTGTCCGCAGCCAAGTTCCAGCATCTGCTCACCAGCTTTAGGATTAATCTGGTCGAAGATAAAACCAGCCCAATCCTGCCGTCCGGTGCTAAAGAGGGTGTGAATAGTGATGCGCGAATTCAGATTGCCGGGATCGCGATATTGGTATTTTTTTAAATAGCGTGGGTCGTTAATGGTCATGGTTATTTCCGCATTACTAAGCTGCCAGGTGAACTCTGGCAGGTACCAATTATCATATTAGTGAAGAAGAGGAAACAATCGTTATCGCGTTTAGTTTTATCACATTTGAAGGTTTCTGCAATCGGGTTTAGAGCTGAGGAGCAGCTTCTCGTCTAAAGTCCTCGTGGAATGGCATCCTATCAGGTTAATTATTATGGTAATCTTGACAGGTATCCTCTCTCGTGCTAAATTCATTTTATATTTATTTGTTCGTTTTAGAAAGAATCGGGAGTAGGAATGTCAGAACGGTTGGTCGGCACCATTAAATGGTTCAGCGCCCCAAAGGGGTACGGTTTTATCGGTCAAGAATCAGGCGAGGATATCTTCGTTCATTATTCCGCAATTGAAATGGATGGTTACAAACGCCTGAGAGAAGGCCAGCGGGTGGAATTTTCGATCGAAGATGGTCCAAAAGGAAAACAAGCTGCGAATGTAGTTGTGCTCGACAAGTAATAATGCATCCCTTGCATCATCAAAAAGACCGGTCTCCCGGTCTTTTTGTTTTTTTCCTATGGCAGATCTAATGCGACTTGAGAGCGGCGGCCATACGTTCCAGCGCTTCCTGCAAGACTGAGCGCTGGGTGCCGAAATTCAAGCGCACAAAAGAACACCCCTCCGAACCATAATCCGAACCGCAATTCAATCCCACGTGGGCATTTTCCTGGAAGAACTTCTGCGGATCGGGCTGCAGGTTCAACTTTTGGCAGTCCAGCCAGGCCAAAAATGTGCCCTCTGGTTTGTGCATCGTAACGCCGTCGAATTCCGCTGTGATTACCTCGGCCAGCCAATCCCGATTAGCCTGCAAATAGGCAAGCATTTCCTTCAACCACGCGTCTCCATGCAGATATGCTGCCCGGGCAGCGGTGAGCGCCAGCAGGTCCGGACCGCTGGTAAGGCCGTTTTTAAAATCACGATAACGGCGCGCCAATTCCGGATTGCTGATTACCGCCACCGACGCGTACAAACCGGCGATATTGTAAGTTTTGCTGGGCGCCAGCAGCGTGAGCGTGTTATCGGCAACTTCAGGGTCAAGTGACGCTATCGGAATATGCTTTCTGCCATCAAAAGTAATATCGCAGTGGATTTCATCGGAGCAAATGATGACCTTATGACGCAGGCAGATTTCAGCCAAACGCGTCAGTTCTTCCCGCGTGAAAACCCGTCCGGTAGGGTTTTGAGGGTTGCACAGAATAAATACTCTCACGTTCTCCGCTACAATTTGCTTTTCGAAACTCTCAAAATCAATGCTGTAAGAACCATCCGCGGCGCGGATCAGGGCGTTTGTGACGCAGGGGAGCTTAGCGGACTGAGGCGCGCTGAAAAATGGCGGATAGGCAGGTGTATGAAACAAAACCGAAGTGCCTGGTTCACAAAAAGCGCGAATAGCTAGGTTAAAACCAGTCACCACGCCGGGAACATAACTTAAGTGGGCAGGCTGTGGTTGCCAGTCAAAATGACGCTTAAGGTAGCTCACCACGATTTCCGAGAGATCAGCAGGGGGAAAGCCGTACCCAAAAATGCCGTGGTCCACGCGTTGATGCAGCGCTTCCAAGACTTCAGGCGGGCTCTGAAAATCCATATCAGCAACCCACAAAGGCAGGACGTCTTCCGGGAAGTATTTCCATTTGATGCTCTCCGTGTGCCTGCGATCCACAATCTTGTCAAAATCCATAAGCCATCCTCCACGACACGTATGTCCGTATATTCTATACCCTTTCACCCAAAATTGACCGGGGCATCCGCTAAACAGCCGCTTCTGCCCATCAGTACTGGTATACTCATGGCATGACCAAGCGCATTCAGGCCATTTTTCAGCTCAGCCGCCCCAAGGATTTCTTTTTCTTTGTTCTGGCCTATACCCTGCTTGGCATCGCCAGCGCGCAAGGAGAATTTGGGGCACGTTTCCTGCTGGTGTGCGCGGCGAACTTTTTTGCGGTTTGTTTCACGTTTATTTACAATCAACTGGCAGACGCGCCTTTGGACACCTTTAACGAACTCAAAGCGGCGGCTAACCCGATTGCTCAGGGCAGCATTTCAAGCGTTGGAGCTGGAATCACAGCTCTTACGAGTGCTGTTCTTGCGCTCGCGCTTTTTTGGCTGCTGGATTGGCGGCTTGTTCTGGTGGGCTTTGCTCTGATTGGCTTGGGTCTCCTGTATTCATCCCGCGGAACCCGCTTGCATGGGGTTTCCATGCTGGACCTGGCCGGACATAGCTGGCTGCTAGCCCCCGCGCTTTCCCTTTCGGGGTTCCTTGCTTTCAGACCCCAACTGACCAGCGAGCTTTTGTTTCTATTCTTATTGGTTGTTTTCCTTAGTTTAGTCGGGGAAATTTCACACGAACAAAGAGCTCTTCACGCGCTCGATGAGACGCCGGCACGACAGACAGTGCTGAACATCAGCGCGCGAGCGGTGCATTTCCTGTTGCTCGTTTTTTCTGCGGCGGGCTTGCTCAGCGGCGTAATTTTGTTCTTCTTCCTGCGCGTTTTGCCGCTCAGGGCAGCGATTTTTATATTGGTTTGCGCGGCAATTCTGCTGCTCCCGGGCTTGATTAGGATTAACCGGGAATCAGGCGCAAGTGCCGACCGCATGCACCTGCACGTCCCGGTGGAAAAAGCGGTAGCGCTGGGTCTGTTGGTTGAATTTCTTACAAGTTTATTAATAACAATGCTTTGATGGTGAAAAATGCCTATGAGTAGACCTCCACTTCCTGAAATCAAACTGTTGGCGCCAGAAAACTGGCGTGAATACGCCCTGATCGACAGCGGCGAGGGGAAAGCCCTGGAACGTTTTGGTCCCTATTTATTAATCAGTCCAGAACCGCAAGCCGTCTGGAAAAAGTCCCTGCCAGCGGCAGAGTGGCAGAAAGCGCACGCTGTTCTGCGCGAGGAAAACAAGGAGTACGGCGGAACATGGCAGTTGCTTAAACCCATCGAAAAATCGTGGGAGATGCACTACCAAACGCTGACTTTTCAGCTGCAGTTGGGAAGCTCCCGCCACATTGGGGTTTTCCCAGAACAAGCCAGCCACTGGGACTGGATCATGGAACGCATCCAGGCTGAAAAACGCCCCATGCGCGTCCTGAATCTCTTTGGTTATTCCGGTCTGGCAACCTTGGCTGCCGCCAAAGCCGGCGCGGAGCTTACGCATGTGGATTCCTCAAAGCACGCGTTGAACTGGGCAAGTTACAACCTCAAACTCTCCGGTTTGGCAGATAAGCCGGTACGATGGATCGCCGAGGACGCTCTGAAGTTTACCCAACGTGAGGCGCGACGAGGCAATAAATACGAGGGCTTAATCTTGGATCCCCCAAAATTCGGGAGAGGGTCACAAGGGCAGGTCTGGGACTTTTTTAAGAAACTGCCCGAACTTGTGGAAGCTTGCCGCGCAATTCTTTCGCCAAAAGCAAGCTTCATCGTGTTTACTACCTACGCGATTTCAGCCTCAGCGCTTGTCGCGCTCCAGGCGGTCCGGGATATTACCAGCAACAAGGGCAATGCGGAATGCGGAGAATTGGTCTCAATTGAGGAAAGCGCAGGTCATATCCTCTCGCACGCTCTTTACACGCGCTGGACGCCATAACAAGTCGGCGTCCTTGACGAATTCTTAGGTTTCAGGCTGCATGGTCACCAAAACCCGGTCAACCCGACGGCCGTCCATGTCCACAATTTCAAAACGGTAATTTTCCCAGGTGAATACCTGCCCTACCCTGGGAATGCTTCCCAATTGGTTCATCACAAACCCGCTCAACGTCTGGTATCCAGCCCGCGCTTCATCAGGAAGTTCATCCAAATCCAGCAGTTCTTTGATTTCATCCACCGGCAGCATGCCGTCCAGAAGGTAGGAGCCATCATTCCGCTGGACAATTTCCTGCTCCTGATCTTCCGCGTCAAGTGGAATTTCACCCACAATCGCTTCCAACACATCGTAAAGCGTGACCATGCCCTGCACGCCGCCGTACTCGTCAATCACCAGCGCCTGATGGGTTCCAGTTGCCCGGAACTGCTCAAAAACTTTCAGCGCCTGCATGTTTTCTGGAACAAACATAGGTTCACGAATGTAATCTGCCAGGTGAAAATGCGGCGCGTGCAGGTCCACCCCAACCAATTCTTTAACATTCACCATGCCAATAATGTCATCCAGGCTGCCCCTGCCCACCGGAATGCGGGAATACTCACTGTGCGTCAGCGCATAGATGACTGTGTTCTGGTCATCTTCAATATCTATCCATTCCAAATCGGTGCGCGGGGTCATCAACGCGTCCACACGCCTATCCCCCAGCCGAAACACCCCCGAAAACATATCCGACTCGGTTTGCTCAATCAAGCCGATATCAAGCCCTTGTTCGATAAAAACCTTGATTTCATCTTCCGTAATGCTTGGCTCAGTCTGGGTATCGATCCGCAGTAGTTTGATACCCAAATTGGTGGACGCGCTGAGGAGCCGCGTAAGCGGGCGCAGGACGCGAGTCATCGTCCGAATCCCAGGCGAAAGACGGCAAACGACATCTTCTGGCTTGCTCACAGCCATCCGCTTGGGGATCAATTCACCCAGCACGATCGAGAAATAGGTAATTACAATCACAACGAGGATCAGCGCGACAGTATCCGCGGCAGGCGCCAACCAGGCGATCTTGCGCAGCACCAACGCCAATGGTCCTGCCAACATCGCGCCGCCAATACCGCCTGCCAGGGTGTCGATCATGGTAATCATAATCTGGATGGTGGAGAGATATTGTTGGTTGGGGTCCTTTAGCAATTCCAGCGCGTCAGTCGCGCCTTGGTTGCCGTCTTCACTGCGCTGCTGCAGTCTCGGTTTTCGCGCCGAGACCATCGCAATTTCGTACATGGCGAAGATTCCGTTAAAATAGAACAGGATCGCGATGAGGATGATGTTCAAATACAAAGGCATTTCAATTCCTTCCCCCGAGGCGAAAATTTGGGGTCACTTTGGGTGTTTCTGCCCCGGGGAAACTGCCGCTATTCTATCAGAAATCGGAGTCTTGGTTGCGATTGCTGATTTACAGCATTTGTTTGCGTTGCAACTACGTGACCAGCTTGTCTGGAAGAAAATCCGTGCGGTTATGGTAAACCAGAAGATAGCGCGCTTGCTGAATGGAGAAACGCGTGATTCCGCAATTGTTAAGCTCAATCTGATAAGGAAGACGCTGCTGATTCGGCTCTTCCAAATCCAGATTGAAGATAGCCCGAAAGAAGCAGGCAAAGAAGCCGCCGTGAGTAATCACGCCCACCCGGTCTTCCGTATTTCCGTGCCTGGCAAACAACAAGTCCAGCATGCGCACAGCACGCGGTATGCGCGCCGCGCGTTCTTCCCGTCCACCAGGCCACCAGCCCTGCTCGGGGATTGGCTCCAGGAGACTCAGGTTTGGATAATTATCGCGCAGGTATCGCGGGGTCAGCCCATGTTCGACGCGAATGCTGCTGACGCCTTCAATCAGCTCCTCAAAGTAAATTCCGCCCACTTCGTGCAGGTCCGGAACGCCCAGCAGGGGAAGACTGAGCCTTTGGGAAAGGACCGTCCCAGTCTGGACAGCCCGTTCCATCAAGCTGCAATAAAGATGCGTCAGGCCGTTTTCAGCCCGGTTCTGAAAACCTTTACGGTTGATAGGGGTATTAGCTGACGCGCGCGCGAAGAAATCTGCAGCCAGCCCAGCTTGTTGATAACCGATATCGGTGAGTTTGGGATCAGACCGACGATTTCCCCAGTCATATTCCTCTTCATCATAAAGGGCGTTGTTTTCAGATTGTCCGTGCCGGATAAAGTACAGTTCCATATCCCATCCCGTCTTTGTATTTATCCAAGATTATCACATATTTGTCACTCTTATCAGTCTTTTGACATATGGCGAACGCTTCAGGCAATCGGCAGCTCGATGAACCCCAAGCGTGTTACCCTCAAGTCAGTCATGACCACTTCAAATGCGCGTGTATTTTCTTCCCGGCAAGTGGTATAATCTTGCGGCGATTAAAATGGAAACACAACTGGAAGAAAAACTCAAGAATATCCTCGAGCACTTCGAAGAGCTCGAACAGAATCTGGCGGAAGCCGGCATGGACTACCAATTAGTGGCGGAACTTTCCAAGGAACGCGCGGAGCTTGAACCGGTAGTCAATCTGGCGAAGCAGTACCAGACTGCCCAATCCCAGCTGGAGGAAACGAAATTTCTGCTGGGCTCGACGGAAGGGGAAATGCGCGAGCTGGCAGAACTGGAACTGCAGGAACTCTCCGAGCAAATGGATTCAGTTCAGGCAGAGCTGCGCGCTCTCCTGGTCCCAAAAGACCCGCGCGATAACCGCAACGTGATTGTCGAAATTCGCGCCGGTACTGGCGGTGACGAAGCCGCTCTCTTTGCGTCAGACCTGCTGCGTATGTACCTGCGCTACGCCGACCTGCACCACTATAAGACAGAAATTCTGTCTGCCAACGAAATTGGCATCGGCGGATATAAAGAAGTAACTTTTGCTGTCAAAGGAAAAGGCGCATATTCCCGCCTGAAATTTGAATCCGGCGTCCACCGCGTCCAGCGCGTGCCCGAAACAGAATCCCAGGGCCGGATCCATACCTCCACGGTAACTGTCGCAGTATTGGCAGAAGTGGAGGATGTTGAAATTGACATCCCGGAATCCGATATCCAGGTGGACGTTTACCGGTCTGCAGGCGCGGGCGGACAGAACGTCCAAAAGAACATGACCGCGGTGCGCATCACCCACTTGCCAACCGGCATCGTAGTCGCCTGCCAGGATGAGCGCTCCCAATTACAGAATAGGATGCGCGCGATGGGCGTGCTGCGCGCCCGCCTGTATGAAATTGAACAGCAAAAGCGGCAGTCCGAACAGGATGCCACCCGCCGCTCCCAAATCGGAACCGGCGAACGCAGCGAGAAAATCCGAACCTACAATTATCCCCAGTCCCGCGTGACAGACCACCGCATCAACGTGTCCTCCTTCAATCTGGCTGGCGTGATGAGCGGAACTGAATTGGATACCTTCATTGAAGAGCTGCAGGTTGCCGACGAGGCGAACCGCCTGGCAAACTATGAGACTCCCGACTGATGTAAGTCTGGCCGAACTCCAGCAAGCAATTTTACGAGAGCTGTCCCCCGCAGTACCCGATGCCCACATAAGCATTCTGGTATTGCTCGCTTTTGTACTGAAAGCTCCAAAAACCTGGGTATTGGCGCATCCCGAAGCATGCTTGAACGCACAACAAGCCGCAGTCTTTGCCCAGCTGGTGCAGCGCTTTGCTCAAGGTGAGCCGTTGGCTTATCTGACAGGAAGTCAAGAATTTTACGGGCTCAATTTTCGGGTTTCTCCCGCTGTGCTCATCCCGCGACCCGAAACTGAGCTGCTGATTGATGAGGCGCTGGCATGGCTGAGCCGCAGGTATGGTCCCGTTCAAGCGCTTGATGTTGGGACTGGCTCCGGATGCATTGCGATCACCTTCGCGAAAAAAGCCCCGCATCTTCAGCTTACTGCCACGGACATCTCCGCGGAGGCACTAGCAATCGCGGCAACCAATGCTCGCGAACACCAGGTTTGTGAGCGTATTACGTTTTTGCAAGAGAACTTAATTCCAGAATCTCTCTCAGGTTTCGACCTTATTTGCGCCAACCTGCCCTACATTCCAAGTTCCGCGCTGAACGCAGTCAATAGCATCGCCTACGAGCCCAAAATCGCGTTAGACGGCGGACTGGATGGGCTGCGCCTGCTGCGCCGCTTTTTCGAGCAAGTGCCCAGGCATCTGAACCCCCACGGTCTGGTCCTTGCGGAAACAGAAGCAGGTCTGGGCGCAGAAACAATCGCACTCGCGCGTGAAAACCTGCCAAATGCTCACATTGAGCTGCTGAAGGACCTTAGTGACCACGACCGATTGGTGCGGGTACAATTGGATTAAGCTATGGGCGCATTAACTACACGCATCATCTCAACGAACGACCCAAGCGCGTTAAACCTCGCTCTGGAAACTCTGCGGGCTGGCCGATTGATTGTTTTTCCGACTGATACGCTCTACGGACTGGGCTGCGACCCTGACAACCCTGCAGCGCTGACCGCGATTTACACCGCCAAGAACAGGCCGGCTATGAAGGCGCTGCCTGTCCTGATTGGCGAGATTAGCCAGCTTCATATGTTCGTCGAGAGCGTGCCAATACAGGCCGCGCGGCTGATAGCGCGTTATTGGCCAGGACCGCTCACGCTGGTTTTACCCAAGAACCCTTTGCTTCCAAGGGAGCTCACGCCTTACCCCGGCCTTGCCGTGCGCATGCCCGACAAATCCTTCGCGCGCAGCTTGCTGGTGGCGGCTGGCGCTCTGGCGGTCACGTCAGCCAATATCTCCGACCGGGAAAATCCACAGAACGCCGAAGAAGTCCGCGCGCAGCTGGATGGCAGAGTGGATTTAATCCTGGACGGCGGAAAACTGCGCGGGAGCGCCGGCTCCACCATCATCGACTGCCTCGGCAGCCAGCCAAAACTGCTGCGCGAAGGTCCTATACCATTCCAAACCTTGTTGGATAGCTGGAACGCTGAATAACTATCGCGAACTGCAAATTGCGCTTATCGGTGGGTAAAGATAATTAAGGGAGCAGACTAACAAAAAAAGAGGCCGCCTAAACAAGACGGCCTCTTTCTATCCTTTTCAAGGCAGGCAGATTATTCTTTAGGTTCTGCCTGGATTTTAAGCTCGGCGGCCGCTTTGCGCGCCGCTTTGCGCTTCTTACCCGACCTGACAATCAAGTACACGATTAAGGCGATCGGCAGAAGGAAGGGAACCCAGGTTATCGCGAACCAAATCAAACCAGTTCCGACTTTTTGCGCGGTGCGGATGAGAGCCTGCACGGCTTTCTTTGCCTCACCAGAGGGCTTCCACGGGCCAATTTGAATGGGCTGCAGCGATGCCTCGGCAACGAATTCCACGCTGACGGATGAAAGCGCGGCGGACTCCTCCAGGTACTTGATGTGACCCTTCAGAACTTCGATCTCGCTGCGAATGCTGGTCAGCTCCCGGAAGATATCAAGCGTGTACTGCAAATCACTGGCGCTTTCCAGCAATTTCACCAGCTGCTGTTCAGCCGCTTCCAGGTTGCGCAGACGGGATTGTGAATCGACGTAATCAGAAGTGACATCCTGCCCGCTTACGCTCTCAGAAAGCACGCCGCTCTTTGGGTCAGCAGCCATCTCGCGAATTTTCTGCATCGCCTCATCCAACCGTTCAGATGGAACCCGAATGGTGACGGACGTTTGCGCGTATTCCTTGCCGCTGCTGTCTACGGAATTCCATTGGTTAGAGGTCACGACATACCCCCCCATTCCCTCCGCCATGGTCATAACAGCCCGCATGGCAACAGTTGGGTCCCCGACAGATACGCGCATGTAAGCTTGCTTGATAACCAAGCGCTCCACGGACTCCCGCGCGGACTGGTCACCTGCGCTTCCAGCGCTTTCGTATGCGTCTTTGCTCTCTTCAACAACCGGCGCGTAAGCCGGCATCTCGGCACTTTGCTCAACAGAGCGGCTGGCGCAGGCGCTAAGAGCAAGGATTAGAATAATACTGAGGAATATCCAACGCTTCTTCATTTCAAGTCTCCTATTCGTTACGAACTCTAAGCTTAAGACGCAGGACGCGGGAAAATGTTCCAGGATAATGGTACTAAATGCCTTCAGCCAGGCGGTAGGCATGCCTGGAGGGGATCCCTAGCGAAAGGATGCGCTCCTGAACCGGTCGAAAATCGTACGCAACGCGGTGGTAGCTATAAATCTCTTCCTCATCGTCCCAGATAACGTAAGAAGCCAGCGGGTTCCGGTCGCGCGGTTGACCAACCGAACCGGGATTGAGCAAAAAACGCTTCTCGGAGCGCCACATATCCCCCGAAGACGGCAGCAGGATGCCGGGGTGTTTGGAGTGGTCATCAATGAAGATGACTGGAATATGGGAGTGTCCAATCAGGCAAACCTGGGTATCAAAAGCCGAAAAGTTTTCTTTGGCTGTTCGGGCGTTCATCACATACTCCCAAATGGGATTGCGTGGACTGCCGTGGGCTAAGGTGATGCCGTCTTCCACGCGCTGAACCTCCAGGAGTTCCAAAAATTCCCGGGATTCCTGGCTTAACATGCGCTCCTGAATCATGATGGCCGCGCTCGCTTCGTTATTGAAAGCTGACAGTTCAATAAAACCCATCACCGCCGCGTCATGGTTCCCGAGGATGCACACTAACCTTGGCAGAGATTTAAGTATCTGAATGCATTCATTGGGGTCGGGTCCATAGCCAACCACATCCCCCAGGCACCAAACACGGTCAAATACCACCGCATCAGAAATGACTGCTTTTAGGGCATCAGAATTGGAGTGAATATCAGAGATTACCAGGGTGCGCATACGCCTAAGGCATCCGAAAAGTAAAGAACCACTCAGAATTCGTAACTTCCAGATTGGTGTTGGAACCTACCAGATTAATCCAGGTATTTCCCGGTTTAAGGGGGAAGAGATTTCCCTGCGCGTCAAAAAATTGGATGGGCTTCTCCTGGCTGGTGGCCTTCCAGGTCACTTCGTAGGCTTGTCCATCGCGGAATACAATCGCTCGCATGCCGCTGGCGTTATCCCACACCGCGATATCGTGCAGCACGCTGCTGTATTCGGTGTAGGTCGCGTAGGCCATTATCACATTTGAAAAAGCCAACTGCTGGTTGTTCAGCCTGTCAACCAAGGGAATCATCTGCTCGTAGTTGTTTGCGTTTTCTATCCAGCGCAGGTATTTACCGCTGGTTTCATCGTAAATCCAATCGCCCTTATCCAAAAAGTTGTAAAACAGCGTGGCCTTTTCGGCTTTTTGCCCGCCCGCGGGCAGTTTGGTATCAAACAACATGCCGGTAAGGTCGGGCTTGCTTTGGGTGACGCCGCGCGCTCCCATCTGAGCAGTGACGTCAGCGCTGTTGGCGAATACCCCCACCACGGTGTAGTCATCCCGACATATCCCCGGGCAGTTACCCTCCGTCAGGATGCGGTTGCCCAGCAAATCGTAGATTCTTGGCAGCACGTTTTCTTGGTTGGCGCCGCTAAATGCCAGGACTGCCTGGTACATGCGCGCCAGTTCGGGGTCAACCAGTCTGCCAGAGCGGACAGGTCCGATTTTTGAGCCGTCCTGACCGTAAAACAACGCGGCAAAGCGGTTGGAGCCTTCACCAATATAGTATTCCCAGACGATATCGGCATATGAAAGCCCGGCATGCGGTCGACCTACCGCTGGATAATTGGCGACCTTAACAATTACCGGCCGGCGGTCCAGCAGGCTTGGGTTTTCAATTTGCAGGCCAGTCAGAGGATTCACATCCGCTGGAAAATTGTCCGGACCAATAGAGGTGACCTTTGTAGGCGTCGGAGTGGGTGTACTGGTGGCGGTGGGTGTGGGCGTCTCTGTGGGAGGAGGCAGGGTCGGCGCCATGGCAGTCAGAGTCTGCACTACCGCGGTTTCTTCCAGGTCCGAAAGCTCGCGCGGCGCGGGCTGCGTGCAGCCAGAAATAAGCACAACTGCTGCCAACAACAGACTAAAAAATGTTAATTTCTTAACCTTCATAGGGTCACCTTCTTTCGCCCAGCCAATTGTACCCCAGGAAATCGCACCATTCCGGGATTGTACTCAGCTGGACAGCTTCAGAACGGCATACCAAGCGCCTAACCGAGCAGTTGTTCCACCCTGTTCACGCCAATGTTGAAGTATTTAGCCAGGGGATGGTGCACAATAATTGCCGCCGTGGACTGCTCTGGCACAAGTTGGAAGGCCGATGTGAGCTGCATTCCCAGGGCTTCCTCCGCTGGCAAAAGCCTAAACACCTTACTGTGGTCAGAAAGCTCGGGAATGGCTGGGTACCCCCAGGAGTAGCGCAGGCCCTGGTTCGCTTTCAAGCCCAGCTCCCGGCGAATATGCGCGTGCAAGTAGTCCGCCGCGGCCTCAGCCATCTGTACCGCGAGCCCATGCGTGAAATACGCTTCGGAGTAAGACTGGGAAGCCTCAAGCTCGGCAAAACGCTGCGCAGCGGCATCCCCAACGGTGACAACCTGAAAAGCGACAGCGTCAAAGTGATCGGAACCCACCGGCAAGAAGTAATCCGCCAGGCAGAGTTCCTCCCCGCCAACTTGGCGCGGAAACTCAAAGCGCATCAATTCCTTTGGTTGAGAGTCCTGCAGCGTCAGGGGGTCGTAAATCACCAGAGCGCTGCCATCCGCTAAGGTCGGCCAATAACCATATACGCCCTGCGGTTTCAGCCAGCCTTGCTTTTCGGCATCGCGCAGCATCGCCTCGCGTCGAGTGTCGAATTCTGCTTGCAGGCGTTTCCATTCCGCGCCGTGAGCGTTTTTAGCCCCCCAGGAGAGGCGATAGAGTTCATTTAAATTCAGGTGTTTTGCCACCAATTGCAGCGGCATGGATTTCACAACTCGGACGCCCCATTGCTCAATTTTGGGGATGACATCAGCCGGGGGTATGGATGGGCTTCCGCCGCGTTGGGCTGTTCGTTCAGGTCGGATTTGCGCGGCGGCATATTCATGCTCAGCCTTTCTGCGTAAATCCTCCAGGATGGCCTGATGACGCTGAGGGTCGGTCAGAGCGTCCATCACAGCCAAGCCTTCAAAGGCATCTTTGCAGTAGAACACTCCCGGCGCGTAATATTCGCCATCGTCGCATTTAAAAATGCGCCATCCAAAGCGAGGGTTGATTGCCGCGCCGCCAATCAGCACCGGAATATTTAACTTCCTGCGGTGCAATTCGTTAACAATCAGGGGCATTTGTTTACTGGTGGAAACAAGCAGCGCGCTCAGGCCAATGGCTGTGGCGTGATGTTCAAGCGCGGCCTGAATGATTGTTTCTGCAGGCACCTGCTTACCCAAGTCCACAACCTCAAAACCATTGTTCGAGACGATGGTCTTAACCAGATTCTTGCCAATGTCATGCACATCTCCGTAGACCGTGGCCAGCACAAGCTTGCCTTTGCTCTCGCCGGCCTTCTTTTCAAGGTAATTCTCCAGGTGCGCCACAGCTTTTTTCATAACTTCCGCGGATTGCAGCACGAAAGGCAAAATCAACTCTCCAGCGCCAAAACGGTCGCCAACTTCTTTCATGGCTGGCAGCAGCACCTCATTAAGAATTTCCACCGCGGTCTGAGCTTTGGGGGCGTCTGGTCTTTCCGCAAGCACAGCCTCGATATCGTCTTCCACGCCAGCCTTCAAGCGGCGGATGATGCGCTGCGTCAGGCGTTCCGCCGGCGTCAAGCCCTCCAGCGGTGAACTTTTCTCCTTGCTCTCAGCTGCCGCTTCGGGATTAGCGTCAAAATAGGCGATTAAATCAGGCAGGGCATTTTCATGGCGGTTGAAAATCAAGGCTTCAGCTAACTCGCGCTCTTGCGGCGGAATTTCGCCGTAGGGACGGATCTGCGCGGGGTTGACAATCGCCATATCCAGGCCAGCCTGGATGGCATGATGCAAAAAGACGCTGTTGACTACTTTTCGCGACGCGGGCGAAAGCCCAAAGGAAACATTGCTGACCCCAAGCGAGGTATGCACCCCTGGCAGTGTTTGTTTAATTAACGTAAGTCCTCTCAGCGTCTCAATCGCGGACTGACGGTAAATATCTTCACCGGTCGCCAGAGTAAAAGTCAGGTCGTCAAAGACCAGGTCCTGAGCTTTCAGTCCGCATTCGTTGACCGCCAGGGCGTAAATCCTCTGCGCCACCTCCAACTTGCGTTCGGCGGTTTTAGCCATGCCCTGCTCGTCAATGGTCAGCGCGAGAACGGCGGCGCTGTACTTTTTTGCCAGCGCAAACACGCGTCGCGGTTTTTCGGTGCCGGCCTCCAGGTTTGTCGAGTTGATCAGGCAGCGGCCAGGAGCAGTGCGCAAAGCGGCTTCTACCACGTCCGGTTCAGTGGTGTCGATAATCAGCGGAACGGGCGTTTCCAGCGAAAGGCGCTTCACTAACTTTTCCATCAAAAGAGCCTCGTCACTGCGTTCAGTAACAGCGACGCTGATATCCAAACCATGCGCGCCTGTCTCCAGTTGGTCCCGCGCGATTTGCAGCATCCCATCGTAGTCTTCTGCCAGCAGCAGCTTTTTAAAAGCGCGGGAGCCTTGCGCGTTCAGGCGCTCCCCAATCAGGAAGGGTACAGGTTCCTGCTCAATCGGCACCGCCTGCACTGGCGACGCCAGCAGCGCTTTTGGTTCGCGCTGCGGAAGCGGCGGCACTTCGGCTGGTATTTTTTCTGCCAGCTTGCGGATGTGCTCTGGGCGGGTACCACAGCAGCCCCCCACTACCCGCACGCCGTATTCCCGCACATATTGCGCCAGCATCTCCGCGAATGGTTCGGGCTGTTGAGGATAAACCGCCTCTCCGTTCACGTTCATTGGCAAACCAGCGTTTGGGATGCAGGAAATGGGCAAGGTGGCATGTTCACTTAAGTACTGAACCGACGCGCGCATGTGTTCTGGTCCCGTAGAGCAGTTCAACCCGATGACGTTCACGCCCATGCCTTCCAGGATCGCCAGCGCGGCAGTAATATCCGTGCCTAGCAGCATCTTGCCGTTTACATCCAGCGTCACCTGGGCTTGAATTGGGAGAATGGCGCCAGCTTCCACAAAAGCCCTATGAATGCCTTCAATTGCCGCTTTGACTTCCAGGATATCCTGCTGGGTTTCCAGCAGCAGCAGGTCAGCTCCGCCTTGGATCAGGCCAAGCGCTTGCTCACGGAAAATATCCGCAAGCGCGTCGTAGCTGATATCGGACATTTGAGGGTCGTTGGTGGAGATGAGCTTGCCGGAAGGACCAATAGAACCCGCCACAAAACGCGGTTTCGCGGGCGTGCTAAAGCCATCCGCTACGCGGCGTGCTAGACGCGCGGCAGCAGTATTTAATTCCAGCGTTTTATTTTCCAGACCGTAATCAGCCAGCGTCAGGCGATTAGCCCTGAAGGTATCGGTTTCGATTACATCCGCGCCAGCATCAAGAAAAGCAGCGTGCACTTTGGCTATCGTTTCTGGCGAACTTAATACCAGGCAGTCGTTGCAGCCGACCAGATGTTTGCCGCCAAAATCAGCTTCTGTCAGGTTCATTGTTTGCAGGGTGGTGCCCATCGCGCCGTCGAAAACCAGCACGCGCTCTTTCAACGCGTCCAGGTAAGCTGTTTTTCGTGTTATTCCTGAAATATCCAGACTCATATGGCACCTCGTGTCTTTACAAAAAAAGCCTCGTAAGAGAGGCGTTCAGCGGAATTGCCAGCCTCATCTTCCAGAACATGTCTGCCGGAATTGGCACCCGAACGAGCGGGTTGCCGAAGCTTCACAGGGCCGGTCCCTCCACTTCTCTGGATGAGTTAATGCAGCAAGTTTAACATAGCTGATACCTCTCGTCAATTCAAAGCGCTTTCCCGCAGCGTTCCACGGCGCAAAGTACGATATAATTCAAAGCATGGAAAACCCTGAACGCGCCAAAATTCCGTCCTTTAAAGATTTTTTACCCGCCTTTTTGATTCTCCTGGCAGCCGGAGGCGGCGGTCTGGCTGTGCTGCTAAACCTGACCCTGCCCACGCTCGGTCCCCGCTGGTTATTCTTTTTCTTCCTGGTTCTTTTAGGCGCGGCACTTGCTCTGCCAGCCGCGTATTTCCTTAATCTTCGTTTTCCCACCACCCCCCCAGCTGAAAGTGCTGTTATCCTGCGCGAAGCGTTGTGGGCTGGCATTTTTATCAGCCTGATGGCGTGGCTGCGCATGGGTCGGGTGCTTACCTTCCCGTTAGGCGTGCTGATCGCCGCCGGGTTTGTGCTCATCGAAGTGCTGCTCCGCCTTTGGGACCGCAGCCGGTGGAAACCCGATAATCCCGAATCTTAATCTATGGATGCTTTTCGCCAAATACCCTCGGTAGATCATCTGCTAACGCATGCGCTGACCGGGGAGCTTATCGCATCTTTTGGCAGGGAGTGGACTGCGAATGCCATCCGGGACGTCTTGGCGGAATATCGCGAAGAACTACGCGCTGGTATCACTGTTGCCTCCGACGAAACGCTCATTTCCCGAACTGCGGCGCGCCTAAGCAGCCAGGCCGCGCTTTTCCCGGTTCAGATAATCAACGCGACCGGAGTGGTGCTGCACACCAATCTTGGACGCGCGCCTTTAAGCATCCAGGCCAGAATGGCCGTCGCCTCCGCGGCAAATGGCTATTCCAACCTGGAATACGAACTGGGCCAGGGAAAACGCGGCTCACGCAACACGCAGGTGGAAAGCTTGCTGACGCGCCTGACCGGCGCGGAGGCCGCGCTTGTGGTCAATAATAATTCCGGCGCGGTACTGCTGGCCCTCACCGCGCTCGCCCGCCGAAAAAAGGTGGCGGTCGCGCGCTCACAACTGGTAGAAATCGGCGGCGGCTTTCGCGTTCCAGATGTGCTGCGCGAATCCGGCGCGCGTTTGGTGGAAATCGGAACGACAAATCGGGTCCATCTCAGGGATTATCAACAAGCGCTGGAAGAAGGCGCGCAGCTGCTGATGCTCACGCACCATTCCAATTTTAAGATTGTGGGCTTCACTGCGGAACCAAATTTTAAAGAACTCTCCGTTCTGGCAAAATCCGCGGGAGTACCATTGCTCTTTGACCAGGGCAGCGGAGCCCTTTTGGATACTGCCAGCTGGGGCTTGCCGCACGAAATTACCGTTCAGGAAGCTCTGCAAGCAGGAGTAGACTTGGTCTGTTTCTCCGGGGATAAACTGCTGGGCGGACCGCAAGCTGGAATCATCGCGGGTAAAAAAGCCCTGGTGGACAAGCTGCGCACACACGCTCTCTACCGCGCGCTGCGTCCAGACAAACTATGCCTTGCCGCGCTTTCCGCCACTTTGCTGCACTACCTGAAAGCCGAAGCAGAGGTATGCGTGCCTGTTTATCAAATGCTCGGCCGCCAGGAAGATGCTCTGCGCGAACAGGCTCTTAACTGGCAGCAGGAGCTCGGCGTTGGCAACCTAATCCCAGGCCGCTCCACTATTGGGGGTGGCAGCTTGCCCGAAGAAACGCTTCCTACCTGGCTTCTCGCGCTGGAAACGCGCGGGCCGCAAAAACTGCTTGCCAGGCTGCGGGCTTGCCAACCGGCCATCATCGCGCGCGTGGAAGATAAGCGGGTCGTTTTCGATCCGAGAACCATCCTTCCGGATGAAGATCAATATTTGCTGGCGGGGATCAGAACAGCCCTCGCGCAGTTTAAGGAATAAAATGAAACAACACATTGACAGCCTCATGCAGCAAAACCAGGTGGACGCCTTATGGATTAGTGGCGCCGGGCAACACAATTCCGCCATGGTGTACTTTACCGGTATTGCCCACCTGACCGGCGCAGACTTATTTATCATCCCCGGCCAAACCCCAATCCTTTGCCACGGGCCAATGGAAAGGGATGAAGCTGCCAAATCAGGCTTTCAGCTGGTCAGCTACGCGGATTATGATTTCAACGCGTTATTAAAAGAAACAAATGGGGATATGAGGCTGGCCGTTGCTTTACGATATAGGCAAATCCTGGAATCTATTGGCCTGACCAAAGGGAAGGTGCTGCTTTACGGCTCCCGCGATGTGGGACCCTTCGTCGCCATCGTGCAGGAGCTGCAAAAACTGCTTCCTGACTTGGAACTAACAGGGGATGTGAATGACACAATTCTGCTGGAAGCACGCGCCACCAAAGACGAGCAGGAATTGGAGCGCATTCGCGGCATGGCGCGCCTGACCACTCGCGTGGTAGGCAACACCTTAGATTTGCTTACCTCTCACAAGGTCAGCGGGGACACCCTTGTTAAGGCGAATGGAGAGCCGCTTACTATCAAAGACGTTAAGACGCAGATAAACCTCTGGCTGACGACTTACGGCGCGGAAAATCCCGAAGATACCATTTTCGCCATCGGCAGGGATGCCGGCGTGCCGCACAGCTCTGGCACTCCCGGCGACCCAATCCGGCTGGGGCAGACAATTGTGTATGACATCTTCCCTTGTGAGCAGGGCGGCGGCTATTTCTACGACTTTACCCGCACCTGGAGTCTGGGTTATGCCACCGATGAGGTGCATCAGGTCTTCGACCAGGTGCATAATACTTATAACAAGCTCGCCTCTGAACTTCAGGTTGGGATAAACCCGGCCATTTTACAGCAGCGCACCTGTGAGCTTCTGGAAGCTTACGGTCACGAGACCGTGCGCACCAATCCGCGCGTAAGTTCTGGGTATGTCCACTCGCTGGGTCACGGTGTGGGGCTGGATGTGCACGAAAAGCCTTGGTTTAGCCGTCCCACAGATAACAGCAATAAGCTCCAGCCCGGTTCTGTTTTCACCCTCGAACCTGGGTTATACTATCCTGAGAAGGGCTACGGCATCAGGCTGGAGGATACCTATTATGTCACTTCGGATGGGCAGTTTGTGAAATTCGCGGACTTCCCCATGGATTTGGTCGTGCCGATGAGAGCAGGTTAGGATGAAAGCTCCACATTTACGCATATTGGCAGTTGAATCGAGCTGTGATGAAACCGCGGCAGCTGTGGTCGTGGACGGACGTGAGATACTTAGTTCGGTCATTGCCAGCCAGGTAGACCTGCACGCGCAATTCGGCGGTGTATACCCCGAAATAGCCTCCCGAGAGCACATCAAAGCAGTCTACGCTACCGTGAATGAGGCCCTTCAGCAAGCCCACTTGGAACTAAGCGATATTGACGGCATCGCGGTCACGCGCGGACCCGGATTGGCCGGCTCGCTCGTGGTCGGGGCGAACATGGCAAAAGCGCTGGCCTTGGCTGCAGACCGACCAATAGTCGGTGTGAACCACCTCGAAGGCCACATTTATTCTTCCTGGCTGTTCCAAAGCGGCAGCGCGGCCGGTCCCGAACCAAAATTCCCGCTAATCGCTTTGCTGGTTTCCGGTGGACATACTGAACTCATCCTGATGCGCGGGCATCTGCAGTACCAACGATTAGGTGGCACCGTGGATGACGCGGCCGGCGAAGCTTTTGACAAAGTTGCCCGCCTGCTGGACTTGCCCTACCCGGGCGGTCCATCTATCCAAAAAGCCGCTCAGGAAGGCAATGCGCGCGCGTTTAACTTCCCAAAAGCCCGCCTCTCCGAGCCTTTCAACTTTTCCTTCAGCGGCGTAAAGACCGCGGTTTTGCGCACGGTGGAGGATTTGCGCGCCCAGAAAAAAAACTTGCCAGTCGCGGACCTGGCGGCAAGTTTTCAGGCTTCGGTCGTCTCCGCTTTGTACGAAAAAACCATCTCCGCGGCGCAGCAATTTGATGCCAAGGAAATCATCGTCGCGGGCGGTGTTTCAGCAAACAAAGCCCTTCGGGAAGCCTTCCGCTCTCAAACGCAGTTTAAAGTGCATATCCCGCACATCAGTTTATGCACGGACAACGCCGCAATGATTGCTGCCGCGGGATATCAACACCTTGCGCTCGGAGAACGCGATAACCTGGACTTTGACGTGCTCCCAACCTGGTACCTGACGCCGGTGTCGTAAGCAATTAAGAGTTCTGGAAACAAGGCGAGGACGGCAAGCGAGCAAAAAAGAGAGAGAAGAACTGGAGCCAACATTGAGCAGTTCCCCCGAACCCGCCAAAGACCCCCCAGCCCAGCCCAGCTTTCTGCCCGAGAGCATGAGACCGGAAAAATCCTTGCGCGTGTGCGGTTCTAACGGGTTTTTCTCGTTGAGGTACGGCCTTCCCTGTCCATTCTGCCTGGTTGGTCGGGTGGATTATGACAGCCAGCTCAACCTGGTGTGCTCGCACTGCGGCAAGACGCAAACAGGTGCTTTCACCTGATAAATTACCATAGTCCAGCCAGTTGGCTGGAGGCAAAGGAGAAATGATGGAAGCAAAGGCTGTATGGCAAGGAGATATGAGTTTTGCAGGCAGCGCGGATACCGGCTTTACGTTGAAAATGGATTCGGCGGAGGTCTCGGGAGGGCATGATGACGGCTTCAGGCCGACCGAATTGCTGGCTATCGGCACGGCTGGCTGCACAGCGATGGACGTAATTTCCATCCTGAAAAAGAAACGCGCGGAAGTGAGCGCCTTTGAGGTGCGCGCCATCGTGGCTAAAGCCGACACCTATCCCAAGGTGTTCACGCGCATGCACCTGATTTATGTCGTTACCGGGCGCGGCATCAAACCCGAGGACGTGGAACGCGCGGTGCAGCTATCAGAAGAAAAATATTGCCCTTGCATTGCCATGTTTCGCCAGGTTCTGGAACTGACTCGCGAAATAAAAATCATTGAAGGTTAGGCGTTTTGGACAATTAAAGTAGTACTAAGGAGCCCCGCTTTGACGCGGGGCTTTTTCTGATGGCGTGCATCAAGCCCCGCCAAAAGCATCATTTCTGCTTTTCATTATTTAGCATGGTCGAGCCTTGTTTATTTCAAGCTTTCTGGGCATTCCTTTGTATCATGGTCAAAATAGGTCAATTCAGTTTTCTGGTAGAATGGGCAGGGTGTGAGGTCCCGTTGAGAAAATCCACAATTCTCCTGATCGTACTTGCCGCGGCGCTAGCGCTGAGCGCTTGCGCAAATCAACAGGTTGGCGCGCCAGTTGGCAGCTTGCCTGCTCCGCAGGTGCAAGTATCGGAAGCGACGCTGGCTGCCGCTGAGCCAAGCCCAACAAAAGAAGCTGTCATCCCGACAACCGCTCGCCCGACCGCACTCCCCGAGACAAACCAAGCTCTGGATATTCCCAAGCCAGAAAATCGCACACATTACCAACTGAATTTAATCCTGAACTATTACACGCGTTATGCGGTGGTGGATGAGACCATTACCTATACGAACCGCAGCAGCCAGAGCCTGACGGAGTTGGTTGTTGTAGTCCCTCCAAAATATTTCCCTGGCAGTTTTTCACTGCGCAGCCTGACCGATGGGAACGGAAGCCCAATTAGCGGCTGGCAGGAGAACGGCGTGCGTTTTTCTATCCCGCTTGCGGCTCCCCTTGCCCCAGGAGAAAAAACCAGTCTTAAGTTCAGCTATCAACTAAACCTGCCCAGCCATGAAGGCACTTACGGCGTGTCTGGCAGACAAACAAACCTGACGAACTGGTACCCTTACATTCCGCCCTTTGACGAAGAGAAAGGTTGGATAATTCATCCTCAGCAGGTGGAGAACAACATGCTGGTCGGGGAGTACGTGGTCGCAGAGATGTCCGACTTTGATGTGAGTCTGCAGCTAACCGATCGGCAGGAGTTGATTGAAGTTGCCGCCAGCGCGCCTGCTGAAGAGAAAAACGGGACCAGATATTACCATTTGGAATTAGCCAGAGGCTTTTCCTTTTCCGTGAGCGACAGCTACTTTGAGCATGAAATCACCCAGGACGGGGTGCGCATCCGTTCGTACGTGTTTATGGAAGCCCAGGAAGCCGGAATAGCGGTGACCGAAATCGCGGCGCAGGCTCTAAAGCTGTTTGGTCAGCTTTACTATCCCTACCCGCGTGAAATGATTTCAATCGTCGCGGCAGATTTCTTACATAACATGGAAATGGACGGCATGGTGATGATTAGCTACGGCGTGTTTGACTTTTATAACAAAACGCCCAAAACCAACCTGACCATCCTTACCCCGCACGAAATTTCGCATCAGTGGTTCTACAGCATGGTCGGCAGCGACCAAGCGCAAGAACCCTGGTTGGACGAAGCCCTGGCAACTTATCACGAGGTTCTCTATTATCAAACCTATCACCCCGACCTGGTGCAGTGGTGGTGGAACAACCGCGTCGATGGGTTTGAGCCCAAAGGATACGTCAATTCCGACATCTATCTTTCTGGTGGCTACCCGTCCTATCGCGATGCGGTCTACCTGCGCGGCGCTCAGTTTATGCAAGAACTGCGGGATGTTATTGGCGATGACGCTTTTTTTGCGGCGCTTAAGGATTATGCAGTCAGCAATACATACCAGCTTGCCGGACGCAATGACTTTTTCGCAGCAATCGCCAGACACAGCCAGGCAGACCTGAACGCACTGCTTGCTAAGTTTTTCAGGAATTAATGGACATTTATCGTTTCTTAGGTGCGCAAAATTCAAGAATAGCCATAGACCGCGGACACAACCTGTCCGGGTGCCGTGAAAGCAGCTCTGAATTACACCCGTGAATTCCCACGATTAGCAATTTCCCTTATCTGTAAGGCGTTCGCTCGCGTAAAAAGAACCAAAAAGGAAAGTTTTCCGATTTTACAGTCAACTTGACAGACACAATGAAGCTGGTTATTATGCCAGCTCGGAGATTAGATGGAAGATCACACAACCAATCAAAAACCAGAGATGCCCGCTGAGAGTGACTTCGAAGCCGCTGCGATGCCTCCTGAAACAAACGAAAAAGAAAAGGGCCAAACCAAAAAAAGTTGGCACAAGCAGCCAGGCAGCATTGCTGCGCTTGTAATGATTCTGGCAGCGGTAGTTATAATAAGCGCCTGGCTATCCGCAAAACCCGCGCTAGAAACCGCCCTCCCCACGCTGACACCCACCCTGCTAAGCGCGCCGCAGTTAGCTTTTGAGACCGAAGCCCCGACGCCTGCTGCCACCATTCAGCCAACAGTGCAGCCCACAGCCGAACAAACTCGCGCGGATGTGATCACCTATGTCATTCAGGAGGGGGACTCGATTTTCTCGATTGCTTCCAAGTTCAACATCGCGCCCGAGACCATTTTGTGGTCAAACCGCTACGAGTTAGGCGATGACCCGTCCGTTTACACCCCAGGTATATCCATCTATATTCTGCCCGTGGACGGCGTATACCATATCTGGCAGCAAGGGGAAGGTTTGAATGGGGTTTCTGAATTCTATGGGGTCACTCCTGACGCGATTATTGATTATTCGGGCAACAAGTTGAATAGAGCCAGCCTGGGCAATCTTTCGCTACCGAATATTGCGCCGGGCACGCGCCTGATCGTCCCCGGAGGCACACGACCGGAAACTGTTTCAGCCGATAGTTTACTCACCTATGCCGCTCTCACCCAAATCGAGAAGCTGCCTGTTGGAAACCCTGAATCCTTCCCTGCCCCCCGCGCAGAGATTATCGCTTATCGTGTGGAAGAACAGGACACGCTCTTCACCATCGCGGATAAGTTTGATCTCACCCCCGAGACAGTTCTTTGGGCAAATCGCTACTTACTGGGGGACACCCCCGATGGAATTATCCCGGGGCAAAAGCTTTTCATTCTGCCGGATAACGGCGTTTTTCACGGTTGGAGCTATAAGGAAAATCTTGACAAAGTATCTTCTTTTTACAATGTCAGCCGTGATGTGATCTTGGATGAACCCTTGAATCAATTAGACCGCAGCAAATTTGCTGATCTGAGCCACCCGAACATCAAAGCCGGCACGCTGCTCTACGTTCCAGGTGGAACGCGTCCGCCAGTCACCTGGGTTACTCCGGTTGGTCCCGGCGAAGATGGCGTTGGTGAGCATCCAAATGTTTCGTACCTGGGAGCGTATGCCTGTAACAGCACTGCCTGGGCGGTTGGCAGCGGTAATTGGCAATTTCCTACCTCGGAGCATTGGATTTCGGGTTATGAGTACACGCCGCCCACTCACAATGGATTGGATTACGCCGGCCGAATGGGTTATGACATTTATGCCGCTGATTCAGGCGTAATTATCTACTCTGGCTGGTCAACCCGCGGTTATGGGAATACGATTGTGATTGACCACGGAAACGGTTATCTCTCGCTCTACGCCCACCTGATGGACGGCGGTATACTGCAGAGCTGCGGTGTGGAAGTGTATGCTGGCCAGCTTATCGGTTACATGGGTTCCACTGGCAAATCGACCGGCCCTCACCTGCATTTTGAAATCCGGTACGATGGTTCGCCCGTGAACCCCCACAATTTGGGCTTATAAAATAGATTACACAAAACTAACAGGCTGTCACCATGACAGCCTGTTTTTGTTACGATTTTGAACTGCGCTGAGGATTATTTGCGAGTAATCATGCTGCTGGTGGGGGATTCATCGCTTGCGATGACCACCTCATCTCCGCGAACAAGCTGCCCCAGATATGCGCGGCTGCCTTCCACCGGCGTCCAACCGTCCAAATTGAATGGCAGAAAGCCAGTCGCGGAAATCCATTCCCCATTGTACTTGCGCGCGATATGCAAGTGCGTGCCGGTAGCCTGCCCGCCTTCACAGGAGGGATGACCAATAGGATCGCCTTGTTTTACATAGGTACCCAGTGCTACGCGCCCTTCCTGGGCGATATGCAGGTAAAAAATGTTCCATCCAGTGCGTTCGTCTCCATCACCGTCCAGATCCAAAATCGCCGTTCCAGGCCCGGTGCGGACAATGAGCCCATCCGCTACAGCAACCGCGACTTCGTTCGTTCCCACGCAGCCTTTGGATCCGACCGGCGGCGCCAGATCTATCGCGGCATAGGGTTTTAGATTTCCCCAGCCAGTGTGAGGCCCGCCGGTATAAGACCAGGTGGTGCCCATCCGGAACGGCAAAATAAACTGGGGCTGTGTCAGACTGCCCGGCAGCACAGTAGTATCACCCTGCCAGGGGTCTCCAAACATATCCCGGTAAGTTTTCGCGAAACCATCTGGCCCAATCGCGCGTCTGTACTCTTCACCGTCCAAAAACAATGAGAAAAAGTACTGCAGCGCGGCGGTACCGGCGTTCTGCCAGGGATCGATGTTTTCGATTTCTCCGTTCAAATGCGTGATAGAGCTTAGTTCTCCCTGTCTGTAACGATAATATCCGTCGTTCAACAAGTCCGCGCTGTGAGAAAGTTGCAGGTAAACCCCGGTGTAGACCTCCTCAGGCATTATCAACGTCAGTTCAGCGGAGAGGTCACGCGTAGGGTTGCTCAGCGCTTGGGCGCGATATTCCAGGAGAGCTAAAAGGAGCCTGGGATTAATACTGTAATTTTCTCCCAGCCAGGTAAGCAAGTTTGTCGCGTCTTTGTATTCCGCTTGAATATAGGAACCATACTGTTTGTACCAGCCCGAACTGGATTCCACAAACGCGCGCAAATCAAAGCCAATCAGATCAGGACCATACACAAAGGCAGAATCTGGAATAATTTGATATGCGGTCCCCCACAAAGGTTTGTAATATATCGGCATTCTCATGGGGAAACCAGGCGGCAGCGTGGCAGTGGATTCCGGGATCTCCGGATTAGCCCAAAGAATTTCCTGCACTGTCGCGCCAAAACGAACGGATAATAGATGCAGCGTATCACCGCTCTGGGCAGTATAGTCCACCAGCGTTCCAGGCGCGTACACTGGGCGGGCAGGGAAAGGCGTAGAGGTAGGCAATTCTGCTTCCTCCGTTTGCTGCGCGGCTGGAAGAATATATGTGGGCCGAACGTTCGAGCAAGCGCTGGTGAAAAGCATAAGCGCAAGCAGGAAGCTTATCCATTTGAGTTTTTTACGGAAGAAACTATCCATCATGGTTGAACCTGGTGGTAAACGCCACAAATATACCATAAACTGGAATGTCTATTCCCAGCGGGTAATATGGGAGGGTGTCGCGCTGTATCTGTTTGAACGGATGACTTCCCCGCCGCTGATGAGCCAGCCTTGATATGGCACTGACGCGGCTTTTGCTGTCCAGCCGCTGAGGTTAAACGCCAGCGGTCCATCAGCCGGGATCCACTCACCGTTGTATTTCCGGGCGATGTGCAGGTGGGTTCCTGTGGAAATACCCCCCTCGCAAGAAGGATGCCCGATGCGATCACCTTTTTCCACCCATTCACCCAGCTTGATGCGGTGGGTGGTACCAACATGCAGGTACACAATGTTCCAACCGGTCTCCTCTTTCCCATCACCATCCATGTCAATCACAACCGTGCCGTTATCGGAACGCACAACAAGCCCAGGCGCTGATGCTGTTATCCAGGTGCTGTTGGGAAGGCATCCGGGCGCGTCCGCCGGTGGGGCAAAGTCCAGGGCGGCGCGTACTTCAACAGCCCCCCAAGCCGCGTGTGGACCGCTGGTGTAAGACCAGACGATGCCACTTTCGAAGGGCAGATCAAGTGGGGGTTGTTCCATCCCCGGTGTGAATAATGAGGGGTATTCCTGCGCGATCAGCCAGGGATTTCCAAACATGGCCTCGTAAGTGTTCAGCAGGCTGTGGTCGGAATATAAAGCGTCGTTCCATTCATCCTGGTTGCGGGTCTGCGAGAAGTAATACATCCAGGCAACTGTAGCGCAGTTAAGTTCGGGTGCCAGCCGCAAGCCGCTGCCATCCGGAAAGGTCAATGCTAACAAAGTGCCTTCCCGCCAACCGTAATAACCAGTGCCAAGTTTGCCGGCGGCTAAAACCAACTGTTTATAGAGCCCACTCTGTCCGGATTCCCGCAATCCCAGCGGAAAATACAGCTGGTCCTGCGTGGCAGGATTGCCGTAGACCCAACCGCTTTCGTACTCAAGCAGGGCAAGGAGCAAGCGGGGGTGAATGGAATAATCCCGCGCCACCCGCTGGATAATTTCCGTGCTGTTCATGATGCCGTTGGCGTACACGCTTTCCTGATAATCGGAAAGCTTGCCGCCTGCCTGAGCGATAAATGCTCCCAGGTCAAAGTCGAGCGCGCTGGGGGAATTCACCACCTCCGCGTCTGGAAAGAGCTTGAGACTGGAACTGACATTTTCCAATCCAGAGGGAATGAGTAGCAGCTGACCCTCCGAAATAAAGCCGCTTTCCGACAAAAGCCCGGTAGTGCTGATATCGCTGACCGAAACTCCAAAACGCAAGGCAAGCACATCCAGACTGTCGCCGCTCTGACCATAATAAAGAATTGGCGCGTTTGGGCTGGCAGCGACGGCTGGAGCCTGATTAGCCAAAACTGAGGGCTCTGGCGTGATATCAACAACTTCTTCGGGTAGAGGCGCTTGTGTAACATCAGGAAGCTGCGCCAAAAAACTCGGGGACGCTGCCGTCTCATCCACTGCTTGGTTCGCGACCACCTTCTCCGGGGCTTCGAGCAGCAGGACCAAAACCGCGCCGGCGCAAATCGCCAGCGCCAGCACGCCAAAAAACAAACGCTGCGTCTTCCGCCTGCGCCGGGCAGCCATCCTACGCTGCCTCTCCGCGCGCGAGCAGTTAACGTCCGATGGCGTTGAAATCGGCACGGCCATTGAAAGCTTCAACGGTTTGTCCATTTTTTACCAGGAACCCATCATATTCAATACCAGCGCTCTTGCTGGTCCAACCACTCAGAACGAAAGGCACAATGCCGTCCGCTGAAATCCACGCACCGTTATAACGGCGCGCAAGATGCAGGTGTGTGCCGGTGGAATATCCCCCTTCACACGAAGGGTAGCCAAGCAGGTCGCCCTGCCGCAGATAAGTGCCCACAGCGGCTCTCCCATCTGTGTTGATGTGCAGATACAGAAGCGACCAACCTGTTTGCTCGATACCGTCACCATCCAGATCTTGAACCACGACACCGTTTCCGGAGCGCACAACCAAGCCATCCGCGGCGGCCACAACGGGGGTTTGGCTTTCATAGCAGCCAAATTCCTCACCGGGCGGAGCAAAATCTATGCCCGCGTTAGCTGACCCTGTTCCCCAACCCACATGCGGCCCGCCTGTGAAGTACCAGGTATCGCCTGGCGCGAAAGGCAGCGTAAGCTGGGGTTGTGTGATGGTTTCCGGAATTAGGGGGTCAATCGAAAAAGCAAATGGAAATCCAAATAACCGTTGATAGACTGCGAAAAATCCATCTGGAGAAACTGCCGTCTTCCATTCCGCTTTATCCAAGAGAAGGCTCAGGAGATACTGAATGCCAGCTGTCGCGCCGTTGATGGTGGCATCCACGCGCATCACAGCACCGTCGCTGAGCGTCCACACCGCGACGGCGGAGAGCTCCCACAGTGTGTATCCGCGCGTCATTTCATTAGCCGCCCAACTGAGCTGCTTGTATAGCCCTTTGCGGTTCGCGTCCTTCAATCCCAGCGGGTAGTCCTCGGTAATCCCTGTCTTCCCCTCCGAGCTTACCCAGCCGCTGCGGTATTCCAGCACCGCCAGCAGCAGGCGCGGGTTTACAGAAAATTCGTCAGCAACGCGCTGGACAATCTCAGCTCCGCGTAAGGTTGTACCGTCTTCCAATTTCTCCGAATACCTATTAAGTTTGCCTCCAAACTGGGCTGCCACCGAAATTGTGTCAAACCCAACTGCGGACGGGCTGTAAAAAAGTTCCGAGTCGGGGATAATCTTGAAGTTTGTGCTTAGTTCATTCGCGCTGGCAGGTGGAATGATCAATTTCTGACCTGGCTCAATTAGATTTGGGTCTTTCAGGTCCGGGTTGGATGCCAAGATTTGCCCCACAGAAACCTGATGGCGCAGCGCGATGCGGGCAAGCGAATCTCCAGAAACGACGGTGTATTCATTTGTTTGCGTGCGCAAGGTAGGCAACAGCGCCGGAGAATTAGGCGTGGGGGTAGGTCCGGAAGGCGCGGGGGTGATTGTGACCCTGGGAAGTTCAGTCGCGGCGCTAATAGCCTGCGTACTTAAGAGGGTCGGCGTAGCGCTTATGGGTAAACCTTGGGGAACCTGCCAGGGGTCATAGTTCGCGATGGGACGGTAACAGCCCCCCAACAGCAGAACCGCTGTCAGCGCAACGCACAGTCTACCCAGCCCAACGCGGAGGGCAGAACAGGAACGCGGAAAATGCTGAACAGGTTTCATCGGAAAAATAGATGCAATATCTATGCCACAGGTCGGTAAGTTAGCTCAGCAAGAATTGACCCGGGATGACATCCGGCTAATAGATTTGCAGTAGATGGGGATTGGTTGAGCACCTGACTTAAGAATGCCAAACCAATTTCAATATTTGACAAAATACGGGGATTGGATAAAATATTACTCTATCGCCGGAGTGGTGGAACTGGCAGACACGCTACGTTCAGGGCGTAGTGAGCATAGCGCTCGTGAGAGTTCAAATCTCTCCTTCGGCACAAACGCAACCCAAAAGGTTGCGTTTTTTTATCCACAAAACGCATTCAGGCGAAACCTAGCGCTGGTGGTACAATAGTTGCAACGGATTTGAATAAATGAAAAACATTTGGGAAAAAATCAAACAGATAAACTGGGCTGACAGGCGCGTTTTCTTAGTCATCGCGATTGTTGTACTCGTCTTTTTGATGATGGATTTTAACAACCGTATGGTGCGGTCACTGCAGCTGGAAAAACAGGAACAGCTGCTAATCTCGCGCGTCGCGGCGTTGGAACAAACCAAGCAGCAGCTTCAGGCCGATATTGCCTATGCCAATTCCGACCGGGCAGTAGAGGAATGGGCGCGCGAAGAAGCCAAACTGATTAATGAAGGCGATGTTCCTATCGTCTTGCAACCCCAGTCAGCCGCGGCCGCAGCGCCCACCCCCACGCCTCTGGCAGAAGTAAAAGCACTCTCTCGTCTGGAAATCTGGAAACAACTTTTTTGGGGAGACTGAGCCCTCCTTCTGAGAGCTAAGCCAACTCCGCCTGCCGCGCGGAGTTTTTGATTACCCCACGCTCTAGCAGCGCGAATAATCCCGCAGTTTATCCAAATCAGATCAATGGGAGACCAACCCGATTGCTCACAAAGCATTCAGGTGACGCCAGGACTGGTTAGACAATTATGCAAAAAAAAGACCGAAAGGCACGCGCGCCTATTTCAAAGCGTTAACTGACTTAGCAGCAGTTCTCAGGTATAATTTTAAGATTATGAACCTGGAAGAATTAACCCAAAAAATGCATGCCTTGGTGGAATCCAAAGGTTGGTACGCCGCCGACTCGGTCAAGCAGCAAACACCGCGGAATCTGGCGATATCGCTCGTCTTGGAAGCAGCGGAAGTGCTCGAGCTGTTTCAATGGCAGTCCGACGACATTGATCGGGATGCCCTCGCCGGCGAGCTTGCGGACACCATGCTGTATATGCTGCAGCTTGCCAGCGTGTCTGGAATTGACCTGGAACAGGCAGTTTTGGAAAAAATTGCCCAAAACCAAACGCGTCTCTGGCCGGAACACGCGCGGAAGGAGCCTGAAGCATGATCGTCGCGGTTTACGGAAGCGCAAGACCTGTTGAGGGGGACGCCATGTATGAGGACGCCCGTCGCTTAGGCGCGCTGCTGGCCAGGCAAGGCCACACCATCATGACCGGCGGTTACTGCGGGATGATGGAAGCCGTCACCAGAGGCGCGGCGGAAGCTGGCGGCAGGACAATCGGCGTTACCTGCGCAGAAATCGAGCGCCATCGCCCAGGCGGCGCAAACGAGTGGGTGCAGGTCAACATCCGTACCGAGACACTGAACCAGCGCCTGGAAGTGCTCACCCGCCAACCCGACGCGATGATAGCCCTCCCCGGCGGAATCGGTACGATGGCTGAAATCTGCCTTGCCTTAAATTTATCAGTCATTTCCCAGCGAGCCTCCAAACCAATTATCCTGATTGGCAGCGGCTGGCGTGAAACTTTTGAGGCTTTTTATGCACATAATAACGGCTTCACTGCCCGTGAAGACTTTGAGCGCATGCGCTTTTGCCTTACCACAGACGAAGCCGTTGAACTCTTAGACCAATAAACGCGACAGGAAACAAGCAATGGAAAAGAAACTGCCCACTAGACAAGAAAATTTCTCCGAATGGTACAACCAGTTGGTACTGCGCGCCGAGCTCGCGGATTACGCCCCGGTGCGCGGCTGCATGGTTGTGCGGCCATACGGCTGGGCGCTTTGGGAAAACATCCAAAAAGCGCTGGATGACCGGTTTAAGGCCACCGGGCATGTCAATGCCGCGTTCCCGATGCTCATCCCGCAGTCGTTCATGACTAAGGAAAAAGAGCATGTGGAAGGCTTCTCCCCCGAGTTGGCGGTGGTAACGCACGGCGGCGGTCAAGAACTGGAGGAACCTCTGGTGGTGCGCCCGACCTCTGAAACCATCATCGGCACCATGTACGCCAAATGGATTCAATCCTACCGGGACCTGCCGGTTCTGGTTAATCAGTGGGCGAATGTTGTGCGCTGGGAAATGCGCACCAAGCTCTTCCTGCGCACGCTGGAATTCTATTGGCAAGAAGGACACACCGCCCACGCTACCGAGCAGGAAGCGGTGGAGGAGACTGAGCGCATGCTGCAGGTCTACGCTGATTTTGCGCGGACGGAAGCCGCGGTGCCGGTGATACCCGGCCGCAAAAGCGAGTCTGAAAAGTTCGCTGGGGCTGTCAACACCTATTCCATTGAAGCGATGATGGGCGATACCAAAGCCCTGCAAGCCGGCACCTCCCACTTCCTGGGTCAGAATTTTGCCAAAGCCTTTGACATCAAGTTTCTGGACGAGAGCAACCAGCTCCAGTACTGTTGGACTACGTCCTGGGGGGTTTCCACCCGATTTATTGGCGCCATTATCATGACCCATGGGGATGACCAGGGTTTGGTGCTGCCTCCACGCCTGGCCCCGATTCAGGTGGTAATTGTTCCGATTTACCGCAAGGATGAAGAAAAGAGCGCTGTAATGGAGGCAGTCAATGCCGTACAGGCACAGCTTAAGGCGCTGCGCGTCAAAGTGGACGACCGCGAAGGCCTGACCCCCGGTTTCAAGTTCAACGACTGGGAGCTGAAGGGCGTTCCGCTGCGCATTGAAATCGGCCCGAAGGACGTACAAAATGGGACGGTCGCGCTCAGCAGACGCGATATCCCCGGGCGTGACGGCAAATCCTTCCTGCCTATGGCAGGTCTCGAGAGCTCTGTGCCGGCCCTTCTGCAGACTATTCAGGACAATATGCTCGCCAAAGCCACTGCTTTCCGGGACAGCCATATCGTTGAAGTTTCAGACTACGAGACTTTCAAGCAGGTTGTCGCCGAACAGGGTTGGGCCTTGGCTTGGTGGAGCGATGACCGCGAAAACGAAGCGCGCATCAAAGAAGAAACCAAGGCCACATTGCGCGTTTACGCCAGCGACCCGAACCCGGGGGAAGGCGTGTGCTTCTACAGCGGCAGAAAAACTAATCAGAAAGCATACTTCGCGCGTTCTTATTAAGCTAACATCATGACCGCCATCGATCTGACCAGACTCCAAAAACAAATTGAGGAGTTGTCCTCCGTTTTCTCCGAGCCAGCAGCCTTTGTCAAAGCGCTTCATGAGCTGCTCAGTTTTTACGAACGCCGCGCCTACCGCCCGAGCAGCGAGCTGGTTCCAAAGACATTTATGCGCTCGTATAGGCTGCCCGCCCAGGTTTTGCCATTGATTGAAATTGGTCTTAAGCAGACCGTCAGTCTTCATCCGAATGAAGCGTTCGCGCTCGTCCGCGCTCTCTGGCAGGACCCTTATTACGAAACCCGCGTGCTTGCCTCGGGGATTTTGGGGCAGTTATCCCCGGAAGCTAGCGCGGAAGTGTCGACACTCCTCGAAGAATGGGTTTCAACGCCGCTGGACCGCGCTGTTCTGGAAGCGCTGCTGCAGAAAGGCAGCCAATCGCTGCGCCTGGCCGGCGATTGGGACGCCTTCATGCAAAAGCTCCTGACCAGCCCTTCAGTACGCATGCAATCAGTAGGGCTGCTCGCGTTGGCTTTGGACCTTGAGCAGCGCCCATTAAGCAAGTACTCCGGCATTTTTAAGCTGGTCCGTCCCTTCATACAGGCTGGAGATGACAGGTTGGAGAACAACCTGAGCCGCGTCGTCCAAAATCTTGCTGAACGCACCCCCAGCGAGACGGCTTACCTGCTCAAGCAAGTTTTATCAGACACAGCCGGCAGCGACATTGAGCGCAGAATCAGAGATTACCTCTCCTTCTTCCCGCCAGAGACTGCTGCCGGATTGCTCGAAGCCGTCAAGACACACGCGAAGATTCATAAAGCATGAAAACCTAATTTCCATTTGTTCCACAATTGATCTTCTGGGATTCCGGATTCAAAAACCCGAATTTTTGTTTCACAGTCCTGCGAATCCATCTCTGCAAGCTGTTTTAGGAATTGTTCAAAGGATTGATAGACCGCTGCAGTGATAAAACGAGGTTGCGATAACGTTGAATTTGTCCCGGTAATAAACGGGAAATGTTACTGCTGTGCTTGGCGAATATTGGCAAGTCAGAAATATCTTTGACTTAGAAATACAGGTGCTTTCCCTACGGGTCAGCAAAGGATTAAATGTGTCATCCTCAAGCCCTGACACTCACAGATCGTCAGCGGAGGATCCTCTGTTCCACCATACATTTCCCTTCCGCCTTGGCATGACAACGCGCTGACTTGTCTGCCCTCATTGCGCTCAAAGTTCTAAGTCAACCATAAGCAACAAAACAGCCCGGGCAAGCCGGGCTGTTCTTATTTATCTATTCAGTCTAAAAGAGGTGGAAAACCGCAATAATCGGCGCGAAAAGCGAAGATACCAATGACATCACGGTGATGAGCGTGTTGAGCGAGGGACCCGCGGTATCCTTAAAGGGGTCACCAACGGTATCACCCACCACGGCGGCTTTATGCGCTTCGGAGCCTGGGCCGCCAAATTTACCAGTCTCGATATATTTCTTGGCGTTATCCCACAAGCCTCCGGCGTTCGCCATCAGCAAGGCAAAGATGACGCCGGTGAAAATCGCTCCGCCCAAAAAGCCTCCCAGGGCATCCGGGCCAAGCACAAACCCTACGATAAGTGGCAGGCCAACCGCCAGGAAGGCCGGCAAGAGCAGAGATGAGAGCGCGCCGTGCGCGGCCAGACCGACGCAGCGGTCGTAATCCGGGTCTTCTGTGCCTGCCAGGATGCCTGGTTTCTCGTGGAACTGCCGGCGAATCTCCTCAATCATATCAAAGGCGTTGTGCGTGACGGAAAGCATTAGCAGCGAGGAGAACAACGGCGGGGTCATCGCCCCCAGCAGCACGCCCGCAATGACAATTGGCTCGCGCAGACTGATGTTGATATCGAGACCGTTCGCTTTCACAACTTCCGCGTACGCGGCAAAAAGCGCCAGAACCGTTAGAGCGGCAGCGCTGATGGAAAAACCTTTGGTGATTGCTTTAGCGGTGTTCCCAGCGGAGTCCAGCACATCCGCCCGTTCAATCACTTCCTGCCCCATGCCAGCCATCTCCGCGATACCGCGCGCGTTGTCTACAATCGGGCCGTAAGCATCCGCGGAAACAATCATGCCGCTAATGGAAAGCATGCCCACCGCTGCCACGCCGATGCCATAGATACCGGGCAAGCCGTTCCCAACCGCTACATAGTAGGAAATCAGCGTAGCCACAACGACGCCGAGAATGGATGGGACGATAGAAATCAGACCGTAACTAAAACCGGTGATGATGGTCACTGCCGAACCCGAAGTGGAGACGCGCGAGGTTTCTTGCACCGGTTTGTACTGGTCATTGGTGAAGAAGTCTGAAGTAAAACCAATAACGACGCCGGTGACAATTCCGACCGTCGCAGCCCAAAAAATGCCAGGCTCTATTACATTCAGAAGGCTTAAGATGAATAACGCCGCCACAAAGATTACACAGGTGATAATTGTCCCGCGGTTCAGCGCGGCGCCGGGCTTTCCGCCTTCTTTCACTTTCACAAACTGGATCCCAAGCAAGGAAGCAAAGGTCCCGAGCGTGCATAAAATCAGTGGAATAACAGTGTATTTGTACTGCATTCCGGTCGCGAAGCTGGCTCCCAGGAGCATCACGGCTACCGCGCTGGCAACATAGCTGTCGAAGATATCCGCGCCCATGCCCGCCACGTCACCTACATTGTCGCCTACGTTGTCCGCCACAACTGCCGGATTGCGCGGGTCATCTTCGGGGATTCCGATTTCAACTTTCCCGACCAAGTCCGCCGCTATATCAGCAGTTTTCGTGTAAATTCCACCGCCAGCTTTCGCGAGCAGGGCTAAGGTGCTGGCGCCAAAACTGAAACCAAGTACCGCCTGCGCGTCCCTGGTGAGGATGAAAATCACGCTCATCCCAATTACCGCCAAACCGACCATTGCAAGACCAAGCACCGCGCCAGCATAAAATGAAAGCCTGAAGGCCTGCTGCAGGCTTTTTTGCGCGGCGGTCGCCGTGCGGACGTTCGCCTCTACTGCTACGCGCATGCCCATATACCCCGCCACCGCGGAACACAGCGCGCCAACCACAAAACAAGCAGCCATCACCGCGCCGCTGCCCGGTTCGATCGTTACGCCGGTAGTTCCAATCGATTCGAAATTGAAACTAAAAATCAGCGCAATAACAATGCCAAGGACCAACGCCAGGGAAGCCAGAGCGGTATACAGACGCTTTAGGTAGGTATTGGCGCCGCCGCGTATCCAGGAGGCGACCTTCTGAGCCCTCTCAGAACCCGCGTCCTGCCGCATTACCCAATAGTAAAGATAAATTGCCACGGCGATTGAAATAACGCCACCCGCAATACCAACATACAACCAAGTTTGATAATTCATTATTTGCTCCTCGTACAAAGCCCACAAAGGCTGAATTTACATGCTGGCGGAACGGAACCACCGATAATTTTCAGACCGCAATGTTTCTGCTGACGGCATGGGATAGTAGCGCAGTGTACTGTGATTACCCACAAAGAAACCATTCTTAATGGTACGGTAGGGGATGACCGGCGAATGCGTGCGGTCTACCATCTTGGTGGAGACAAATTTTGTCTTCACATCCGAGAGACATTGCCGCAGATGATCAGGATTGCTATAAGGCAGGTTATTCAGCATTCCCATTTCCGGGTCAGAAGCCAGTTCGCCCAACTGCAGTTCAGTAAATGTGATGGCTGGCACGGAAATTAATGAGGTTGGATTCTTCACGATGAGTTCATAGAAGCTGACAGGATCCAATCGACTGACGACAAGCGGGGTTACAGGCACAATTTCCTGGTAGAGATGCAATCCGCTTTCATTCTCCGGAAGGGACTCGGAAGATTTAAGCGCGAGTGTACGTCCATCCTGGGTCGTGAGATGCAAATCCAGCAGAGCGTGGGGGTCGATGTGTTCCAGAACGCGATAAACCGAGACATAAATGGAAGATTTGGGACGGCCGTCCTCGTGCGGAACACAGCGTTTCAGCGCTTCATCCAGGTGGAAATATTCGTGCCGGTAGCTGGGGTCTACCTCGAAAAACATTGCCTGGCCTCGGGATTTCTTGGAGGAACCGACCGCGTAATAGGTGCCGAATTCTTCCGGGCTCAACATTGAGACAATCAAGGCTTCAGGGAGTAAAGACAGATAAAAATGCGTTTCCATGCATGCTCCAATCTTAATATTGATGTTTTGCATTAAGCGCCCATATCAGGCCAAGATAATTGTATCTCCAAATGTCCAAATAGAGTGCGATTGAGTGCGATTCTTACATTTTTTGACCAAACAAAAAGCCCGCCAAGTGGCGGGCAATCTTTTTCGGTGAGGAATTAATGGTTGAGCAGGTAAGTAATTACCGCCTCTTTTTCTTCGGGGGTAAAGGTCACGCCGTGGTGGTCGCTCAGAAGCTGTTCCCATTCCGCGCGCGTCTTCTCAAATTGGAGCACCCAGTCCAGGACGTGATGACCGCCAAGTTTTTCTACCAGCAGCGCTTCCGCATCCGCGTCACTCAACCCGGCAGAAGTCCCAGCCGGATAAGCTGCGCTGGCTGATTGGGCTGCTCCAGCCGGATAAGTGTTTGCTGGTTGGTCTTGAGGGGCGGCTGCTGTGGGGCTTTCAGCAACTGAGACTGCGGGAAGGTTGATAGAACTGCCTTCATTTTTAGCTCCGCAAGCGCTTAACAAGAGAACGGCAATTAACAGGATACTCACGACTAAAAGGGATTTGTTTTTCATGATAATTTTCCTTTCACTAGCTGTTGGTATTGTACCCGACAGTGCTGATATTTGAGGCAAACTCAACGCCCTAAGCTATCACTTCCAAAATATTTAGTCAGCCGGGTTGGGCATGGCCGCCGTTTCAACAAAGTATTCCTCAGTGACTGAACTCTGGTTTTCTCCTGCGGGCAGGCAAAGTTTGGAACAAAACAGCGGATGCGCCGCGGAAGCCAGCTCTGCCATCCCTAAAGCTGCTCGCCGAATTGAGAAATGAGCGTTCGCGCTAGCCCGCAACTTAGCAAAATGGAAAAGTTCCCGTAAGTTCATACGGCAGAGCGCCCTTCGATTGAACCCGTTAGGCACCACATAAGCGGCTGCTTCAGGCTGCCAATCTGCTATTTCTTCGTAAAGCGCGGCTGCCGCGTTCATGGCATGCCGATAGAGGGCTTCCACGCCGGCTGAGCGCATTGCCCTGGGGATCGCGTAACCGAGGCGCGTCGTTAGAGCCTGAGGGGTTTGCGTCATCATGCGGTGGCGCTTAAACTCAAAATAGGCGCCCTGATCCATGATGAGCTCAAAGTCGTATTGGGCGTATTCCAGCTCTCGCAGCGGAACATCAAAATCGTTAAGTTGAGAGAACAGAACATCGACCAGGGCAGCTTTCTCGCTGGTGGGCAAGGAGCGCGCATGCAAGAGGCAGTCCGCGTAGGCTTTCCCGCTGAAGCGCAGCAAAGCCGCCGCGAGCACCTGCTCCTCACCCGCGGGTTCAGCGCGGAGCAGCTTACACCAAACGCTGTCGGTATCCTCGGCGATACTGGCTGCTTCCGCGCGCAAACTGGCACGGATGCCGGCAAAACTCTCAATAGGGTTTGCGTACTTGACCAGCGTGGGCAGTTCTTGCGTAGCAACCGCTTTTACTTCCGAGCCAATCTGGCGCACCTCTTCCAGCTCCGAGCTCAGGAGTTTCTTGATTGCGTATTCCAGCGCGCGGGCGTTGATTGTGACGCCAACATTGGCCATCGAAGCGGCCGGAAGAAAGAACCTGCTTACATCCACCGCTTTCACGCGCGCCCGATTCTGCCAGGCTTTTTCACTCTCCCCAGGCAAGCGTTCGGTAGCGGCTTCACTCCACGACAGCAACGCCTCCATTGCTTCCGCGTAGCCCTCAAATAGCAGACGCATCACGGCGCGGTACTTTCCCTCGAAGCGCGAACCAGCAATCTCTGGGGCAAGCACCCAGGCTTCTGGATTCCATTCCTGATAGCGGGTAGATTTTTCCGTGTAAGAAGCCAGGCGGTTGCTTTCCAGGGTTTCTATAGCAAGGCGAGAGACATTTTCGAGCGCCAGATGCAAAACGGCGTGCTCAGCCACGCTGGAATGTCCGTATCCGACAATCCATTTCTCGCTGAATTTGGCGGACTTTTCAGCGTCCAATTCCGCGGCAATCTGGTCAAATGGCTCAGGTGAGCGGGATGTTTTCGCGAAAGTGACCGCGATTGTTTCCGCGCTCAACTGACTGGGACTAAGCCGATAAATTCTCCGGGAAAGGTTCATGGGTCAGTATTCTCCTGGCTTCATGTTTATCCTGCTCAATTTGATTAATCAGGTCCTGCGCCCGTTCAAACTTGATTTCACCGCGCAGGTGGGCGATAAACTCAATTGTCAGATCCTCGTGATAGATGTTATCATCAAAATCCAACAGGAGGGTTTCGATATTTGCCTGGGTGGTGTTCTCAAAAGTCGGGCGCACCCCCACACTGGTCACGCCCATGTATTTTTCCCCGTTAAAGCTGGCGCGGGTTGCATACACGCCGTATTGGGGCAGTATCTTTTGGGGATGCACGACCTGATTTGCGGTGGGAAAGCCTAATTTGGACCCCAAGTGCTTGCCTTCCACCACCTTGCTTTTCACGAAATACGGCCGGCCGAGCAAACGCGCCGCGGCGCGGACATCGCCAACTTCCAGGGCTTCTCGCACCCTGCCAGATGAAACTGGTTTTCCATCCAGGCAAAAAGGCGGCATGATGTCCATCGTAATTGCGTGGTGAGCGCAAAGCCGGCCAATTTGCTCCTGCGTTCCGGAACGGTCTCTTCCAAGCGCGAAGTTCTCGCTGACTGTCAGACCGCGCAAATTGAGATGCCGCAGCAGCTGCGAAAAGAATTCTTCGGCGCTGAGGCTGGCAAGTGCCTGATCGAATGGCAGCGTGAAGATATAATCCAATCCGCTTTGCGCCAGTAATAGTCTTTTTTCTGCTTCACATGCCAGGTAAAAAGGTCCGCTGATGTTCTGAAGCACTACCCTGGGGTGCGGTTGAAACGTCACCAGCGCGGATTTGCAGCCCGCTTTGGCTGCGTTCTGTTTCATGCGGTCCAGGAGCGCTTGGTGGCCGCGGTGGAGACCATCGAAATTGCCAATGGTAATCCACAAAGTCTCAGGTTTTTTTTCAGGTAGATTATCGAAAAATTGCGTCAAAAGTCCTCACTGGTTAGTTCAAAAAAATAACCCTGTTTGGCGGGTCGCCAACATAGGGTTATCATTTGCATGCAATCAAGCGCTTAGAGGAAGAATACTTTGCGGGGCTGCCATTCATTTGCCGCGCCGTCGTACTCCATCAGGGCTACCAATTCACCTTCCTGGCTGACCGCGCGCGCCCATTTGCCTTCTTCACCTGAATCCAACGCTGGAACGCGGTGGCCGTGGCGGACTTCATCCACCTGCTCCACGGTGAGTTCCACCGTGTACCAATCGCCCAACGCTTCCGCGGCGGGGATTAAATATTGATACCAATCACCATTCGCGAAGGATTCCTGCAGCTTGCGCAGAGATACGGCGTCTCTCAAGCCAAATCTGCCATTTTTCGTCCGGCGCAGACCAGTGAGCGTGGCGCCGCAACCAAGCTTCTCACCCAAGTCATGGGCAAGAGACCGCACGTAGGTGCCTGATGAGCATTGGATATCAATCACAGCCTCAGGTGGGTCCCAATCGAGCAATTCCAGTTCGTGCACCTGAATCAGGCGGGGTTCAAGTTCAACTTCTTCACCCCGACGGGCAAGCTCGTAGGCTTTCTCGCCCTTCACTTTGATGGCGGAGTACGCTGGCGGTTTCTGCTTAAACTCGCCGACGAAGCCTTGCAGAGCT
>JAGOML010000104.1:0-2520 GCA_017993575.1 Anaerolineaceae bacterium | reverse complement strand
GAGTTGATGACCCAACGTCCGAGGAAATCCCCGCGGTTGGTGCGCACGCCGATGATGCGTTTTCCTTCCATAATAAAGTCCTGGAAGGCGGTGTTGAGCAGCACTTTCGCGCCGTTCATCACGGCGTTTTCACCAGCCGCCACCGTAATCTGGAACGGGTCGCAGATGCCGCCGGTGGAAGCCCACAGCGCGCCGCTGGTTTCCGGGTTGATGTTCTTCTCGCGCGCGCGCATCTCTGGGCCGTCAATCATTATCATCCCAGGCACGCCGTTCTTTTTACCCTGGTCCATCAGTTTGTGCACCAGCGGAAGCTCATCGTCTCCGATCGCGACCACATAGTCGCCGCGGCGTTCGAAGGCAAAATTGAGCTCGCCAGCCAGCGTGTCCCACATGGCGTTGCCTTTCACGTTCATGCGGGCTTTCAGGGAGCCGGGCAGCGGGTCGTATCCAGCATGGACGATAGCGGTATTGGCGCTTGAGCAGCCCATGCCCACGTCGGCTTCCTTTTCAATGAGCAGCACCTTCCCTTCGTACCGGGAAAGCCAGCGGGCGATCATGCATCCAACCACACCCCCGCCGATGATAATGTAATCATATTTTTCCTGCACGCTTACCTCCAATCAAATTTTTTCAGAAAACAGCCAATCTTTATAACAAGCAGCCATCAAACGCTCAAAAGAACGCTTCCAGCAACAATGATGCACGGATGGTAAAGAACAGGTACTCAAGTAGAATGCTTAATCGCCCAAGGCAGCGCAAGGCACAGGGCATAAACCAAATGTGGAGAGCGCGAATGGTAAGAGCAATGGATGAAAAGCTTATTTGTATCCCGTCGTTCTACCATTTTTTCGTATTATCCCGAGATCTCGCTTTTAAATTTGATGAGTTCCGCTGATTATATCAGCATATTCCGAATCTGCCGGAAATTTGACATTAATTAGCCCATCTCCACTATAATTATCGCGTTTCATTATACCAAAGCGTATTCAAACGTCACGCGCCGCCTGCTTCTGAGACACAACTGAGGACCCTCATGAAAAAACGCACGCCGCGAATCCTCCTTTTCATCATCGCCGGGCTGATTTTGCTGCCGATTGACCTCTACGTGGTAATGCGCGTCGCGGACCGCTCCTACGGCACGCTGTCCAGCGCTGGTCAGCGGCGCCGCTACCTGCTGCATGTCCCCCAAGATGCCGACCTCTCCCAACCTATCCCCCTGGTCATCACCCTGCACGGGTTCGCGCAGTGGCCTGCCAACCAGGCAACTGTCAGCCAGTGGAACGCCCTGGCGGACGCCGAAGGCTTTATCGTGGTCTATCCCGCGGGCACAGGCTTCCCCAAGCGTTGGGATGCCGCGAGCCCCCCACCCAACAATGCTGATATCCAATTTCTTTCTGACTTGATTGATGAGCTGGAGAGCAAGTTTCCCATCGACCCGGAAAGAATCTATCTAAACGGCCTCTCGAATGGCGGGGGCATGTCAGTCGCGTTCTCCTGCGCGTTCCCAGAGCGCGTGGCAGCCTTCGGCTCGGTTGCCGGGGCATACGTGACGCCTTGGGAGAATTGCCAGCAGTCCCGGGCAGTTCCAGCGCTCATCTTCCACGGTGACGCGGACCCCATTGTGCCTTTCACTGGTGGGCAAGGTGGACCCAATAATATTGTCCTCCCGGATATCAAAACCTGGGTCAGCCAATTGGCCGCGCGCAGCGGCTGCTCTGGCGCGACTACCACAATCCCGACCGCGCCGGGAGTAAAAGGAGACCGCTTTGAAGACTGTGCAGCGGACCTGGATTATTACGTCATCGCGGGCGGCGGGCACACCTGGCCGGGTGGGAACCCGTTGCCAGAATGGATAACCGGAAAAACCTTGGATTTAATCGATGCCAGCGCCGTGATGTGGGAATTCTTCCAGACCCATGCCCTGAGCACCAAGTAGCCAGGGAATCTGGCTGGTTTTCGAAAAGAAGAAGCAAATTTTGGTATAAAATATTTACAAACTATATGAAATGTGTATAACCCCTTTGACTCTGCCTAATCAATATGCTATAGTAGAGGTAATTCGGATTACTCCAGCCGCCCACTTGTGGGTGAAGTTCAATTACTGGAAGTTGTGTTGTGGATCGCAATGTCAGGAGGAATGCGGGCAGGACCAGCTTGGTAAGAAAATAGGCCGCTTTTTTACATCTCGGCCGCGTGGAGTTGACTCTCACCTCATTATCTCCACATAGATAGAACCACACCCTAACAACTTCGTTTGAGTAATTTGGAGTGAATATTGTATGAAAGGAGGAACCAGGAACAAGACCAAACCTTTGTAGACCGTTCAACCCCTAACTTTTACGATCATTTAAACATATTCAAAAGGAGATTTTGTAAAGATGGAAAATAGAACGTTCAAAGAGTTTATTGGTGAGGTTTTTGGTACGTTTATCCTCATCCTGCTTGGTGACGGTGTCGTTGCCAATGTCGGTTTGGCTCCCCGTGTTGCAGGCACAGCCTACAACTGGAACACCATCACCA
>JAGOML010000052.1:9217-11390 GCA_017993575.1 Anaerolineaceae bacterium | reverse complement strand
AAATCCACTCCAACCCGCATTTTTCCTCGGCCCCATTTTCCGGTACAATAAAGCAAACGCATCACCAAAACAAATCACACCGGAGGTACGTATGACCCCTCTTATGATTGCAGGCATCGCGGCCGGCGCTCTGCTCTTGATACTCCTGGCCGTCATCATCATTCGCACGCTCAGCTTCCCAATGGAAAGCGAGCCCGCGGAACCGCTCGCGCTTATGGACATTGACGGCGAAGCGGTCGCCCGGCGCGTAGGTCTGGCAGTGCAGTGCCGCACCATCTCCCACAGCGACCCCGCCCTGACCGATCCGAAACCCTTCAGCGACCTGCGCGACCTTTTGCGCACGCTCTATCCGCAGCTGCACGAGAAGCTGGAATGTGAGTTAGTCAATGACCACGCGCTGCTCTTCACCTGGCATGGTTCCGATCCCGGGCTGGATGCCATCTGCTTTGCCGCCCATCAGGACGTTGTCCCCGCCGATGAATCCCCGGAGGCCGGCTGGACGCACCCTCCCTTTGCCGGGGAACTCGCGGACGGATACGTGTGGGGGCGCGGGACGCTGGACTGCAAAGGCACCTTGATTGGAATCTGTGAAGCAGCCAATAACCTGCTAAAAGCCGGCTTTACTCCCAGGCGCACCATCTACCTTGCTTTCGGCGCGGATGAAGAAGTCTCTGGGTTGGAAGGCGCGCGCGTGATCGCGCGGACGCTGCAGGAACGCGGCGTGCGCCTGGCTTTCTTGCTGGACGAAGGCAGCGTGGTCACCAAAGGCAGCGCCCTGGGCATCAACAGTCCCATTGGCCAGATTGGCATCAGCGAAAAAGGCTACCTCTCGCTCAAGTTGAAAACAAAAGTGAAAGGTGGGCACTCTTCCACCCCACCCAAGCACACCGCCATTGGCGCGCTCGCGCTCGCGATTGCCGTGCTGGAATCCAACCCCTTCCCGCAGACGCTGGACGTGATGAGCTTTATCGCCAGCTACCTCGGCAAAGCCCTGCCCTTCTTCCAAAGAATGCAGTACGCCAACGCCTGGCTGTTTGGCGGCGCGCTCAAGCGCAAACTGGCGCAAACTCCCCTTACAAACGCGCTCACCCGCACTACCGGCGCGCCAACCATCATCGAAGCCGGCAGCGCCGAGAACGTGCTGCCCGCTGAAGCGGAGGCCCTGCTGAACTTCCGCATCATGCCCGGCGAATCGCTGCGCGACGTCTATGAAACTGTCAACGACCTGGTGGGGGATGAGACCCTCGAAGTTCTGCCTGTACACGGTGAAACCCTCGAAAGCGACCACGCCTGGAATCCAACACCTGTCGCGGACGTGGATTCCCCGCAGTATCAGCGCCTGGCAGAGTTAGTGCGCGCGACCTTCCCCGGCGCCTTGGTTGTACCCTTCATGATGACAGGCGCCACGGACGCGCGCCATTACGCAGACGTGTGCCAGAACGCTATGCGCTTCTCGCCGCTCTTCCTGACTCAGGAAGAAATTCAGACTATGCACGCGGTGGATGAACGCCTTTCCTTCGCCAATGCCGGCCGCATGGTCGCTTTTTATGAAGAGCTGATGCGCCAGGAAAGCACATTGCTGGAAGACGAAGAAAGCATGGAAAAGGCTCATGAGAAACCTTTGCGAACCAAGCCGCTAGCCCGCGCAAAACAAGAACGTGCAGTGGAGCCTGAGCTGGAATCGGAAGAAGAGCAAGGAGCTCCCGACCTGGAGCCCCTGCCGTTGGATGATGAGCCATTGGTGGTAAAGCCGCTGCGGAAGGACGATTAGTACTCCTTATGCCAAGCTCTGCAGCTCCGGTTTCGGAGCTGCTTTTTTTATGTGGGCGAGGCGCAGCGAAGGCAGCGTCATCGCGAGCTTCTGAAGCGGCCCCACGTGAATCCCATCATCGCGAGCGCAGCGCGGCGCTCTGCCCGTGAATTTCGTCATCGCGAGCGCAGCGTGGCGATCTGCCCGTGAATTTCGTCATCGCGAGCGCAGCGTGGCGATCTCCCTCTTTTTTCGTCATCGCGAGCGTGCGAAGCGATCTCCCTCTTTTTTCGTCATCGCGAGCGCAGCGCGGCGATCTGCCCGTGAATTTCGTCATCGCGAGCACGGCACGGCGATCTGCCCGTGAATTTCGTCATCGCGAGCGCAGCGTGGCGATCTCCCTCTTTTTTCGTCATCGCGAGC
>JAGOML010000052.1:0-9117 GCA_017993575.1 Anaerolineaceae bacterium | reverse complement strand
TTTCGTCATCGCGAGCACGGCACGGCGATCTGCCCGTGAATTTCGTCATCGCGAGCGCAGCGTGGCGATCTCCCTCTTTTTTCGTCATCGCGAGCGTGCGAAGCGATCTCCCTCTTTTTCCGTCATCGCGAGGAACGCAGCCCGCGCCCACGCTCAGCCCAGCTTTGCGTTCCCTTTGTAAGCCCTAAGCCGCCCAACCAGACTGCTCCCGGATGATATACTTAGGCGCAAAGGAAAACCTATGAACCCCACCGCAAAAAAGATCCTCATTATCGTTCTCATCGTCCTGCTGGTATTGTGCCTGTGCGCCGCCGCGCTTGCGCTGCTGGGTGGTTTCGTCTTCTTTAGGGATAAGCTGACTCCGGCCATCTCAGAGCAACTGACAACTGAGCAGCCCGTTATCACTGCCACTGCCGTCCCCCAGGCCAACCCAGAAGCGGTCGAGGATAAAATCAGCGCGTCCATGGATGAGGTAGAGCGCCAGGTATCGCAAATCCGCGGCCTCAAACTGGATAATGCCATCCCTCGCAAACTGCTGACCGAAGAGGAACTCCAGGCGACGGTCGAAAACGACTTTTTTAAAGACTACAGCGCGGAAGACGCTGCCTCAGACGCGCGCGTTCTCTCACTGCTGGGGCTCCTCCCGCGCGATTTTGACCTGCTCAGCTTCTATCGGGAGCTTTACAGCGAACAAATCGCCGGCTATTACGACGACGAAATCAAAGCCATGTTTGTCGTTAAGAACAGCGGCTTTACTGGCGTCGAACGCGACACCTACGCGCACGAATTCACCCACGCGCTGCAGGATGCCGCTTTTGATTTCAATGGCGCGATGAATTACACCGATGAAGCCTGCCAGGAGGATTCCGAGCGCTGCGCCGCCCTGCAGTCCCTCATCGAAGGGGACGCCACCCTTACCGAAAGCCTCTGGCTGCAAACTTACGCCACCCGGGAGGACATCCGCGACCTGCAAGCCTTCTACAGCGATTACGAAAGCCCGGTCTACGATTCCGCGCCGGCCTATATGCGCGAAGACTTCCTCTTTGCTTATCAGCAAGGCCTGACTTTTGTTCAAGCCCTGTATGACCAGGGCGGTTTCGCGGCCGTCAACAAAGCCTACACCAGCGCGCAGCCTGTGTCTACCGAACAAATTCTCCATCCAACCCGCTATCCAGCGGACACTCCCACACCGGTAGAACTGCCGGACCTGAGCGCTGCGCTCGGCTCGAGCTGGGAAGAAACAGACCGCAATGTGATGGGCGAATGGTACACCTGGCTAATCCTGGCTCGCGGGGATGACGCGGAAACCCGCCTGGTGGATGCCAAAGCCTCCGCCGCTGCCGAAGGCTGGGGCGGGGACACCTACGTTGTGCTCGAAAACAGCGCCACCGACGAATCAGCGCTGTTGGTGCGCTACACCTGGGATGGCTCCTCCGATGCTGCTGAAGCCCAGCTTGCTTTTGAAAGTTACCTGGGTTTGCGCCTGGGCAGCCCTGACCTGTTCGGGATTTATGACAATCACGGCACCTACTCCGCGCTGCGTCAAGATTCGCAATTCGGCTTCACCTGGCTGATCACGGACAGCCGCGCCGCGCTTGAAATGCTGCTTGGTGAGCTCTACTGACCACAAACCGCAAATGACTACTTCGCGCCGCGCCGCCCTGCCATTAGACCCTTCCAAGGTGAAAGCCCTGCTCTTTGACGTGGACGGCACGCTGGCCGACAGCGATAACGCCATGACCGAGCGGGTTGCCAGGCTCCTAAGACCGCTGCGCTTTTTGATAAACGAACAAAAAGCCGCCTTGCTCTCCCGCAAGCTGGTGATGATGGCCGAAAGCCCGGGCAATGCAGCCCTCGAGATTGCTGACCGCCTGGGGGTTGACTCTCTGATTGCGCGCTTTCTGGAGCGGCGTGCCGAGCGGCAGAGCCGGCAGCATGTGCTGTCAGTCATCCCCGGCATACCCGAAATGTTGGCAGCCCTTTACGAACGCTACCCCATGGCAGTGGTTTCCGCGCGCAATAACCTCACCACGCTCAGGTTTTTGCACGAACATAATCTGGCGCGCTTCTTCCGGCTGGTCGTCACCTCGCAGACCTGCGCGCGCACCAAACCCTTCCCTGACCCACTGCTTTACGCCGCCAAAACCCTGAACGTTCCAATTGAAAACTGCCTGATGATTGGGGATACCACCCCGGATGTGCGCGCGGCGCTCGCCGCCGGCGCGCAGTCCCTTTCAGTCTTGTGCGGGTTCGGCACCGAAAAAGAACTGCTGCGGGCAGGCTCGCATCATATTCTCCCCAGCACAGCCCACCTGACCGATTTTTTAAGCTAAACTCTTCCCACCCAGGACGCCGCGCGGTTTATCGAGTCTCCTCTGCGGGGCTGGCAGCTGCTTTCACTTTCCCCCCTGGCTCTTGCTCATCCAGGGTGTACACATCCCGCTTCAAGAATCCGTAAATACCCATTGCCGCGCAGAAAACCCCCGCAATCAGGTACCATGCGCGGATTCCCAGCCGCTCCGCCACAGGCGCCGCTAAAAGCATCCCGATGGGCGAAGCTGCCGATGACAGGCTGCCGATGACCGTAAAGATGCGGCCTTGCATATCGGGGGGAATCTTGGTCTGCATAATCGCGCCCAAAGCCCCATTTGCCAATGCGTTCATCAAGCCAACCAATGCCATCATTCCCACGGCCAGCAGATAGGTTTCGCGGTTGGTCAGCCCCAAAACGCTAATCCCCACGCCCATCCCAACCAGCCCGGTTAGCGTGGTAGCGGTCTTGCGTTTAAAACCGCCCCAAACGCCCAAAAGCAACCCGCCAGCTACAATTCCCAGCCCCAACGCGGATTCCAGCCAGGCTACTTCCGCCGCGCCTTTACCGTAGACCTTGGTGACCATCAGGGGCAGCAGCGAAAAAGCTGGGGAAGCAAGCATGTTGATGAGCGACGCCATCACCATTACCTTGAACAAACCAGACCATCCCACCGCGTACTTTAATCCGAATCGCACGTCCTGCAGCATTCTTTTGGGGGTGATTGCCTCGGCGTGCTGCGCGCTCGCGGGCTGGGGAACGTGCACAAACAGCGCCAGTAAAAGGATCGCAACTGCGGCTGTAACCAAATCAATCGCGAGCACAGCTTGCATAGCCAAGACGGAAATCAGCAGCGCGCCCAGCGGCGGGCTGACGATATCTATCACGCCGTACATGGCCTGATTTATCCCGCCCAACCGCGCGAAATGCTCCCGGGGAACCATAAGGCTGGTGGAAGCCTGCATGGCGGGATACTGAAAAGAGCCGCATAGAGACCTTACGAACAACACGACATAAATATGCCAGATTTGCGTAATACCCAGGTGAAATAAAACCACCAGCGCGAAGGTCGCCAGCGCCACGGCGGTATCCGAAATGATCATGATTGCCTTGCGGTTCAGCCGGTCCACCAGCGCGCCAGCAAAGGGACCCAAAAGGACGCGCGGCAGCAGCGCCACAAAGGTAGCCATCGCCAGCACGGTCGCGGAACCGGTTTTTTGGGTCATGTACCAGACCAAAGCAAACTGCACCAAGCCGCTCCCCAAAAGCGATACCGCCTGGCCAATCCACATCGGCAGATAATTGCGCAGCCAGCGCGGGGAGATGTTTTCGGGGACTTGGCTTTCCACTTGTTCAGTCATCATACCTTCCAGACAAATCAGGATGCAGGCTGTATTATAGAGCCTTATTGGTTCTTGTGAAGGAATCAGGACGCTCCGTCCGGACATAGTGGAGTAACTGATTAATCAGGGTAAAATAAAGAAAATCGCGCTTCCTGAGGTGCCAGATGAGCCTGAGAAAACAACTCAATGAATACAAGCAAAAATATCCCTACCCGCGCCGCCGCTTTATCCGCCGGGCTTTGCGTGGGGCTATCAGGATGGCAGCCTCCGTTATCACGGATTACCGCGTTGAAGGTCAGGAGAACCTGCCCAAACAAGGACCGCTGTTGATTGTGGGGAACCACTTTCACTTCCTGGATACCATCGGCCCTATTCATTGCACGGATTATTTCTTGGAGTTCATCAACGATTCAGTCATGCCCAACGCCCCCGCCACGATGAAGTTTCTCCCGAGCCTGTGGGGAACGCTCAAAATTCTGCAGGGCACAGCCAATCTGGAAGCCATGCGGGCTTCTGAAGCAGTGCTCGCGCAGGGGGGCATTCTCGCGATATTCCCGGAAGGGCATGTGCACCGGCTTCCGCTCGGTAAACCCCTCCCAGGAGCCTCTTTCCTGGCGCTGCGTTCAGGGGTGCCCATCCTCCCCATCGCCACCTACAGCGAGGATGAATGGAATTTGTTCGGCGCTCTCACGCGCAAAAAGCGCCGCGCGCGGATCGTCACCCGCATCGGCAAGCCCTTTGGCCCACTCGCGATTGGGGACCTGCAAAAAATCCCCGGCCGGGAAGAAGTGAAAGCTGCCGGCTGGGAAATCATGAGTCACATAGCCGATTTGCTCCCCAGGCATGCCCGCGGAATCTATGACTCGCAGCAGGCCGAGCCAGACCCAGTCAGCAATTAACACGAATCCAACAGTCAGCGGGTAATCTATAAACAATTATTCATTGGGAGAGCTTGGCAGATAGGGTATGGAATATAAAGATTATTACAAAACACTTGGCTTGGATAAAACCGCCAAAGAAGCGGATATCAAGTCCGCCTACCGCCGCCTGGCGCGCAAATACCACCCGGATGTGAACCCGGGGAAGCCCGAGGCGGAGGAAAAGTTTAAAGAAATCAACGAAGCTTACCAGGTACTTTCTGACCCTGAAAAACGTCAGAAATACGACCAATTCGGTTCGCAGTGGCAGCAGTACCGCTCCTCTGGCGGCAGCCCGGAAGATTTCAACTGGGGTCCCTGGCGTTCGCAGCCCGCGGGCGGCAGCGGTTACCGCACGATGACACAGGAAGAGCTCAACGAGATGCTTGGGGGCATGGGCGGTTTCTCAGATTTCTTTGAAACGCTTTTCGGCGGTTTTGGTATGGGCGGTTTTACTCCCCAAGCCTCACGGCAGTCAGGGTCTCGCAGCGCGCGCCGCAGCCCGGCCAACCCCTCCCGCGATGTTGTGCACGAGGTCGAAATAACGCTGGAAGAAGCCTACAGCGGCACTAAACGCTTGCTTCAATTGGATGGCGGCAAGCGCATCGAGGCCAGCATTCCCCCGGGCGTGGATACCGGTTCGCGCGTCCGTCTCAGCGGTCAGGCAGCCGGCGCAGATTTGTATTTGCGCATTGTGGTTCTCCCTCACGCGCTTTTTACCCGCAAAGGCAATGACCTCTACGCGCGCGTGCCTGTGGATTTTTACACCGCGGTTTTGGGCGGTGAGGTCGGCGTGCCCACGCTCACCAACGCGGTCCGCCTGACTATTCCCGAGAATACCGATAGCGGCAAGGTTTTTCGTCTGAAAGAATTGGGGATGCCCAGCCTGAAGAATCCCAAAACGCGCGGAAATCTCTACGCCACGGTAGAAATCCACCTGCCGCAGCACCTGACTCCCGCGGAAAAGGACAAAGTTCGCGAACTCAAAAACATGCGCCGCGCTCAGTAATCCTGGCGCACATCCATGACCCCAGCCAGCCATGCGGGTATAATAGGCTGACGTAAAAAAGGACAATAATGCCCTCAAAACCCATTCAAACCATCACCATCTTTTCCGGTTCCGCGGACCATCTCCGGGCAGCTTATGTGCAAGGCGCTTGGGAACTGGGCGCAGTGCTGGCCGAACGCGGCCTTACGCTGGTTTTCGGCGGCGGAAAAACCGGCTTGATGGGCGCGGTCGCGGATGGCGCATTGGCAAAGGGCGGGCAGGTGGTCGGGGTAATCAACGAGAGTTTAAACACGCCCACGCTGGCGCACGCCGGCCTCAGCCGCATGGAAGTTCTCCCGGACCTGCACACCCGCAAAGCCCGCATGTCCGCTCTGGCGGATGCTTATATCGCGCTCCCTGGCGGCTTGGGAACTTTTGACGAGCTTTTTGAGGCGCTCACCTGGGCGCAGATCGGCCTGCACCATAAACCAATCGGCTTGCTGAATATCGAGCGCTATTTTGACCCTCTGCTCGCCTTGGTAGACCACGCCATCGCGGAGCGCTTCATCTACCCCGAACATCGTCAGCTTTTGATTTGTGAAGAAGACCCCCATATTCTTCTCGAAAAAATGCAGGCTTACCACCCCCCCGAAAACCTGAGCCGCTGGGTAGAACGCCCGTGAAAATTTCTACGCTTTTCATTGACCTCGACGATACTGTCTACCCGGCTACCACGCAGGTTTGGCAGCTGGTCATGAAGCGCATGTACATCTACATGCGTGATTTTCTGGGCATTCCGGAAGAAGAGGTGCCGGCCATGCGCGACCGGCTTTTTAACCGCTACGGCACCACGCTGCGCGGTCTGCAAATAGAACGCGGCATTGACGCCAAAGCCTACCTGGATTATGTGCATGATGTGGACCTTTCCGCAATTCTTAGCCCGGACCCGGCACTGCAATCCGCGCTTGCCAGCATCCATCTGCCAAAAATTATCTTTACCAACGCCTGTGAATCCCACGCGCGTAACGTGCTCGGGCTGATGCAGCTGGAAGATTGTTTCGATAGCATCATCGACGTGGTGGCCGTACAGCCTTATTGCAAACCCGAGCAGGAAGCTTATCAAATCGCGTTGGAACTGGCCGGCAGCCCAGACCCCGCCGCTGTGATGATGGTGGATGACCGCTTTGAAAACCTGGTTACTGCCGCGAGCTTGGGCATGCGCGCCGTTCTTGTGTCTGAGGCCCCCCAGAATGGTTTCCAAACTATCGCCCGCCTCGCGCAGCTGCCCAACCTTTTAGGGGCATAAGCTCTGAAAACCCCATCTGCGCAGCTTGGAAATCAATAAGTTTCCTCATAAAACCATAGATTTTATATGCATCGTTAATTCGTTTGTGTTATTGTTATGGTTCATACTGACAAATTGGAGCAAATATGCAGCAAGGCAAAGTTCTTAAGACTATCCTACTAACCCTTCTGGTTTTAGTATTAATTTCCGGCGCTTTTTTGGGCGGCGTACTCACGGGGAACGTGCTTCCGATGAAACTTTTATCCGCCAACCAGAGCACCGCGACGCCAGCCGCCGAACTCCCCACGCAGGAAGCCCAGGCCGAAACAACTGCTGAAAGCACACAGTCCATCCAAGGCGCGACCCCTGAGGAACTCGAACAAACCTTCGCCCCCTTCTGGGAAACCTGGTCGCTTCTGCATGAAAACTTTGTGGACCAGCCCCTGGATGACGTCGCCCTGATGCGCGGCGCAATCTCGGGCATGTTGGCAGCCACCGGCGACAAGCACACCACCTATATGAATCCAACGCAGTTCGAGCAGGCAAACGCCAGCATGGAAGGCGAATATGAAGGCATCGGCGCCTGGGTGGATACAAGCGGCGATTACGTGCAGGTCATCTCGCCTATGAAAGGCTCCCCCGCGGAAGCTGCTGGGCTGCGCCCGAACGATATCGTCATCGCCGTGAATGGCGAAGACCAAACCGGCATTCCTGGCGACCTGGTGCTAAAGAAGATTCTTGGCCCAGCCGGGCAAGCGGTCACGCTCACCATCCGCCGCGGCGAAGAAACTCTGGATTTCACGATTGTGCGCGCAAAAATCACTGTTCCGGTCGTGGACTACCGCATGCTGGATAACAATATTGGCTACGTGGCGCTCTACTCTTTCAATGATCAGGCTACCAGCCAGCTGCGGACTGCGCTTAAGGAGCTCATGGCGCAGAAACCTGCCGGGCTTGTATTTGACCTGCGCGATAACGGCGGCGGGTACCTTTCCACGGCAATTGAAGTGGTCTCCGAGTTCATTCCAAGGGGCGTGGTGATGTACGAGGAATATGGCGACGGTACCCGTGATGCCTATTCCGCCCAGCGCGGTGGCAGAGCGACAGAAATCCCCCTGGTAGTGCTCGTGAACGAAGGCACAGCCTCCGCTTCCGAAATTACTGCCGGCGCGATTCAGGACCTTGGGCGCGGCAAATTGGTGGGTGTAAAAACCTACGGCAAGGGTTCCGTCCAGAACTGGATTCCGCTGAGCACCGAAAAGGGCGGCGTGCGCATCACCATCGCGCGCTGGTTGACCCCAAACGGCACTCAAATCAGCGAAGTTGGCCTGACGCCGGACCTGGTGGTTGAGATGAGCGACGAAGACTACGCTGAAGGCAGAGACCCCCAGTTGGATGCTGCCGTGAAGCTGCTGCTGCAGCCCTAATTGTTGACAATACTTTATAGAGGGCTGTTCTTACCAGCCCAAGAGGAGGAACAATGTTTAACTACATCATCTACATGCTGCCGGCCTTTATCCTAACCATGGTCGCGCAGATCTACGTCAAATCGGCTTATAGCAAGTGGAGCCAGGTGCGCAACTATCATAATCTGACCGGGATAGAAGCTGCCCAACAGCTTACCGCGCGCGTCGGCTTATCAGATATCCAGCTTAAACGCACGCAGGGCAATCTGACCGACCATTACGATCCCCGCGACAACACCCTTGCGCTTTCTCAGGGCGTGGCTGACCAGCCCACGGTGGCAGCCCTGGCAATCACCGCGCACGAACTTGGGCATGCCATGCAGGATCGCGACAATTACGGTCCGATGAAACTGCGCAGCGCCATCGTGCCAATGGTCAATATTGGCTCAAATCTTGGCTGGATCCTTTTGATGATTGGGCTTGTGCTGCGCCTCGCGAACCTGGCCTGGATGGGCGTCATTCTCTTCTCAGCTGGCGCGCTTTTCTCCCTGATTACTGTGCCGGTTGAACTGAACGCCTCCAAACGAGCGCGTCAGATGCTGACAAGCACCGGTCTGGTCGTTAACGCCGAAGAAGAAAAAGGCGTTTCTGCCGTGCTGAATGCCGCCGCTCTGACCTATGTAGCAGGATTAGCCACTTCGCTGCTGCAAGTTTTGTATTTTGGCTCAATGGTGGGTGGTCTCGGTCGCCGCAGATAGCGGTAGGATTAAGAATTTGCAGCCCCTGAGAGTCTCAGGGGCTTTTTTACTGCGCTCAGGATGGCCTCCGATTCGTCACTGCGAGCGGAGCGAGCGCAGCGCGGCAGTC
>JAGOML010000051.1:0-11474 GCA_017993575.1 Anaerolineaceae bacterium | reverse complement strand
GGCGGCACTGTGTTTACCGTGTCCGCGCCAATCAGTTCTTCCACGTACATCACATCCCGGTAAGCAGGGTTCTTGGTGCTGGTGGAAGCCCACAATGGGCGCTGTTTGCGCGCGCCCAGGGCATGCAAGCGCGCAAATCGCTCGGAACCAAAGACCTGTAAAAATTGCGCATACGCCAGGCGCGCATTCGCGACGGCTGCCTTGCCCGCCAAGGCCTGGGCTTCTGGCGCCCCGCTGGCCTGTAAGCGCGGGTCGATGTGCGAATCCACGCGCGAGATGAAGAACGACGCCACCGAAGCAATCCCTTCCAGCGGCTGTTCGGCTTCAGCTCTTTGCTCCAAACCCATCAGGTAGGACTCCATCACTTCACCGTAGCGTTCCAGCGAAAAAATCAAGGTCACGTTCACATTGATGCCCGCGGCAATGGCCGCCTGGATGGCCGGCAGGCCGGCTTTCGTCGCCGGGATTTTTATCATCAGGTTCGGCCGGTTCACCCGCTGCCAAAGCTCTTTGGCTTGCGCTAGCGTCTCCGCGCTTTTTTCGGCCAGAAATGGGCTCACTTCCAGGCTGACATAGCCATCCGCCCCGCCTGAAGCTTCATACAGCGGCATAAACAGATCCGCTGCGGCTTGAATATCTTCAATCGCAAGTCGGAAAAAGACTTCCTCAGCAGATAGTGTCGGATCGTAGAGCGGTCTCAGGCTTTCGTCGTAATCGGTCGAATGCGCGATGGCGTTCATGAAAATTGAGGGGTTAGACGTCACCCCGCGAATCTCTCCGCGCGCGATCATCCCTCCTAATTCACCGTTTTCCAGCAGGCTGCGTTGTATATTGTCGTACCAGATAGATTGACCCTCGTTCAATAATTGCGCTGTCGTATTCATCACTTTCTAAAATATCCTCCTATTGAATTTTAATGTATCCAGCATGCTGCTGTCATCACAAAGGCAACCAACCACAGGCTGACCTGATTATAAGGTCAACAAACCGTAAGCGCATCGAACCTGAGCCATGAGAGCGCTTTTTTGCGTATCACATCCCACGTCGTGCGTTAGCGCGCAAGTTCGCAGCTAATTACCGGACCGGCGTAAAAAGAACTTAGTTATTTCTTCCACGATCGCAGGGATGACTGCCAGGCCAAGCACCACCATCCATTCCCGCGCCGCCAAAAAATGCGTGTTAAAGACTGGCTGCAAGAAAGGCACATTCACCACCGAAAGTAAAACCACCAGGCTTACGAGAAAAGCTGGCTGCATGGCCCGGTTTGAGAACAGACCCAATTGGAAGACAGACAGCCTCTCCGACCGCACCGTATAGGCTCTGAAAAGCTCGCAGAGGGCGAGGGTAATAAACGCCATTGTCTCAGCAGTTTGCACATCCACTCCGGTCCAATTAAAACGCAGCAGCGTCAATAATGGACTTTGTCCGGGGGGCAGCGCCGCGCCGGGGTGCCACCAGAGCCCCAACAGAAAAGCGCCGAGCGCGACGGCAGTCTGGCACACAGTCTGAATGGTCAGCCCAATGCGCATGCTCTTTTTAATAATTGGTTCATTTTTTGGGCGCGGCGGCCTTTGCATCACTTGCGGCTCCCCCTTCTCCACCGCGAGCGCCAGAGCGGGAAATCCGTCTGTCAGCAGATTTAAGGTCAGCAGTTGGATGACGGTCAGTGGCAGGGGCAGTCGGAGAAGCGCAGCCACAAAGATAACCATAATTTCGGTCAGATTTGTGGAGAGCATGAAAAACACAAACTTGCGAATGTTAGCGTAAATCACGCGTCCCTGTTCCACAGCCGCCACAATGCTGGCGTAATTGTCATCGGTCAGCACCATATCCGCGGTACTTTTGGCAACGTCCGTGCCGGTGATGCCCATCGCCACGCCAATATCCGCCTTCTTGAGCGCCGGCGCGTCATTCACGCCGTCGCCCGTCATCGCAACCACTTCACCATTGTTTTGCAGTGCTTGCACAATGCGCAGTTTATGTTCCGGCGAAACCCGCGCGAAGATTGATACATCTTTTACCACCTGTTCAAGCTCCGAATCGGGAAGTTTTTCTACTTCAGCGCCGGTTAGCGCTTTCCCATTCGTGGAGATTCCCAGATCTTCGGCGATATGCCGGGCTGTTAGCGGATGATCTCCAGTAATCATGATTGGACGGATTCCAGCGCTCTTGCACAACGCCACGGCGTCCTTCACTTCCGGTCTGGCTGGGTCAATCATCCCAACCATGCCCACAAAAGTCATACCGGTTTCCACGTCATCTGCTTTTAGCTCATCCGGGAGCTCCGCCAGGGTGCGGTAGGCCAGGCCCAAAACTCGCACGCCCTGTTCAGCCATATGCGCGTTGGCAGCCTCAATCCGCTCGCGCCATTGCGATTCAAGCGGAACAACCCGGCCCTCCACGTATAATTTATCCGCGATGTCCAGCAAGCCGTCCACGGAACCCTTGGTATAAGCCAGATAGCGCGCTTCTTCATCCACGCCCCAACTCCACAGTTCGCGCACGGCCTCATGCAAATCTTCTCTCTTGTCCGGCAGGCGGTGGGCAGTAGTCATGCGCTTGCGCTCGGAATCAAACGGCACTTCAGCCTCGCGCGGCAAAGCTTCCATGAGCAGCTTTTTGGTCAGGCCCATTCGCGCCGCTGCCACTACCAAGGCGCCTTCGGTTGGGTCACCAATCATTACAAAACGTTCTTCTTTTTCGGGGTGAGGTTCAATGATTGCGTCGTTGCAAAGCGTCCCGCCAGCCAAGGTATGCAGCAGCGTGGGGCATGCCCGCAGCATCTCAAGCTGTTTTTCATCGGGGGCTTCCACCTGCAGAACTTCTTGCAGGCTGCGGATGGCGCCATATTCGGCCTCGTGCGTAAAATCCAGGATGTGACTTGCCATGTCCACCACGGTCACAGTCATCCTGTTTTCAGTCAGCGTTCCGGTTTTGTCTGAGCAAATCACCGTAATGGAACCGAGCGTCTCAACCGCTTGCAGCTTGCGGATGAGCGCGTGCCGTTTGATCATCTCGCGCATTCCGAGAGCCAGGCTGATGGTAACCACCGCGGATAAACCCTCCGGCACAGCGGCGATAGCCAGCCCAACCGCGATCATAAAGCTTTCCAGCACGGCCGCGGTGCTTGCCTCAGTGAATCCTTGCGTGAAGACCCTACTGCGCGCCAAACCAAGCAAGAACACCAGTCCGCAGACTAACAGCGCGGCAATTGCCAGGGTTTTCCCCAGCTTATCAAGTTTGTTCTGCAAGGGAGTCTTGCCGTCATCCACCGATTGGAGCATATCAGCGATCATGCCAATCTGGGTTTCCATACCCGTGGCAACCACAACCCCATGCCCGCGGCCGTAACTGACCAGCGTGGCGGCAAAAAGCATGTTCTTGCGGTCTCCCAGCGCAGCATTCTCGGACAACACCAGCGCGGCGCTTTTTTGCACTGGAACAGATTCTCCCGTCAGCGTGGCTTCTTCCACCCTCAGGTTGACAGATTCCAACAGGCGTATATCCGCGGGAACGTAATTGCCCGCTTCAACATATACGATGTCACCCGGCACCAGTTCTCTGGCAGGGATTGAGAGCCGTATGCCATCGCGAAGCACCTGAGACTCTGGGGCAGCCATTTTTTTCAACGCGGCCAGAGAGGCTTCGGCTTTGCTTTCCTGCACTACCCCGAGTGTCGCGTTGAGCACAACGATGAGCATGATGACGCCCGCCTCAAGCCAGTCCCCTAACAAAGCAGAAATTACGGCTGCAGCCAGCAGCAGCAGAACAACAAAATCCTTTAGCTGCCTGCCAAGCAGTTCCCAGAAAGTGGGTAGGGGCTTCTCGCGCAGTTCATTAAATCCATAGCGCTTTTGTCGCTCCTGCACCTCCCCAAGCGTCAGCCCTGTCGCGGGTTTGGCAGCCAGCTCTGCGATAGCTTCGTCCAGCTTCTTATCGTGCCAGTTTTGTGACATATTCTGCGCTTTGCTTTCAAGGGAAGATTTTGGGTCCATATCTGCCTCCAGGATCCTTAAATTATATCAATGTTAGTCTCCTTGGAAGGACTATCCTTTGTAGTAGCTGGAAAAGTTTGCACGCAGTGCAAGAGGGCTCTTATCGCGAGGTTCTTTTTCGCGCGATTTCTCGCGAATCCTTTCTCTCCAGGTTAAAGATGTGTACAATACTAAATGGATAATTTAGAAAGGATGAATAGTATGAAAAAGAATCTCAGCATTGTCTCAATTGTTGCATTATTAGCGCTATTAACGCTCGCGTGCAACTTTCCATTTGGTTCTGTTGGAATAAAATCGCCCATCGCTGAAAAAGGCTCAGGCAACGTCATCACATCCGAACCCGCGATTTCAGAGTTCCGCTCCATCAGGCTTGCAGGCGCAGGGGAGCTGCGCCTGATTCAGGGCAGCGAATACCGCCTGACCATCGAGGCTGAAGACAACATCCTCCCGCAACTTACCGCCGAAATGAGCGGCAGCACGCTGAAATTGGGATACGAAGAAAGCTTGTGGAAAGAACGCTACGTGCCCACCAAGCCCATTATCTACACGCTTACCTTCGTCAGCCTGGAAGAAATCACCCTGCTGGGCGGCGCGAAAATCTCTTGCGATTCTCTGGATGTCCCCAACCTCCGCATGGACCTGAATGGCGGCATGGACGTCAGCATGAATGCTGTTTTTGCCGACACTATCGAACTGAAATTGGACGGCGGCGCGAACGTCAACATCACCGGCGAGGTCGGCAGGCAGTCCCTCACCCTCAATGGCGCTGGCGCTTATTCCGCCGAAGACCTGAAAAGCCGGGAAGCGAAAATAGTCATCAATGGAGCTGGCGAGGCCAAAATCTGGGCGACCGAAACGCTTGACGTCTCACTGAACGGTCTGGGCTCAGTCTCGTATTATGGCAGCCCGCAGGTCACGCAATCATTAATCGGTCTCGGGTCCATCACCAGCCTGGGAGAGAAATGATGAATAAACGTCAAAAGATTGCTTTTGGCGTGGTTCTCGTACTGATAGGCGCGGCGCTCTTCGCGCGCCCATTTCTGCCTGAACTGGAACCGTTCTTCAGCTGGCCGCTCCTGCTTATCCCCTTGGGCTTGCTGGGAATAATCAGCGCTGCCATCCTGCAGCGGGGCGGCTGGTTGATTGCCACCGCGCTCATTACCGGCATTGGCGTAAACTTATGGGCTGTCAGAAATTTAGGCGGCGGGGTTTGGGCCAGCATGGTCGCCTTCCTCGGCTTGGGCCTCATCCTCGCGGACCTTTTCGACCCGGACGAGAAAGATGTCTGGCGCCCGGGTCTGATCCTCATCGCGGTTTCTGGCGCGCTTTTTCTCATCATGGGGGGGCGCGAGTACCTGCCCTGGCCGCAGCTTGCTAACTTCTGGCCTTTGACAATCGCGCTCATCGGCGTGCTTTTCATTCTCGCGGGCATCTCCGGGAAAAAGAAGAAATCGTAACCTAAATCAGAAGGAGCCTCGCGGCTCCTTTTTTTATACTTGTTCCCAGGCTGTTTTTAGCCGCTGGTAAGTTTCTTCCAGCGTTTCCGGCAGCACACGGGTTTGCCCGACTACCGTGATAAAGTTCGAGTCGCCGTTCCAGCGCGGCACCACATGCATATGCAAATGCCCAGCAATGCCAGCCCCACCTGGCGCGCCAATATTCATCCCCAGGTTAAAGCCCTGCGGATGGTAGCTGGCTTCCAGGATGCTCACCGCTTTGCTGGCTGTGCAAATTATTTCTGAGAGCGTATCCTGCGGCAGCTCCACAAGCTCCTGGCAGTGCTGGTACGGAACAATCATCAGGTGCCCATTGCTGTACGGATATCGGTTGAGAATAACATACACGCGCTCTCCCCGGTAAAGAATCAGGTTCTCTGGGCTGTCATCTTTATCAATAACCGCGCAGAATACGCAAGTGGGGTCTGCTTTATTCCGTTGGAAATATTCTTTTCGCCAGGGACTATAGATGTGATCCATCCGCATATTCTAACCCAAAAAGCCAACATTTTCGCGCATTGATTGACAAAAATGGCTGGCGCGTATACAATATGACCGTTTGGTCACCCAATAGACAGGTACTATGCCCACAAAAACCTTCCTAAATCTCCCCCAACACAAGCGCGCCAAGATTGAATCTGCCGCGGTGCAGGAATTCGCGCAGAAAGGCCTGCGCGGCGCCTCTGTAAATTCCCTGGTCGAAAACTCCGGCATTGCCAAAGGCTCATATTATCAATACTTTTCGGGCATGGAGGATATTTTCCAGCATATTCTCACGATTGCCCGTCAAAAGAAACTGGCCCTGGCCAACGCGCTCAGCTCCTCAAACGGGCGCGACATGTTTGCTTATCTGCGCTGGTTATTCCAGGTGGAGATTCTCTTTGAATTGCGTGAACCGGAACTTGCCGCGATAGAGCATGAAGCCTTCCTGGAAAGTTTGAAAGCCCCCGAGACTGAAACTGAAAACGCTCCCTTAATTGGCGGTTCGTCCTTTTTCAACGAATTTCTCGCGCAGGGCATCCTCGCTGACGACGTCGCCACCTGGGTGGACACCAAGCTGGCAGCGCATTTGCTGGGAGCGGTCTATCACCTGGTAAACCGCCAGTTAATCGCCCGCCTGGGTGAAAACGCGGAAGCGCTGCGGACAGGCAAAATTGATATCCGCGAAGACCCACTCACCCAGAGCCTGTTGGACAACCTGATGGACCTGCTGGAAGCCGGTCTCTCACGAGAACCCGCTATCCGCAAGGATTTCTACTCCAAATAAGCCCTCACAAACAAACAAGCGGACCAAATGGTCCGCTTGTTAATATTTTACTGAAAACCTAAAAACTGGAAATTTTCACGCCCAGGCAGGTTCCCACCTGGTAAGCGCCGCGAACCCAGCCGTGGTCGGCGGGCACCAATTTATGCTTGTCCACCACGTCTTCCAGCGGAAGGCTGCTCATCGCGCCGTCCACGCGCGCGGCCATGCGACCAAATTGGCCGGTTTCCGCCATCAACACGCCCCATTCCGCCAGCTGCGTTGCCAGCAGCCGGTCAGAGGCGGTCGGCGTGCCGCCGCGCACCAAAGCGCCCAAAATCGTGATGCGGGTCTGCAAGCCAGTTTCGTCTTCCAGACGCCGCGCTAAAAGCATTGTCTCGCCGGAATAGCCCTTCCCGATGCGTTCCATCTCCGCGTTCACCGTGCTGTCGCTGCCAGCTTTCTGGCCGGCTTTTTTGCGCGCTGCCCGCTCCATGAACTCGACCAGCTCTTGGGAACGCGCGTTTTCCGCCACAGCTACCAGCGAGAAATTCCTTCCCGCTTTCTGCCGCGCGCCAATCGCCGCGCTGATGAGGCTGAAGTCATACGGAAATTCTGGAATGAGAATCACATCCGCTCCGGCTGCCAGGCCCGCGCCCAAGGTCAGCCAGCCCGCGCTGACGCCCGCCAGTTCCACGATCATAATCCGGTGAGTGGCGTTCGCGGTGGAATGCAGGCGGTCAATCGCCTGCGTGGCAATCTCGCGCGCGGTATCAAATCCGATGGCCTTATCGGTGCCGGGGATATCGTTATCGGCCGCCTTGGGCAGCACAATCACATTCAAGCCAGCCTTGCTCAGGTGCAGGCCGGCCTTGATGGTTTCTTTCCCCCCAATGCATACCAACGCGTCAAGTTTATGCCGTTTATAGGTGTCCACCGCGTTTTGGGTCAGGTCCGCTGTGCCTTTGCCAGCCGGCATAGCCTGTGGGATGCTGCGGCTGATGCCCAGGATGGTTCCGCCCAGCGTCAGGATGCCCGAAAGCACCCCGCCGCCCAAGTCCATCGTGCGGTCTTCCACCAAGCCATTGAAACCATCCCGGAAGCCAATCAGTTCCAGGTCTTTTTCCGCGCTGACGGCTTTTCCAATCCCGCGGATGGCGGCATTCATGCCCGCGCTGTCGCTTCCGGCAGTCAACAACCCGATTCGCTTTTTCATAGTTACCTCACAGGACGCGCAATTAGTTTTGGTAATTATAGCTGGAATTGAACTTAAAAATAGAAATGCCCTCGCGGGCATTTCTATGGTGTTCATGCCGAGCCACAGAATCGAACTGTGGACACTGCGATTTTCAGTCGCATGCTCTACCAACTGAGCTAGCTCGGCGTTCTTGCGAACAGTGGCAAGATTCTACCCGCAAGCAGGCGGGATGTCAAGCATAGTCCACTTTAGCTGCGCGCCGGCGGGGACTTAATATTTTGCCCCCAAAACACCCCAAAATCATCAAAATACATCTTGCGTCTCGTCCAAAATAATTGTATGATTATATTAACTCCTTCAAAGTTCCAAAACACTATCCTAACCTTTTTGTCCTTTCCGGCATCGCCGGGCATTAACATCAACAAACCATTCCGTCATCTCGTCTATCGCGTTTCTAACAATTGAATACGTTCGCATGGTTCCCTGGAGGTAAAAGATGCAAACGAAAAAGGTCCTTCCCTTTGTCTTACTTCTCGCGCTTCTGTTCATGCCGTTCGCGGATTCCGCTCAGGCGGTTTCTGCCAGGTCAGTTCAGCCCCTGATTCCTTCGCAGGAAGGCACACCCGTCGTCAGCGCCGGCGTGGACCCCAGCCCGAGCGGCGGCAGCGGGCAAATCCAATCCCTTTCCGGAAGTTACGTCGTCTTTGACCCGTCTTATGGTGGGGATGACGAGTACATTCCGGGAACAACTCAGACGCTCTGTTTTCGTTCGGAATCTTATACGACCGATTACGAGTATGTCTACTCCAACTGGCTCAAGTTTCCGAGCACCTGGAACGTGACCAATGTCACCGTTGTAGGAGGGTCGCCAAGTTGTGACAGCGGCGCCAGCTGGGGCACTTTTGCTTGGGCTTATCAAACTTCACCTTACGAAGTGCGGATTGACCATCCGCGCTACCAGCAAACAACGGACCACTGCGTGGCGGCATACTGCGTGGAAGTTACCTCTTCTTATGCTGGGGACCCCGCGCCCGTTTCCTGGTATTTTTCCGGCGATGGATATGGCGGCGCGCCGCATAATCCCTGCAGCGTGGACGGCTATACTCCTGCAGGACAGAATGCCTGCGATGAGAGCACGCTTCCTACCGCGGATGTGCCGACGAATGCCACAGGCCTGTTCTTCTCTCCTGAAAGCATCGATGACGAAGGATGTCATGGAGAAATGGAACAGTATGAAGTCAAGCTTTACAACTTCACTGGCGCCCAAACCACCGTCAGCCTGACTTACTACCAAGATTTTTGGGGGACTTTTTGGGGCCCAACAGGATTTACGCTTCCTGATGGCGCTTATGCCAGTTTCTTCGTGGATGTTGACCCGCATGTCTGTACGGCGGATCGAGACATATTCGGCATGATTGAGGCAACCGATGGAACCGATATGGCTACCTTTGAGCTCCACAAACAGATGTATTCCGAGAAAGAGGAATGGGAGCAGCTGGCCACCAATTCCATTCTCTCGATGGACAACGTGCTGGGTGCCCACGCTGGTAAAGTCTGGCAAATTACCGGTTATGGCGTGACTGGGGTCAGCAATTACGACCCTCTCACGGATACCTGGACCGCGATTGCCTCTTCCAGTCCGCCTTTCGGTCAGAACTATGCCCGTTCTGGCTGCCAGTATGGCAATAAAGTCTTCATGTATGGCGATACGGCCACAGCCGGCTTCACCGGTCTGTGGAGCTATAACATGGATACCAACGCCTGGACGGCCGAAACACCTACCGGCACACCCCCGCCTCTGACAGGCATCTGGGCGCCAGCCTGGGTCGCGGACCCGGCCACAAATATTTGTTATCTGACCGGCGGCGCTAACACACCTGGTCCAGGCACTCTCAATACCGTCTATGTTTATGACCCTGTGGCGAACGCCTGGCTGACCCCGCTGCCAAACTTTTCCACCCCCAGAGATTTCCATGCGGCTTTCCTGTTCGACCGTCCGGCTGACGGACACACCATGTTGTGCGTCGCTGGAGGAAATTACGCCAATTCAGGCCTTACAAGCACGCAATGCTTTGAGTTCGCGGCCGGTATGTGGTACGCTGAAAATGCGGACCTGCCAACCATGCCTGCCTCCTTGTGGGCCATGGGCTACGGCATGGTTTCGGCTGACGAAGGGGATGACCTCTGGTTGGTCAACGGCGTTGACGCAACTGGCGCGCTGCCAAACGTAACCTGGCGCCTGAACACTTCCACTGGCATTTGGGAGGATATTGGCCCGCTGCCGACCCTCGCGACTTATCGGCTTTCGGCGGTCACGCTGGACGATACCCTCTACGCGGTGGGCGGCTCCACGGGAGGATTTTCACCATCTGGTTACACGCGCCGCTACCTGGCTGAGATATGCGAGGAATGCGTCGTCCCGAATGTCTATAAAGAAGCCACAGCGGTAGCGCTGCCTGGAGAAAGGATTACTTACACAATCACTGTACCCCAGCTGCCACCAGACACCGTATTAATCGAAGACCAACTTGAGGACGGAATTACTTACGTGCCTGGCAGCCTCACTGTCACACCAGACATTGGTAACTATTATTATGACGATAGCACAAAGAGCGTCAATTGGTCATTCTTCCCTCCGCCGATACCAGCAAATCAATGGACTCCAGTCAAGGTCAGCGGCCCCTCAGCGAACGTAAATCTTTCGCTATCCGGGGTCAGCCAGGGCACCAGCCCGCTTCAGAGCCCGGACCAGTCCATTATTCATGATGTGCTCTGGGATCAGCCGTTGAGCACAGTAGACCAGAATGCCTACGTGAGTCAGGACTTTATTGACTTCCCGGCCTATTCCTCCTTCCTGGCGGATGATTTTACGGCGAACAGCCCCTGGACGATTGAGTCCTTCGTTGTTCCGGGAAATGGCTGGAATGGATTTACCACCCTCTTCAATGCCAACCAGCTTCTCTTTCTGATTTACGCGGATAATATGGGTGTTCCCGCCGGCGACCCATCCGGGCGTGGGGACCCGCCGCTCTGGGTGTTGATGGTCCCTCCAACGGATTCTCAGATTTCTATCACCAACGGAACAGGTGGCGTTCCGTCCAATGTCCAGTTGGATCTTACCACTCCGCTGATGCTGCCGGCTGGGCACTACTGGTTCATTTTCTACCCATCGATGAGTTTTGCTACTGCCGGTCAGTATGGCAGGCAGCCCGCGGATACCACAAATAGTTATGTTACGCAGTTTGTCAATCCCGGCGGAGGCTTTGGCGTAGGCACGGAATGGCAGGATTGGTACGTGCTTCAAGGACAGCCACAGCAGGACCTCGCGTTCAGCATTTACGGCACAGCAATTCAATCCGTTGAGATAAGCTTCCAGGCGGATGTCAACTGGCCGCGTGGGATACTTACCAATTACGCTTTCCTCTATTATGGGGACATGAATAATTTCGACTATGCGGATACCTTCACAGGACACGGCGTTTTCCTGCCAATCACGATGAAACAATAAACGTCAAGTTCATATTTACTGTCGGGGGCTGCCA
>JAGOML010000050.1:5724-11733 GCA_017993575.1 Anaerolineaceae bacterium | reverse complement strand
GCCGGCGCGAGCGTGATGCTGGCAGACCTGGCTGAAGACCTGGCGCAGGCGCAAGCTGAATTCATCCGAGCCCAGGGTTTGACCGCGGAAGCCGTGGCTGTGGATGTGATTGACCCGCTTTCCACGCGGGCGATGGTCGCCCACACGCTGGGTCGTTTTGGGAGATTGGATGCGCTGATTAACAGCGCGGCTCTGGACCCCAAATTTGACCCGCAGCACCAGGGCCAGCAGGCTGCCAATGCCTTCGAAAGCTATTCCCTGGAAAATTGGCGCAAAGCGCTGGACGTGAACCTGACTGGCATGTTCCTGGCTTCCCAGGCCGCGGTGGAACCGATGCTGGCGCAAGGCGCCGGCGTTATCGTGAACATTTGCTCAACCTACGGTTTGAACGGACCGGACCAGCGCATTTACGAGCGCCCGGACGGCAGCCGTTCTTTCAAGCCGGTCTACTATTCCGTCACCAAAGCGGGCGTGCTGGGATTCACGCGCTACCTGGCGGCGTATTACGCGGGCAAAAACATCCGCGTCAACGCCCTCACGCCGGGCGGTGTTTACAACGGGCATGATGAACACTTTACCAAATCCTACTCCGCCAAAACCATCCTGGGACGCATGGCGAACCTGGATGAGATGAGCGCGGCAATGCTCTTTCTGGCGTCTGACGCGTCTTCTTATATGACCGGCAGCAACCTGGTGGTCGACGGAGGTTGGACGGCATGGTAAGCCAACCCGAAGTGCTGGCTCTCATCCCTGCCCGCGGTGGGTCCAAGGGTATTCCGCGCAAAAACATTCGCGATTTCGCGGGCGCGCCTCTGATTGCCTGGAGCATAGCCGCCGCGCTGCGCGCCGAATCCGTAACCCGCGTGATTGTTTCCACCGACGATGAAGAAATCGCGGCGGTCGCGCGGGAGTGGGGCGCTGAAACGCCTTTCCTGCGCCCTGCTGAACTGGCGCAGGATGACACCACTGATTATCCCGTGTTCCGGCATGCCCTGGACTGGCTGGCCTCGCGCGAAAACTACCACCCGGATGTCATTGTGCAGTTGCGCCCGACTTCGCCTGTGCGACCCTTGAACTGCGTGGATGACGCGCTGCGCCTGCTGCTTGCCCACCCCTCGGCGGACTGCGTGCGTGGAGTAGTGCCCTCCGGGCAGAACCCCTTCAAAATGTGGCAGGTCGACGCTGAAAGTGGGCGCATGCTGCCTCTGCTTCCGGTGGAAGGACTTGCCGAGCCCTATAACGCCCCGCGCCAGAGCCTGCCAAAAACCTACTGGCAGACCGGGCACATAGACGCCATCCGCGCCAGCACAATCCTGGAAAAAGCCTCGCTCACCGGCGACGAAATTTGGCCGCTGATGATTGACCCGCGCTACAGCGCGGATATTGACACCCCCGCCGATTGGGAGCGCTATGAACGCCTTTTGCAGGACCCGCAAATCCAGGCGGTGGACCCGCTGGTTTGCCGGCGCGCCTTCCCGGATCGGGTGCGCCTGCTTTTGATGGACTTTGACGGGGTGTTGAGCGACGACCTGGTGTTCACAGACCAGGACGGGCGCGAATCGGTGCGCTGCAGCCGCTCGGATGGCTTTGGGTTGAGCTTGCTGCGCGAAAAAACGGATATTCAGGCGGCGGTGCTTTCCCGCGAGGAAAACCCGGTGGTCAGCGCCCGCTGCCGAAAGCTGAAACTGGAAGTTTTTCAGGGCGTAAAGCAAAAAGACCAGGCGCTAAAAGACCTGATTGCTGAACGCGGCTGGAACCCCGCGGAAATACTTTACATTGGCAACGACCTGCCCGACCTGGCTGTTTTGCCCCTGGTTGGCTTCTTTGCCGCCCCTGCCGACGCGCACCCCGAAGTGCTGCGCCGGGCGGACTTGACCCTAAAACACAAAGGCGGGCGCGGCGCTGTGCGCGAACTTTGCGAACGCCTGCTGGCTGACTCACATTCTCATACCCTGGAGACCCTATGAACCGCGAAGTGACAATTGGAAACCGTAAAGTCGGGGACGGACACCCGGCATTTATCATTGCGGAAATTGGAATTAACCACAACGGCAGCCTGGAATTTGCCAAGCAAATGATTTTTGCGGCGCATCAGGCCGGCGTGGACGCGGTGAAATTCCAAAAGCGCACCCCCGAACTGTGCGTGCCGGAACATCAGCGCAGCCAGATGCGCGATACCCCCTGGGGTTACATCAGCTACCTGGACTACCGCTATAAGGTGGAATTCGGGCAGGAGGATTACCAGGAAATCGACCGCTACTGCAAAGAGCTTGGAATTGACTGGTTGGCTTCCTCCTGGGATATCCCTTCCGTGGAGTTCATGGAGCAGTTCAACCCACCCGCGCACAAGATCCCTTCCGCGCTGTTGACCGATCATGCCCTCCTGCGCGCGTACCGCGCCACCGGGCGCCCCTTAATTCTCTCTACCGGCATGTCCACCCTGGAAGAGATCAAAGAATCGGTTGCGCTGGTCGGCGAGGATAACCTGATCCTGTGCCACACCACCAGCAGCTACCCCTGCCCTCCGGATGAACTCAATCTGCGCATGATCCAAACCCTGCGCGAGATGTTTAACTGCCCGATTGGTTATTCCGGGCACGAGGTAGGCCTGGTGCCATCCGCCGTGGCGGTAGCCCTGGGCGCCTGCCTGGTGGAACGCCACATCACGCTTGACCGCGCCATGTGGGGCAGCGACCAGTCAGCTTCGGTCGAGCCGCAGGGCATTGAACGCCTGGTAAAGTACATCCGCGTCACTGAACAAGCGCTTGGAGATGGCGTCAAGCAGGTCTACGAAAGCGAAAAATCATCCCTGAGCAAACTGAGACGCTTCAGTCAGTAAGTATGGCAGCTAAAAACTTTGTCAAACGCGCGCGCCGGCGCCTGGCAGTATCCCAGGCGCACCTGCGCAGCGACCAGCGCACCCGGCGCATGGCCGAACTTGTCGCGAGGCAGGCTCCTGAGGCCAGACGCGCGCCGGTGCTCTTTTTCAATGCCAGTACGCGCCTCTCGGGCATGAGCCTGAACGCCGCCTTTGGATTGCTTGCCTCCTGGTCTTTGCGGATGCAAGGCGTTCCGGTCGTTAATTTTGTCTGCCAGCGCGGCATGACCCAATGCGTTCTGGGCACCGACCGCGGCGAGCCCCCCAAAGCGCCGCCCTGCGCGGCTTGTCTGCGTCAATCCCGCGCGCTTTATCACCAATCCGATACGCGGCCGTTTGTTTTTGAGCCCGAACCTGAATTGGACGCGGCCATCGCGGAATTGGATTTGGCAGAGCTGAGCGCTTTTGTTTACAAGAGCATGCCCCTGGGCGAACTGGTTTTGCCAAGCGCGCGCTGGATTCTGCGCCGACACCACTTGCAGGAAGACCCCACCACCCTGCGCATTTTGCGCGAATACATCCGCTCTGCCTGGTCTATTGGCGCGCGTTTCGGCAAACTGCTGGATGAGGTGAAGCCTGCTGCTGTGGTTGTATTTAATGGGATGCAGTACCCGGAAGCTTCCGCGCGCTGGGCTGCCCGTCAGAAAGGCTTGCCAGTTTATTCGCATGAAGTAGGTTTGCGCCCCATGAGCGGCTTTTTTACATCGGGTGACGCCACTGCCTACCCGCTTGTAATTCCCCAGGGATTTGAACTGGACGACGCGCAAAACAACAGGCTGGACGCTTACCTGCAAAACCGCTTTAAGGGCAACTTCATCATGGCGGGCGTGCGCTTTTGGCCGGAAATGAGCGCCCTCGACCCCGAGTTTCTCGCGCTGGCAGCTCGGTACCATCAAGTGGTGCCTGTTTTTACCAATGTAATTTTTGATACCAGCCAGCCCCACGCCAACGTGCTATTTGAGGACATGTTTACCTGGCTGGACGACGTGCTGGAGACCGCGCAGGCGCACCTGGATACGCTGTTTGTCATCCGCGCGCACCCAGACGAAGCCCGCAAGGGCAAAGCCAGCGAGGAATCCGTGGCCGAATGGGCAGAACGCCGGCAGGTGGAGCAGCTCGCGAACGTCCGCTTCATCCGCCCGGAGACCTACATCAGCTCCTATGATTTGATTCGCATGGCGAAGTTCGTCATGATTTACAATTCAACCATCGGATTGGAAGCGTCTATCCTGGGCGCGCTGGTGTTGGCGGCTGGCCGCTCGCGTTACAGTCAGGCCGATACCGTGAATTTTCCACAAAGCCGGCAGGATTACCAGCACGAACTTGAAGCGCTGCTTTCGGCCCCTGAAGTCCGCGCCCCGGAACGCTACCGCGAAAACGCCCGCCGCTTCCTCTATTATCAGCTCTACCGCTCGTCCCTGCCCTTCGAGGCCTTGCTTGAGGAAGACCGCGTTTGGGCGGGTTATGTACGCCTGAAAGAATTTGACCCGCAGCAATTGCTGCCGGAGAACTCGGCTGCCATGCGCGCCATCTCGGATGGAATCTTGGCTGGCGGAGATTTCCTGTTGAAGGAGGATTAGATGAGCCTGGAGAAAATTGTGGCGCTGGTGCCCATGCGGCATGATTCGGTGCGGGTGCCCGGCAAGAACTACCGCCCCATCGCTGGAAAACCGCTCTACCACCACATTCTTGAGACGCTGCTGGCCTGCCCGGAAATTACCCAGGTGGTGGTGGATACGGACAGCCCGGTGATTCTGGAAGGATTGGCAAAAGACTTCCCCACTGTGACTGCGCTTGTGCGGCCTGAGCATCTGCGTGCGGATACCATCCCCACGAATGAAATTTTGATGCACGATACCGCCCTGGCGCCTGCCGACCTGTACCTGCAGACCCACAGCACCAATCCGCTGCTGCGCTCAGGCACCATTTCTGCTGCTATCAGGGCTCTCAAAGACGGCTTCCCGGCGTACGACTCGCTCTTTGGCGTGACCAGGCTTCAAACCCGCCTGTGGGATGAACTGGGCAGAGCGATTAACCACAACCCGGCCGTGCTGCTGCGCACCCAGGACCTGCCGCCTATTTACGAAGAAAACTCCTGCATCTACCTCTTTACCCGCGAAACACTTGTGCAGAAGCGCAACCGCCTGGGGGACCGCCCGCTGATGTTTGAAATCCCGGCTGAGGAAGCCTGGGATATTGACGAGGAAATTGATTTTACCGTCGCGGATGTGCTGCTGCGCGCTCGAAAGGAAACACAATGAAGGACGTCTTGATTTCCGCCCCTTATATGCTGCCCTTTATGCAGCGCTTCACCCCGGTTTTAGAACAGCTGGGCATGCGCGTAATTATCCCTGAGGTGCATGAACGCCTCTCAGAAGAAGAATTGCTGGCATATGCCGGGCAGTTTGACGGCACTATCTGCGGCGACGACCGTTACACGCGCCGTGTCATCCAGGCTTGCCAGCCGCGCCTGAAAGTCATTTCCAAGTGGGGCACTGGCATTGATTCCATCGACCAGGAAGCCGCGGCTGAATTTGGCGTTGCCGTCCGCAACACGCCCAACGCCTTTACTGTGCCCGTCGCAGAGAGCGTGCTCGGCTACATGCTCAGCTTCGCGCGCCGCTTTGGCGCGATGGACAGCGCGATGAAATCCGGAGAATGGGAAAAAATTCCTGGATACACGCTTAGTGAAAAGACATTGGGCGTGGTTGGCGTTGGCAATGTGGGCAAGGCAGTGCTGCGCCGTGCCCGCGCTTTTGGAATGAAGCTTCTTGGTAACGATATTATTGAAATCGCGCCCGACTTCTTGCTGGAGAACAGCGTGGAATCCGTGCCGCTGCGCGACCTGCTGGAACGGGCAGATTTTGTAAGCCTGAACTGCTCGCTTACCCCTTCCTCTTTCCACTTGATGAACGCGGAAAGCTTTGGATGGGCAAAACCCGGCGCGGTGCTCATCAATACCTCCCGCGGACCTGTGGTGGAGGAGCCCGCCCTGGTGCGCGCGCTGCAGTCCGGCCGCCTGGCTGGCGCGGCGCTGGACGTTTTCGAGGTGGAACCTTTGCCTGTCGAAAGTCCTTTGCGTGGGATGGAGAACGTGCTGCTCGCGCCGCATAACTCAAACTCCAGTCCGT
>JAGOML010000050.1:0-5624 GCA_017993575.1 Anaerolineaceae bacterium | reverse complement strand
GAATTCGCGCCGGATAATATCCGCGTGAACGCGGTGCTGCCTGGCGCGGTGGATACTCCCATGCTGCGGGCGGGTTTTAACCGCGGGCACTTGGCGGCTGGCTCGGAAGAAGAGCAGCTGGCAGCGCTGGCGCGCAAAACCGTCAACGGCCGGGTGGCAAAGCCATCTGAAATTGCCTCTGTCATTTACTTCCTGGCGGATAACACCCAGTCCAGCTTTATGACCGGCCAGGCTGTGGTGGTGGACGGCGGCGCGACCGCGCGGCTGAGCACGGAATAAGCTAATGTCGGAAAAAACTGGTGTGAATCTCCCTCCTGGTCTGATCGAGACCGCGCGCAGGCTGTATGACGGGGCGCGCAGGCTGCCCGAACTGCCCGCGGCGTATTTGCACCCCTGGCGGAGGGAATCCATCCAGAAACTGGGTCTGCTGCAAAACTCGCACAAAGGCGAGCGCTGCTTCTTGATTGGCAACGGACCCAGCCTGAAGCACACCGACCTTTCTCTGCTTAAGAACGAGTTTACATTCGGCTTCAACCGCATCTTTCTGGCCGCGGAGGAATTGAACTTCTCCCCTTCCTGTTTGGTCTCGATCAATGACCTGGTAATCGAGCAGTCCGCCCAGGAATTCCGCGCGCTGGCGATGCCCAAGTTTTTTGCCTGGCGTTCGCACAGGTGGGTTGGGATGGATGCCAACACACACTACCTCTACACCAGCTACACCTCACCCAAATTCGCGCGCGATGTGCGCGGCAGGGTTTGGGAAGGCGCCACGGTAACGAACGTGGCTTTGCAGCTGGCTTATTTTATGGGCTTCAGCACCGTTATTCTGGTCGGCGTGGACCACAGCTTTGCTACCAAGGGCACGCCCAACACCACGGTGCAATCCGAGGGGGATGACCCCAACCATTTTTCCAGCGCGTATTTCGGCAAGGGCTTCAGGTGGCAGCTGCCAGACCTGGAAACCTCGGAGCTGGCTTACCGCATGGCCCGCCAGGGGTACGAAGCTGACGGCCGCCAGGTGCTGGACGCGACCATCGGCGGCAAGCTGACTGTTTTCCCAAAGGTCGAATATACCAGTCTGTTCGATTAATCCCACCATTTTTGCCACGAACCGTTTGACCACATTGGTGCTTGCCTTACGCGTGTGGGTATAATAAGCGTATGTCGGAACCCGCGCTCATCTCCATTATCACGCCCTCCTATAATCAAGCTGCTTTTTTGGAACAGACCCTTCGCTCTGTTTTGGAGCAGGACTACCCCAACATTGAATACTGGGTTATCGACGGCGGCTCCACCGACGGCAGCGTGGATATCATCAAACGCTACGCGCCAAAGCTGGCCGGCTGGGTCTCCGAAGCGGACGACGGACAAGCTGACGCAATCAACAAAGGTTTTGCGCGAGCCCGCGGAGAATACATAGCCTGGCTCAATTCAGATGACCTGTACTACCCCGGCGCGCTCTCAGAAGCTGTCCGCGCGCTGGAAGCTAACCCTGCAGCGCCGTTTGTGTTCAGCGACGTGGAATCGATAGATGAAACAGGCGAGGCCTTCAACAGAATGCATTACGGGGATTGGGGCTTGGCAGACCTGATGCGTTTTCGGATTATTGGTCAGCCGGGGGTGTTCATGCGCCGCTCCGCCCTGCGAAAAGCGGGCTTTTTGGATACCAGCTACCAATATATCCTGGACCACCACTTATGGCTGCGCATGGCGGTCTTGGGCGCGCCTTGTTATGTTCCTGGGGCGCTTTGGGCGGCCGCCCGCGTGCACCCCAGTGCCAAAAACACAGCCCAGGCTTCAGGCTTTCAGCCGGAAGCGGAGCGGCTGGCAGATTGGCTGCTAAAAGACCCGCGTTTTCAACCCTTGACGCGACAGATGCAAAATCAAATCCGCGCTGGCGCGCACCGCTTCAGCGCTTTTTACCTGGCAGAAGCAGGCCTACCCGAATCAGCACTCTTGCACTATGCCCGCAGTCTTAATTGGAGCCCTGCTGTCGCGCTGCAAGATTGGCGTCGGATTTTATCCGCGCTGGCAAGCGTGGCCGGCCTGGGCGCGCTGACGCGTAAAGCCCGACAAGCCCGGCGCAAGCGCTACCAGGCAGACAACAAGGCGGCGCCGCGCCCATGAACGCCTCTGACTATCCCAAAGTTACCATCGTCACGCCCTCATACAACCAGGCGGTATATCTCTCAGAAACCATGCGTTCGGTTCTGGAGCAGGACTATCCAAACCTGGAATACATCGTTATTGACGGCGGCTCGGCAGACGGCAGCGCTGAGGTCATCCGCGGGTTCTCGGACAGGCTGGCTTACTGGCAGTCTCAGCCCGACCAAGGGCAGACAGATGCTATCAACCAGGGTTTTACGCGCGCCAGCGGAGAAATCCTCGCCTGGCTGAACTCGGATGACCTGCTTCTGCCAGGCGCGGTGAGCGCTGCGGTACGGCAGCTGCAAGCACACCCCGAAGCCGCCATGGTTTATGGGGATGCGCTGCTCATCAACGCCGCTGGAAAGAAGATTGGTGACTTTCCGGCCGCGCAGACGGATTACCACAAACTGCGCCGGGGTTATGTGCATATCCCCCAGCAGGCCGCGTTCTTTCGGGCGGATTTGTGGAAGCAGGTTGGTCCGCTGGACCCAAGTTTTTACTTCGCGATGGATTATGACCTATGGGTGCGCCTGGCCGCGAAAGCTCCGCTGGTGTATGTACCCGAGCTGTGGGCGGCTTTTCGTCTGCACGGGGATGCCAAGTCCATTGCCGCGGATGACCGCTGCTGGCCGGAGATGCTGCGCGTGCATTATCGCGACGGTGGAAAGCCGCTCGCGCCAATTGTGGCAAAATACTGGGTGCGCAAACTGGTAGCCCCCATCTTGATGCGCCGGCGGAAAAAACAGCTGGCGAACGGAGAATAATCCCCGCTAAACTCCTTGAGTGAATCTGTTTGTGCAAAAATTCACCATCTTCGACTTAAGACCCTTGCATTATTCTTTAATCTGGTATAAAATAATCGCAATTAATAAGCCACATGGGCGCCGGACGTAGGGAACCGGCGCAAAAGGATCGCCAGTAACGAAGGACGCAGATTAGTGGCGATCCTTTTTTTAATGGCTATCGAAGAAGGCGACCGAAACGCCGTCTCCGCCTTCTTTTTCCCCACCCTGTTCCCAGCGTTTAACCAGGTGCGTATGCTGTAAGACATCCCGCACAGCTTGCCTTAGCACGCCGGTGCCCTTACCGTGAATGATGCGTCCGAAGGGCAGGCCAGAAAGATAGCCCTGTTCCAAATAAGTATCCAGTTTATCCAAAGCGTCTTCCACCCGCATTCCGCGCAAATCAAGTTCCATCCCAGGGGAGGCCACGCTGGGCAGCTGCGTTTTGCCTGCTGTAGGTTTGGGCGCTTCCACGGGTGCGCTAAAATCCGGGGCGGTTTTACGCTCCACTTCCTGCGGCTTCAGGCGCATGCGCAGCATGCCCACCTGAACCTCGATTTCATCGTCATTCGCGGAGGTCACCACGCCTTCTGTTTTAAGTTTACGCACCATCACGCGCTCGCCGGGTTTCAGCGGCCCGCGTTCGGTTTTTTGCCTGGGCGCGCGCTTTTTGCGGGCGGCTTTCTCCTGCCGTTCTTCCACCTGCTCCAGTTTCTGTAAAACCGGTTCCAGCTCGGCCACCGGTTCATTCTTTTTTAACATCCCGCGGCGCAGTTCGTTCAGCTCCGCGCGCAGGGCTTCCAGTTCTTCTTCAGCTTTTTTCTGAGTTTTTTCTAGGATGCCAGCTTGTTCTTCCTCAAGCCGGTTCAGTCGCGCGTTTAATTTCGCGCGCTGTTCTTCCACCTCGCGACGCATTTTTTCGGACTCTTCGTAGTTGGCGCGGGTCAGGTCGCGCTGACGGTGAATTTCGTCCAGCAGGTCTTCCGCGCGCAAATCGCTTGGGCTCAATTCCGTGCGTGCGTCGTCTACTATTTCCTTCGCAAGCCCCAACCGTTCCGCGATTGCCAGCGCGTTGGAGCGCCCGGGCAGACCCAGAATCAGGTGATAGGTGGGTTTGAGCGTGTCAAGGTCAAATTCGAGGCTGGCATTGATGACGCCTTTGGTGGCATGCGCGAAAGTTTTCAGCTCCGGGTAATGCGTGGCGACTATGCTGGTTATCCTGCGATTCAGCAGGTAGGTCAGCACGGCCCGGGCCAACGCGGAGCCTTCCTGCGGGTCGGTACCCGCGCCAAGTTCGTCCAGCAGCACCAGCGAGCGGTAATCTGCGCGTTTGAGGATGCGCACAAGCTGGCTGATGTGCCCCGAAAAAGTGGAAAGTGACTGCTCGATGGATTGTTCGTCGCCAATATCGGCGAAAACATCTCGGAATAAGCTCAGGCGCGAACCGGATTGCGCTGGTATCTGCAGGCCAGATTGCGCCATCAACACCAATAAACCGACAGTTTTAAGCGAGACAGTTTTTCCGCCGGTATTTGGACCTGTAAGCACTACCGAGAAGGTTTGCTCATCCAGCACGACGTCAATCGGGACCACTTTGACGTGGTCCAGCAGTGGATGGCGCGCGCGGCGCAGCATGATAACGCTGCCCGGGTGGAATTCAGGCGCCTTTTCAGCGAATGGCACCAGTTCAGGTTCCACGGCGCGCAGGTCTTCGGCGTAGCGCGCCTTCATCAGCGCCAAATCCAGCGCTGTCATGGCTTCCACGCTTAGCTTCAAGCTTTCGGCTTGCTCAGCAATGCGCATGCTCAGCCCATGCAGCACCCGCAGAACCTCGTCGCGTTCCTGCAGCTCCAGCTCGCGCACCTTGTTATTCCATTCCACCACGGCGATGGGCTCAATAAAGAGCGTGGCGCCGGAGGCGGACTGGTCGTGCACGATGGCTTTGATGCGTCCCTTGAATTCCGCGCGCAGCGGCAGCACATAGCGGCCCCCGCGCTGGGTGATGATGGGTTCCTGCAGCATGCGCGCGCTGTCCCCGTCGTTAATATAGCGGGAGAGCCTGTCCATCAGGCGCGCGTGGCTGACCTTCATTTCAGAGCGGATGCGGCCAAGCGCTTCGGAGGCGCTGTCCAGCACTTCGCCGCGCTCAGAGATGGTGCGCGATATCAGGTCCACCAGTCCCAATCCGTCCGTCAGTCCTTCCGCGAGCTCCGCCATGCGCGGGGCGTCTTCGCGGTGGTCCTCCAGAACCCGGCGGGCTGTGCGCGAGATGACCAGGGTGGCGCGGATTGCGAGCAGGTCAAGTGCTTCGAGCGTCACGCTGCGCAGGGTCAGGTCGACCAACGGGCGCATATCCACCGCGCCGCTAAAGTTCAATTCGTTGGTAACCGAGAGCAGATAACGCGCTTCGCGCGTCAGTTCCTGCATGGTCAGCGCTTTTTCCAGATTGCTGGTAGGACGCAGCGCGTCCGCCAGGGCTTCAGACGCGCTGAAAGAGGCATAAGACTTTAACTTTGCCAGTATTTTTGGGTATTCGAGCAGGATTAATGACTTCGGATTCATGACCAGAAAAGTGTATCATGATTACCCTTTTCAGAAATATCAGGAATTGTTCTGAAGAAGAACCGGCAGCATGTTGATTTTGCCTTGAAAATATTCTATAGTATAGATATCCGGGAAGGTGTAACACAAACA
>JAGOML010000049.1:0-12036 GCA_017993575.1 Anaerolineaceae bacterium | reverse complement strand
AAATCAAGGTCGGATAGATGTTTTTCGAAGAGGAAACCATTCATTGGAGCTCATCCTTGGCATAAAATATGCCCAGTACAGGGCATTTGAATTCTTGTGCTTGGATTGGTAAGGTTAAATCAATTTGTAGCCGGACGAGGAGGACACGCGCACTCATAGCTGGCCTAAACTGCTCTTTGACCATCCATCCAAAGTGTACCATTGCCTTAAGTATACCCCATCTTGCGTCTGCTGAAGGCGGATTCTCGGCAGGCTCGACAGCGCCTTGCACCGGTCTTTCCTGATGCTATAATGCGAACGGAGACCCTGTGGACCTACTGCGAGCGGAAGCTGAACTGGTTGAAAGAGCCAAAACAAACCCGGAAGCGTTCGGAGAGCTTTACGAAAAGTACATCGAACGCATATATAATTATGTCTATTTTCGGGTGGGCAGCGTGCACGACGCAGAGGACCTCACCGCTAAAGTATTCCTGAAAGCCCTGAACAACCTGAACCGCTACAAATTTGTGGGATTGCCCTTTTCCGCCTGGTTGTACCGCATCGCGCACAATTTGATCGCCAACCATCATCGCGATCAATCCCGCAAGCGGGAAATCCCGATTGAGGACATGGCTGTTGTGAATGTTGCCTCACGACTGCCATCCATGGATGCTTCAGTGGGTCACGCTCAGGAGGCTGAGGCGCTCTGGAAGATGATAAACGACCTCTCTCCACAAAAAAGAGAGCTGATTCTACTCAAATTCGTTGAAAAACTATCAAACTCTGAGATTGCTGCGGTGTTAAACAAGAGTGAGAGCGCAATTAAAAGCCTCTACCACCGCACGCTGCTTGAAATGCGGGATCGCATGGGCGGCGAGCATTATTAGAAAGCTGGCGAATAAGAGAATGACACGAGACCAACAAAGAATCATGGCTGAAAGCAAAAACCTGGAGCAGTTCGAAAGTGGGATCGCCGAGCGGCTTCGTCCAGTGCGCCCGAATTTATTTTACCGGTCCGCGTTAAAAGCCCGCCTGGAGCGGTCGAAAATCTTTGCCAGGCGAAAAGCAGCCGGCGCTCTGAGCGTCCTTTGGTTGATAGCGGCTCTGTTCGTGGTATTAATCGGGGAAACTATTTATGCTGCCGCGCGTGCACGCCACAAACAAACTCGCGCAACAGGTCAGGACTGATAATCCAACAGTTTTGCGCGCAAGACATCATCGCGCGGCTCCACTAACATGGAGCCATCCGGAAAAACAATGGTAGGCACGCGGCGCATGCCCTGATTAACGCTCTTGACGAATTCCACCGCGCCCGAGTTTTGGTCCAAATCAAACCAGACATAGGGAACCTGCATATCGCTAAACACCCGCTTGGAGCGCCTGCAATCTCCACACCAGTTCACCCCATAAAAAAGAATCCGACTTTCTGTGTTCAAGCGTATTACCTCTAAGGATTGTCAGACAGCCCCAAAGGGAGGGGCTGTCTGCTGTGGTTTTCGAGAAGGTTTAGTTGGTAAGGGTCGAGCGTGTCCAGTCGCCAACCAGCCAGTACTTGAAGTCCTTGCCGTGATACGTTTCCACGGCGGCGTAAATGGCATAAGCCAGGCAGCCAATCGGCAGCAGGCTGAATATCAGCGCGAACGGTATCAGGATTAAGCCAATCAGGATAATCGACAACAAACCGGTGATTGTCCAGACAAGGCCGATCAGCAAACCTCCGCCGAGAAAGAAAACCAGCTGGAAAATTAACGCTTGCAGGCTTTGATAGGCGACATATTTAGATTTATCTTTATAAATCAGATAAATCACCAACGCAGCGGCTGTTCCCAGCAAGCCTGTAAATAAGTTGACGAAGATGGACAGGTGCGCCAGGAGAGCCCAGGTGCGTTCTTCCGTAGTGACACCTTCCTCTGGAATGGCTGTAAAAACTGGTTCCACTACAGGAGTTTCTTCAGGGGTGGAAAATTCAGTTTGTTCTGACATTGTGAACCTACTTTCTCTAATTAAGTTCTCTTAATAATATATGCAGGCTGGCGCTGTTACCCTAGAAAATCTGTGGTCTTTGGACTTTTCTGCTAAGCCCATTTCATTTTCTTGACAAAGTCCGTAATGACTGGAATAGTCACGCGTTCGCCGCGGCTGGCCGCCATGCCCCAGATAATAACGAGTACAAAAATAGCCAGGCCGACAAGTCTTTCAATCAGTCCGCGCTGCAAAATTGCGATTACCAGCCATGCTAGTGTGCCGAACACCAAAGCCTGCGCCAGGTGGGCCTTAATGAACGGACGCGTTCTTTTCTTGGCGAGAAAAAGCAGCACTATGGGCACCACGGGCGAAAAAATGTAGGAGAGAGTTGCCCAAAGGCGGTCATCCTGGGTTATTTCGGTCTCGACGTTCGGTTCTTCACTCATTACAAAGCACTCCTGAATTGGTATGGGAATTATGAGCCATTATAACATGTCGAAAAATCGTGCCTTTGCCCTCGAGCGGAAGGGCGACGCCTCAAAAAGAAGAACGGTGCAAAACCCACTGCGCCGCGCCAAGCGCAATCAACAGCTGCCCGATGTGATAGGTGGCAATAATCCAGAATTTAACGCGCGGGATGCGCTTGCCTAATCTGTCAGCGGCGTGCATCGCATCCGAAAAAAGAAAGAGCACAGCCCCAAACGCGCTGATAGCAGCTGCGCGCAGAGGCCAATCAAAACGAAACAGGCATAACAACGCGGATGCCGTCATTACCACTAAAACCAGCCCATAGGGGAGGTAAATTCTGCGCATAGGCTTGAGCTCAGGCTTGTTTCCGGTTTTTCTGATGACATATGCGCTTAAGATTGCCAGTACCGCAAAAGCGCCCGCGCTTACCAGCACAGTCGGGCGGAGCGGCGCTGGCGCGGCATTGAAACCGTGGATATAGGCAAGATGCGCGAAAAAGAAGGTCACCAGCCCGGCGAAGAACCAGCCTCGGGACCGCGGGATGAGGAAGATATCCCCGAGCAGAGAAAGGCCGAGCCCAATCAGGAAAGGCAGCGCCGGCGCGAGCACGCCAACCCAAGATAAAAACAGGGCGAGAATTAAGAGCATGACCATTGGCTTGGTAATGTAATATAGTTTTAGCTTAAGCTTCCAGGCCGCGTACCAATTCAATCCGGCGCTGATCAGCAGAGCAGGCACAAGCACATTTTCCACTCCTGCCACGATCAGGATTTCTGGGAAAGCCCCAGCTCCTTGAGGAAGGCTTGGTCGTTCTTCCAATCTTTGCGCAGTTTTACGGTCAGGTCCAGAAATACTTTCTGTCCACTGACAGCCTCGATATCCACGCGCGCTGCGGAACCAATGCGCTTAATCATGTCCCCGTTTTTGCCAATGACAATCGCTTTCTGGGCTTCTCGTTCCACAAAGATCGTAGCCTTGACATAGAGCATGCCGTTTTCCCGTTCCGAGTACTCGTCTGTTCGCACGGCGATGCTGTAGGGCACTTCTTCCTCGAGCAGGCTCAGGCAAGCCGCCCGCACCATCTCCGCGGCAATATCGCGTTCAAAACTCTCGGTAATCTGGTCCGGAGGGTAGTACTGCGGTCCTTCCGGCAGCATCTCCCGCACCACGCGCAGCAAGTTTTCGATGCCGTTGCCGGTCTGCGCGGAGATGGAGACAGCGCGCGCATTTGGCAGCAGGTTTTCGAATAGAGCTTTGTTAGCAGCCAGAGTTTTGCTATCCGCCAGGTCATTCTTATTCAAGACCAACAGGACGGGAATGTCTTTTTGCACTTCCACGACCAGGCTTGCCAGGCTTTCATCCATTTTGTCTGGTTTTTGCGAAGCATCCGCCAGAAAAAGGATCAGGTCCGCGTCGTGCAAGGCGTATTGGGCTTCTGAGTTGATGAACTGGCTCAGCTTGTCTTTGGGTTCGTGCAGGCCAGGAGTATCCACGAAGATAATCTGGGCTTCATCTGTTGTCAGAATTGCCAGCTGGCGCTTGCGCGTTGTCTGAGGCTTGGCGGAAACACCCGCCACAGGCTGCCCAAGCAGGCGGTTGGTGAGGGTGCTCTTGCCGGCGTTAGGCTTTCCAACAATCGACACAAAACCGGATTTGTAAGCAGGGGATAGTTCGCTCATGAATGTGCTCCTGATTGGGGTTTGATTTTTTCATGCTCAATGTGCAGACCTTCGTGGCGCAGCAGCCAGGCTTTCACGTGGATGCCGTCCGGCGCGGCAAAACCGCGCAAAGCTCCGTCCGAGCCGATGACGCGGTGGCAGGGGATGAATAACAGCAGTGGGTTGCGCGCCAGCGCAGACCCGACCGCGCGGCTGGCGCCTGGAGAGGAAAGGTCCTCAGCGAGCTGCGCGTAGGTGAGTGTGTGCCCCCACGGGATTGCAGCGCAAGCAATTAAAACCCGGGTCTGGAATGGGGGAAGCCCACGCAGATTAAGCGGGATAGAAAAGGAATGACGCGCGCCCGAAAAATATTCTCCCAATTGTTCGACAGCCGCTTTTAGCAGAGATGTGTTGGGGTAGGCTGCAAACAAATCCTCGGCGGCCAGCATCTCCGTGCTGCCAGGAAAAGCGCAGCGGCGCAAGCCGTCCGGGCTGGATTGCAGGTAGATTATCCCAACTGGCGTTTTCAGGTTAATCGCGGAAAAGCTGGAGGAATTTGCCATTAGTAATTAGAAACCATGTCAATGTTGCCGCGTTCGCGCGCGATGAAATCAAAACGCTTGAAAACCAATACCGCGATGAGCGCGTAAATCAGGGTAAACCCCAATAGAATGAGGATGAGCCGCGCATCGGAGTAATCAGTGTACATCGGGTATGTTCGTCCAATCTCGGGAACCAGCGCGCGGCGGATCAATGCCAACCAGTAGCTGATTGGGAGCGCGTTGCCAATCCACTGCAGCGGCATGGGCAGCACGTTGAGCGGAAACACCGCGCCAGAAAAGATGAGCAAACCTGCCCCAAGGCTTTCACCTAAAGACCAGGCGTTGTTCTTGATGATCAGTGTCCAACTGCCCAGAACGATCCCCAGGCTGATCATTGCTAATAAGCCCAGAAAAGATGCTGTCGTTAATAATCCCCAGTTTATTTCCGAGAAAACGATGGGCATTTTTAGGAAGAGCGCGCCAAATACCAGCGTGATGAGAACAGAAAAGACTGCTACCAGGATGCTTCCCAAACTGCGGCCAATGAGATAGACTGGCACGCGAATTGGGGCTATGTAGATATATTTGAGCGTGCGGTAATGTTCGCGGTCATCCAGGATGCCGAAGGAGACGCCCTGAATCGCCGCGCCGACCAAAATAAAGAACGCATTGCCGACATACATGTTTACAAAGTCCGGCTTGCTAAATTCCCCGCCCCGAATAACCAAATACATCACGATTAGAATTGCCGCCGTAGAGATGGGACGTATGATCGAATAGATAGCGAAAATCAGCGGATCCGTCCAATTTGATTCGATTTTCCAACCTAACCAAGCGCTGGCGCGCATGGTTTGCGCGGCGCTCGTTCGATTTTTGCTGTTTTTGGAGAGTTCTGCGCTGCTCATGGATTCAACCCAATCTATCCGTGATCCGGCCGTAGCGTATTGCCAGCTTTTCCATCCACCTGAGCGTGAAGTACGCGCCTGCTAAAAAAACCACTGACAGAACAGCCAGCACGATTAACTCGACTTTTACAGTCAGAAAACCCAGCAGGGCTCCGGAAGGGAAAACAAGTTGGCGGATCGCATCCATGCCAAGCGTGAGCGGGATGAGCGAAGCTGCCGCTGCTATCCAAAAGTTGAAGACTTTAACCGGGAAGTAAAAACCGGAAAAGAGCATCACCGGCGCCTGCAGCAGATTAGCGGTATGCCAGGCTTCGCGGTTGAACAATAAGAACAGGGAAGAAAGCATCATACCCAATCCATACAAAGCGACCATGGTGAGTATAAAAACCAAGAAAAGCGCCCAAAAACTGGTTATGGTGTAACTGACCTGAAAAAGCCAGTTGCCAATGATGAGGATGAACAGAGCCCGCACGGTTGTAGCAAATAGCCCACCGCTTGCCATCCCAAACAGGATGGCCATCATGGAGGCGGGAGAGATAACATAAAGAGCAAGGTTGCCGGTTTCTTTTTCCCAGTACAGCTGGCTGGACATCGCCCACAAAATATTCAACCAATAAGCGGTCATGGCGCTGCCAAGGACGACAAATCCAATGTATTCTTCCGGCGCTTTAAGGGCGCGGTAGATGAAGACATAGGCGACCATGCTTATGAACGGAAGAAAAATGTCGAAGAAGAGCCAGGCAAGGTCGCGCTGGGTTCCAATAATGCGCGGATAGGCTCTTCCAATCACGCTTTGTAGAAAGAGGCGGAAGCCGCTGTTGCGGGTGATCTTAGTCTGGAGAGCCATTTTCTACATCTTTCATGGATTTGCCTACCAGGCTGATAAATACATCCTCGAGAGTGGCTTCACGTTTGTGCAGCGTGGTAATCTGGCTGCCTTTGGCCGTCAGAAAGTTAATCAGGCTCGCGAGCACGCTGTCATCCGCCAGGACTAATTCCAGTTGCGCGCCACCCTCAATTTGTTTGAGCGTGCCCTGGCGCAGACCGGCAATCTGTTTCAGGTCTTCAAAATCCACCTCATCCAATGCGCTCACCTGGATAGAGAAAACGCCTTCAGTGCTCAGGCTTGCTTTTAGCCGCTGGGGAGTGTCGCAGGCAAGGATTTTTCCCTGGTTGATAATCGCCACCCGGTCGCACATTTCTTCCGCTTCCACCATGTAATGGGTGGTCAGCAAGAGCGTACGGCGCCTGTCCTCGTTAACCCATTGGCGTACAAATCGGCGCACATCCCGCGCCGCGCCAACATCCAGGCCGAGAGTAGGCTCATCAAGAAAAAGCACGGTCGGGTCAGTCATAAAGCCGCGTACGATGTTCATCTTTTGGCGCAAGCCGGTGCTGAGGTTGCTGCTCTTGGTGTTGGCGCGGTCTTCCAGACTGACGATTTTCAATAATTCCATGATGCGCGCGTTGGCTTGATTGGAGGGGATACCGTAGAATTGGGTGAACATCCACAGGTTTTCCCGAACAGTCAGCAGTCCATAACCCGAAGTTTCCCCTCCCGATACCATGTTTATCTGCCGTCTAATATCCTCCGGCTGACGCGCGACATCCAGTCCATTCACGCGCGCGACGCCGCTGCTGGGCGCCAGCAGGGTGGTCAGTACCTTTATTAAAGTAGTTTTACCCGCGCCGTTAGGACCAAGCAAACCGAAAAGCTCGCCTTGGTTCACTGTCAGGTTCACATTATCGAGCGCGACCAGCGTGTGCGCTGGTTCTTTGCGGGTTTTCTTTATCTTATAAATTCGGCTTAGAGCTTCAGTTTCAACAGCAAACATGCAATCCTTAATAATCGTAGGGTAATCGTAGGTTAAGCGTCAAGCAGCGCTGGGATATATTGTATATGATAATAGTTGAAAGGGCGACTTCTCTTCTTCTTCTCCTCCTTAAACCTAGTGCCGGGGTCGGCGTCCCTGGCACTAGCTGATTCTAAGGAGTTTTTTGTTGCCCTTAACAGATTTTATCCTCCAGAACGTATTTTCGTTTAGAATCCAGTTAACTTATTATCTCGGGAGGCATTATGGAAAACCAACGGGCGACGTATCCAATCGATATCGCGGGGGTGCACCGCGAACTCACGCTTTTTGAAGTCAAGCCAGGCTTGCGCATCGCCATCCTCAATATTCTTGGTGATGTGGAATTAGTGGCTGCTTGCGCTAAAGCCCTGGCGGAAAAGCTGGCAGACCTTGAGTATGACGTCATCCTGACAGCGGAATCCAAGAGCATTCCGATTGCTCACATGCTGGCAGTGGAAACGGGCAAGCCCTATATCGTCCTGCGCAAAGAATGCAAACCCTACATGGGCAGCGCGCTCAAGGCTGAAACGCTCTCAATCACAACCGGAAAACCCCAGAAGCTGTTTCTGGATGAAAAAGACCGGGAATTAATCGCGGGCAAGGGCGTATTAATTCTGGATGATGTCATCAGCACCGGTTCAACCTTGCAAGGCATGCGCTTAATTGTCGAGAAAGCAGGCGCGCGGGTTGCCGGAGAGGCATCCATCCTAACAGAAGGCGATCGGGCGGAGTGGATGCGCATCATCTCTCTCGGGCATCTCCCTGTCTTTTATGATTAAGAGCGAAAAAAGTTAACACCACGCATGCTCATTCGGGTTGGATTGGAATACATTGTTAAGGAGCGCATCCTCGCCTGGGGTTTGGACTTCCCCGGCTGCTTTGCTTACGGCAGTGATGACGCGGATGTGATGATGCACTTCACCCGTAATCTGTTGGAATTTGAGGAATGGGTGGCCTTGCACACCGATGAGCCCTGGTTCCAGTTGTTAAATATGGATTTTCGGATCGTTGAAGCATATAAAACTGTCCAACAGACAGGTGTCGGAAGCTCTGAAGAAAGCACGGCTTTCTTTGAAGATGACCTGCGGCCGTTGGCTGTGACTGAGACTCAGAATGTTTTAAATGTATTTCGTTGGCAGCGAGAGGAATTACTGAATGGATTGGAATACCTGCCTGAAGAGCTGCTCACGCGGGAAAAGCCCGGGCTGGGAGGAACGATTCTGGATAGCTTACGGCAGTTGGCCAGGATGGAGCATTACTATTTGAGCTGTTTCAATCCGCATCTGCCGTCTTTTCAGGAAGGCCGCCATCCCTTTGACGAGCTCGAAGCGAGCAGCGTTACCTTTGAAAAGCTGCTGTCTGAGTTAACGGAGAAAGCTCCAGTTCTGGACGTCAAGGGCGAATTATGGTCTCCCCGGAAACTGGCGCGCAGACTGCTTTGGCAGCAGCGGGTTCGCATCGACGAAATAAAAGCATTGGCGGGAGTGTAGGGTGGTTAAAAGCAAACCAGGCGCCTCACCTGCGCCTGGCTTACTTCCGATCAACATAGTGTTTGGTCACTTCATGATCCTGATTTGAACAAATTTGAAAGGAGAGAAACAATATGTGTTCAAATCTGGTTTTATATTAACACGGGTTGATTAAATCAGAATAAAACCAATGTTATCAATTTGTTAAGAACGGATTTTACAGTATTAACAATTTTTCAGGTCTAATAAGGGCTTTGCCAGGAACCAGCCCAATCCAGCTGAGGAACCAAGAGCTCCCGGAAAGTTCTGAAAAGCTTGTTCTAAGCTGCCCGGTTTATGCTATCATTACCGATACTATTATGAAAAAGCGTGCTCCTATCCTGCCTTACTTGCTCTTGAACGTTTTAGTCTCCGCGGGAACGGTTGTATTGGTGCTTTTTTTGTGGCAGCGATTCAGCGGAACTGGCCTTCCCCTGCTTACCTTTCCGAGCGCGGAAGCAGAAACAAAACCAACGCTCCAACTTTCGACAAAGCCGGCTCTGACCGCGCCGCCCGCGAGCAACTCGGTTGTGAGCATCGAAGCAGTCGTGGGGGTAGGCAACCGTGACCTGGAGTACATTTTGGTGCGCAACCAATCCGAGTCGGCGGTGGACCTGGCAGCCTGGCAAATTTCAGCTTCGGGCGCGCGGACTTACACATTTCCGGCATTGAAGCTGAATCAAAACGGCGCAGTTCGCTTATACACGCGTTCCGGCACGGACACGGTGATTGAGCTGTTCTGGAACTCACCGGAAGCGCTCTGGAAATCCGGAGATGAGCTATCCTTAATCGAACCGGGCGGCAGCGCGCGGTCAACTTATCTGATACCTTAGGGGAAACAGTCATGTCGCAAGCCCTTTACAGAACTTGGCGCCCGTCTTCCTGGGATGAAGTCGCGGGACAGGAACATATCGTACAGACCCTGCGCAACGCGGTAGTTTCAAATCGCGTCAATCAGGCCTACCTTTTTGCTGGCCCGCGCGGAACTGGCAAAACAACCTCCGCCCGACTCCTGGCAAAAGCCGTCAACTGCCTGGCTGAAGACCCAAAAGATCGACCCTGCAACGTTTGCGAAAACTGCACCGCGGTCAACCAAGGGCGCTTCCTGGATCTGATTGAGATAGATGCGGCTTCCAATACCAGCGTGGATGACGTACGGGAACTGCGGGACACGATCAATTTTGCTCCCAGCCAGGGGAAATTCAAAGTTTATATTATCGATGAAGTGCATATGCTTTCCACTTCAGCTTTCAACGCGCTGTTGAAAACGCTGGAAGAACCCCCCAGCCATGTTATTTTCATCCTGGCGACGACCGAAATCCACAAAATCCCCGCGACGGTGCTCTCCCGCTGCCAACGGCATGAATTCCGCCGCATTCCCCTCACTCAGATCATTGAAAAACTGCGCCTGATTTGCGCGCAAGAAAACATCCAGATCGATGAGGACGCGCTGAGCTTAATCGCTCGACAGTCTACCGGCAGCATGCGCGACGCAATCTCGCTGGTAGACCAGCTTGCTTCACTGCAGCGGCGGATTACCCTGGCTTCCGTCCAGGACATTTTGGGTACAACAACCAGTCAGACGGTGATAGACCTGATCCAGGCAATTCAGGAAAAAGATAGCGCGAGCGGATTAGGTCTGATCCACGCAGCCCTGGATGGTGGAGCCGATCCTCGTCAATTCGCTCGGCAGGTGGTGGATTACTTGCGCTCGCTCTTGGTAGTCAAGCTGAACGGCGGTAAGGACTTGGAACTGCTGCCTGAAGTACGCAATATAGTAAATCAACACGCGAGTGTTTTTAGCACCGCGGAGTTGATTGCTGGAATTAACGAATTCAGCAAGGCCGCGGCGGAGCTGAAAGCCAATTGGCATCCGGGTCTGGGTTTGGAATTGGCGTTTGCGAAAACCGTATCTCGTTTAGAAAATCCGGTGGTAGAAACGCGACCAGCGCCGCAGCCGAAGGTGAAGGCGGAGTTAAAAGAGCCTGCAACGGTCAAGACTGCGCCGGATCCGCAAAAAGAAAGCAAAACTGCTGAAAATCCGAGCGCGCCGACCCCAAAGACCCTGGCGCCAGCGGAAACTGAAAAGCGCGGGAGCGAAGAACTGAACCTGGAAAACCTGCTGCAGGACTGGGAAAAAATCAAGCGCGATGTGCGCAGCGTAGACCAGGTGGCAAGCGCTCTGCTCAACAGCTCGCGTATTATCCGCGTCGAAAACTGCACGATTACGCTGGGTTTTAAGAGCGACCTGCTGCGCGACAAAATGAACGAGGAAAAGCCGCTCCGCGCGGTTCGTGGGGTTTTGGCAAAGTACTACCGCAAGGATGTAATGATTGCTTGTACAGCCGGCACGCAGGTTTCCGATGAAGAACACCCGGAAATTATTCCCAACGGTCTGGTGGATATGACCGTGCGCGAACTGGGTGGGCGAGTCAGCAAAAAAACCATTAACAAGGAAAAGAAGGATTAAGATGGCAAAGGGATACAATACCGGACCTTCCGCCCGATCAGGCGGGAACATGATGGCGCAAATCGCCAAGCTGCAGGAACAAATGGCGGCCGCGCAGGCGGAAATCGCTGAAGCGCAGGTGACTGAGACCGCTGGCGGTGGGGCGGTGTCCATTACCATGACGGGCGACCAGAAATGCGTGGCTGTGACCGTTCAGGAAGATGTACTGAAAGACGCCGACGCGGAAATGCTGCAGGACATGCTGCTTACCGCTATCAACAAAGCGCTGGACAGCACGCGCGCGCTTTCCGAAGAAAAGATGGCGCCCTTTGCCAACCTTTTGGGCGGCATGGGCATGGGACGTTAAGCCTATTATGCGTGCCCTGCCCGATCCAGTTCAGAACCTGATCGACGCGTTTGCCAGGCTGCCAGGGATCGGTCCAAAAACAGCCTCCCGATTAGCTTTCTTTTTGCTCAAAGCCCCGGACGAAAGTTCTTTGCAGCTGGCTGAGGCTTTGGAAAAATTGAAGTCTCAGACGCAGCACTGCGGTACTTGCTTTAATGTCACCAGCGCGGGAGAAGACCAGTGTGAAATCTGCGCCGCTGCCAACCGCGATGAAAGCATTATTTGCGTGGTGGAAGAGCCGTTGGATGTGCTCGCGATTGAACGCACTGGCGCGTTTAATGGGAAGTATCATGTGCTGTTGGG
>JAGOML010000048.1:0-12051 GCA_017993575.1 Anaerolineaceae bacterium | reverse complement strand
ATTCGAAAATACTGCCAAAGGATTTTTTTGAATTGAGTTCTGGAATCCAATCAAGGAAGAAAACTGAACACCAGTTATACATTGGTCCATTGCTTGAATGGTTTAGAAACAACTAAGTTAAGGGAGCTGATATGAAAGGTTACAGTGGAAAAATTTTGCACATCGACCTGAAAACCAGGAAAACCCGCGTGGAAGAAAAGCCCGAAGAATGGTACAAGTTGTGGATTGGCGGCGTTTCGATGGCCAGCCGCCTGTGTTGGGAGAACATCCAACCAGGCTGCGACCCCTATGCGCCGGAAAACCCGATCTGCATTGCTAACGGAATCTTCTCGGGCACGCCTGTACCTGTTGGCGGTAAGTTTGGACTGGCATCCAAATCTCCGCTGACTGGTTTTCTTGGCGACAGCCTTTCCGGAAGCTGGTTTTCGGTCGCTCTCAAGCGCGCCGGCTGGGATGGCGTTGTCATCCACAACAGCAGCGACACCTGGGTAAATATTTTCATCGACGACGACCGCGTGGAATTTCTTGACGCCACCTATCTGCTTGGAAAAGGCACTTTCGAAACGGAAGAAGCCATCCGCGAAAAGATGGGAGACGATCAAGTGCGCTCCTGCACCATCGGTGTTTGCGGCGAGCGCATGATTCGCTACGCAAACGTCACGAATGATGGACGCCAGGCTGGCCGCACCGGTCACGGCGCGGTCTGGGGTTCAAAGAAAGTTAAAGCTGTCTCAGTGCGCGGTACCAAAGGCGTGACCGTAGCTGATTCCAAGAAACTGATGGAAATGTCCTTCCACATTTCGAAAGAAGCGCAAGGCAAGGATACCGAGAAATACCGCATCTACGGTACGGCTACCAATATGCTTAACATGGACAAAATTGGCCTCTTACCGACCCGCAACTATCAGGATGGAACCTTTGAGAATATCAGTCTGATTAGTGGAGAGTACCTGGACGCGCATCACAAAGTAAAAGTAATTGCCTGTGCGCAGTGCCCAATAGCCTGTGAACAAATGTCTATTGTTAAGACCGGCCCCTTCGCCGGCGCGATGACTGGCGTGGAATACGAAAGCCTGCAAGCAAACAGCTCCAACCTGGGTATCTCTGACATGCGGGCTTGCATTCAACTGCTGGAAATTGCTGACCAGGATGGCATGGACAGCATGAGCATGGGCGTCAGCATCTCCTACGCGATGGAATGTTACGAAAAAGGCGTCCTCAAGAAGGAAGATTTTGCCTGCAAAGCATTTCCGGAAGGAATTGAGCTTAATTTTGGCAACGGTGAAGGCGCCGTAGCGCTTGCTAAGATGATTCGCGACCGCGAAGGCATTGGCGACCTACTCGCTGAAGGTACACGCATTGCCTGCAAGAAGATTGATGCCGAACGCGGCACTGAGTCCTGGAAATGGGCGATGCACATAAAAGGTCTTGAATGCCCCGGCTACGATGCCCGCGGTCTGAAGACTTTTTCAGTCGGGCTGGCTGTGGGTACCCGCGGCGGCTGCCACAATCGTTCCGCCGCCTACGACCCGGACATCAAGGGCGAAGTTAACCGCTTTACCATTGATGAAACGCGCGGTAAAGTTGCCGCGGAATCTGAAGAGTATGCCGCGGTTTACGACACGCTGCCGTTATGCAAGTTTATCCGGCGCTGCTTCACCGGCAAAGCCGACCGTGCTGGCGCCTGGCCTGCTATCGCGCAGTTGATCAACGCCACAACGGGTTGGAATTACGGCTACGATGACGTGGACCTGATTGGTATCCGGGCGCACACAATCAAGAAAGCTTTCAATATCCGTGAAGGGTGGACGGAGGCGGATGATGATCTGCCCTGGCGCTGGAAACACGAGCCATTTACCAAAGGCGCGTCAGCAGGTTACACCGTAAGCGATGAAGAACTGGCATACCTGAAGGATATTTACTACCAGGCTAAAGGCTGGACTAAAGAAGGCTTGATCCCCAGCGATTTGCTTATCAAATTGGGCATGCCCGACGTGGCTGAACAAATTGGCGTATAAGGAGAAAAATGGCGACATCTACTTCCAAGTTCGAATACATTGTTTGCGATCCCGCCGCGTGCATCGGTTGTCAGCTATGTGAATATGTCTGCTCCTACACTAAAACAGGGGAATACAACTCTTACCGCAGCCGTATTCGCGTTGTCCGAATCGATGAAGTCCTGATTTCCGCGATCGCCTGTCGGACCTGCGAGAACGCGCCCTGCGTGATTGTATGCCCACGCGACGCGATGACGCAGGACCCCGAGAGCGGTATTATCCGCGTGGACTCCACCAAATGCGATGGATGCGCCTGGTGTATCGAAGCATGTGATTTCGGCGCGATTTCCATCAATCCGGCCACAAAACTGGCTGAGATTTGCGACCAATGCGAAACCGTTGAAGGCGGACCGCAGTGCGTGCTTTGGTGCCCCAAAGAAGCGCTGACGCTTACCAATCCAGACAGGCAGGCGCAAAAAACGCGCCGTGAGTTAATCAAAGAAAGCCTCGAGTTTCCGACGAAAACCAAGGATCCCCGATGAGCGATGATTTAAATAAGCAAGAAGAAGAACTGCGCATCGGCGTTTACGTGTGTCACTGCGGAAGCAACATCGCCGGCGTCATCCCACCTAAGGAAGTAGTCAACTTCGCCGCGGAATTACCCGGCGTGGTGCGTGCTACCGACACGCTTTATGCTTGCGCGGATAGCGGTCAACGCCTGATTAAAGAGGACATCAAAAAGTACAACCTGAACCGCGTGGTGGTTTCCGCTTGTTCCGTTAGAATGCACGAACCCACCTTCCGTGCTGCTGTTGCCGAAGCCGGAATGAACCCATTCCTGATGGAAATGGCGAACATCCGCGAGCAGTGCACCTGGGCGCACGGACACGACCGCGAAGGCGCCCTGGCGAAAGCAAAGGACCTGACTGCTTCGGCCGTTTCCAAAGTATCCTTCCTGCAGCCGCTGGATATGATCAACGTGCCCGTCTCCAAAAAGGCAATGGTTATTGGCGGCGGCGTGGCAGGCATCAGCGCGGCGCTGGATTTGGCGGAACAAAATATTCCGGTGGTGCTGGTAGAGAAAGAACCAACGATTGGAGGGGTCATGGCGCAGCTGAACAAGACCTTTCCAACGATGGACTGTAGTATATGAATTCTCGCACCAAAAATGGTTGACGCGGCGCGTCAGCCCCTCATCGAAGTCAAAACATACACAGAAGTTGAAAAAGTTGAAGGTTTTGTCGGGAACTTCAAGGTAACCCTGCGCGAGAAAGCCAAATACGTCCGCGCGGACCGCTGCAACGGCTGCGGCGCTTGCGCCAAAGTCTGCCCGATTGAAGTCCCGAATTATTTCGAAATGAACCTGGCTCCCCGCAAGGCGGCGTATATCCCGATGAGCCAGTCCGTCCCGCTTATTTACAACATTGATATGGACGCCTGCATCCACTGCTACAAATGCGTGGAAGCCTGCGGACCGCTCGAAGCGATTGATTTCAGCATGCAGGACAAAATTGTTGAAGAAGAAATCGGCGCCATTATCGTGGCAACCGGCTTCAGCCACTTCGACCCCACCCCGATGGAAGAATACGGGTACAATCGCTATCCCAACGTTATCACAGCCATGGAATTGGAACGCTTGAACAACTCCGCGGGTCCGACAGCCGGCAGCCTGATCCGCCCCAGCGACAGCAAAAAACCGCGTCGGATGGCATTCATCAACTGTGTAGGCTCGCGGGATAAGCGTTTTGTGGAAAGCTGCTCGAATTTCTGCTGCATGTACTCCATTAAAAACGCCGTTCTCGCCAAGCAGATGAACCCAAGCGCTGATATTTCCATCTATTACATGGATATCCGCACACCCTCCAAGGGTTACGAAGAGTTTTACGACCGTGCCCGCTCCATGGGTATTCACTTTATCCAGGGACGCCCCGCAATGATTACTGAGGACCCTGAAAGCCGCAACCTCTTCATTCACACGGAAGATATCGCGTTAGGCAAAGTCGTGGAGCATGAATACGACTTGGTAATTCTCAACCAGGCTGCAATTCCACAGCCGGACCAAAACCATATGAGCTCAGTGCTGAACGTCGCGCAGTCGCCAGGCGGCTGGTACATGGAATACCACCCCAAGCTGCGCCCAATGGACAGCCCCACGGACGGAATTTTCTTTGCGGGCGCGTGCCAGGGTCCCAAGGATATTCCTGCCAGCGTTGCGCAGGGCTCAGCGGCCGCCGCGCGCGCCTCGCGCGTGCTGCACTCCAAAACCTGGCAAATCGAACCTACCATCGCGAATGTTTGGTCAGACCGCTGCGTCAGCGCTCAAGGAAAAGCTTGCGGCATCTGCGAACGCTCCTGCCCATACGGCGCGATTAACTACACCCAGGGAATCGCAGCGGAAGTTATCACAGCCAAATGCCACGGCTGCGGCGCGTGCGTAGGCGAATGCCCGCACGACGCGATAACCCAGCTGCACTACACTGACGCGCAGATTCTTGCCCAGATTCGCACTCTGCTGGCCGATAAACCAGAGAAGAAGATTCTCGCGCTGCGCTGTCATTGGTGCTCCTATGGCGGCGCGGACCTGGCTGGCACCAGCCACTTTGAGTACACCTCTAACGAGCGCGGTATCAAAGTGATGTGCTCTGCCCGAATGGACGCCGACTTCATCTACGAAGCCTACCGCCTAGGAGCGGGCGCCGTGCTCTATTCCGGCTGCCACCCGCAGGACTGCCACTACATCACCGGTCAGATTATCGGCGCCAAGCGCGCTAAACGGCTTGAAACTATCTTTGAACGCATGAACATGTCTCCCGGCCGCTTCCGGGTCGAGTGGATCAGCGCCGCTGAAGGTGATAAATACGCGCGGGTGCTCAATGAAATGCAGGCAACTCTGGACGCGATTCCAGAGGCGGACCTTTTAACCGAAATTGAGAGGATGCGACCGGATATGGCCAAACGCCTTTCACGCCTGCCAAATATCCCCGGCGTTCAGCGCGCGCTTGACCACACGCAAGTGATGGTTGACACAATTCTCGGTAGAGAAAGGGCGCCGCAATGATCAGTTCAGGCTTAGCAAACGAAGTCCGGGCAATCCCTGGTGGCGAAAACCTGGAGATGTGTTACTCCTGTGGGACCTGCACCAGTAAGTGCATGATCCAACAAAAACTTGACCCGCTCTATAACCCACGGCGCTTGCTGCGCATGGTCATGATGGAGATGCGTGAGGAGAGCTACAGCAACCCTACCACCTGGCTGTGTTCCTCTTGTGATTTATGTTACCCAGCCTGCCCGCAGCAAATCCACATATCCGGCGTCATCACAGCGGTGAAAAAAATAGCCACGCAGAATGGCCAGAAGACCCCTCTGCACACCGCCGTGGTCGATCAGCAAACCTGTGTTGCTTGCGGCCTGTGCGCTGAAGTCTGCCCCTACGATGCGATCACGATCGAAACCCGCAAGCTGCCCTATCGCGGCAGCATGCCGGTCGCTGTGGTTGACGCGGGCTTGTGCATGGCTTGCGGCGCTTGCGGCGCGGCTTGCCGCTCCAACTCAATCAGCATACCAGCAGACTATTCCGACGAGAATGTTGTGGAAAAAATCTGGAATTGGCTGAACCCACAAGGAGCGCTGTAAGCATGGACAACCAGCCCAAAATTGCTTTCTTTCAATGTCAATGGTGCCTCTATGCGCCGGAGGATCAGGAATGGGTCGACCAACGCCTGCCTGAAAACATTCACTTGATTAAAGTTCCTTGCACAGGGCGCATAGACCCCCTCTTTGTGCTAAACGCGGTGCAAGGCGGCGCTGAAGGTATTGTCATCAGCGGCTGCCTGCCAGAAAAATGCCATTACAAAGAAGGCAACCTGGCTGCTCGCAGACAATTGCAGGAATTTTCAAGCTTCCTTGACTACATCGGCTATGATGAGGCACGCGTGCGCTTCGTTTGGCTGGATTTGCAGGACCGCGGACGCATTCAACGCGAACTCGCGGACTTTGAGAACCACCTCAAGCAGCTCGGCCTAGCGGATGCGCTTTCCTCACGCGTGCCCGTAAACGAAGGAGGTGCGCATGAATGAACTGGAACAAAAAATCCGTTCTGAAGCGGAACGCCTGCTAAAAGAGAATCTGGTGGATGTGGTGATAGCCTTTCGCAAGGAAGATGCTCCTCTGCGCCCACAGCCAGCCTTCTTTACGAGCATAGATGACCTGGAAAATCTGGTCTACAACAGCCTGTGCGCCAACAATCTCGCGAATTACCTGACCCGCTACCCACGCGAGACGCGTATTGGCATGCTTGTTCGCGGCTGCGAAAACCGCTCCGTGAACGCGTTGGTCGTGGAAAAACAGCACGCCCGGGAAAATCTTTATCTACTCGGCGTTCCCTGCACGGGCATTATCGACTGGCGCAAGGTGATCGCGGTGACCGGTGAAGATATCCTCGAATTTGAAGAGAGCGACAGCACCCTCACGCTGCGCGCCAGGCATCAAAGTTATACGCTCCCGCGCGCGGAACTGCTGCATTCTTCCTGCCAACGCTGCGTGCACCCCAACCCGCTCAGCGCGGATATCCTGCTGGGAGAAGCTCTGCCTGAAGGCGACCCCAAACTTATCCGTGAACGCGTGGAGACTTTTGAAGCACTTTCCCGCTCAGAACGCGTCGCCTATTTCAAGCAAGAAGCCGAGCGCTGCATTCGCTGTTACGCCTGCCGGGAAGCCTGCCCAATGTGCTACTGCGAAGAGTGTTTTGTCGACCACAACACACCCCGTTGGACAGAAAGCGGCACTACCCCTGCCGGAACGCATGCCTGGCATATCATTCGGGCTTTTCACCAGACCGGGCGCTGCACCAGCTGCGGCGCCTGCGAGCGCGCTTGCCCAATGGATATCCAAATGACTTACCTGACCGACAAACTTGGCAAAGACATGTGGGATATCTACCAATTCGCGGCCGGCATGGACGATAAAACCCAACCGCCCTTTGCGTCATTTACTATGGACGACAAGAAACACTTCCAGGCTGGAGGAACACAGTGATGAAATATATCCTCCCAAAGAATGACCTTAACGCGCTCTTAACCGCCTGGTCAGCTGAGTATGCCGTCATCGCGCCGCAAAAAACCGGCGCGTATGCGGAGTTTTTGCCATTTACGCCGCAATCGGAACTCAGGTTGCAGGAACCACACAATACCCGCTATCCCGTCAAAGCGCTCTTCTTCCCGCAGTCCGAAGCAATTCTTAAATACAACAGAAATGTGGGCCAACTGGAAAACCTGGAACCCGAACCGCAGAAAAGAGTGATATTTGGCATCCGTCCATGTGACGCAAAAGCTGTGACTCTGCTCGATACGGTCTTTGCCGAAGGCGATAATCAGGACCCGTTCTGGTTGGCGCGCCGCGCGGAGACTCTGCTGATTGGTTTAGGCTGCCATGAGCCTTGCGCGACCTGCTTCTGCACCAGCGCCGAATCCGGGCCCTTCCACAGGGACGGTCTGGACGCGCTCCTGACGGACCTTGGTGAGGTTTACCTGGTTGCAGCGCTTTCTGAACGCGCAGAGCTTCTTTTCAGCGGGTTGACGCCGGCCGATGCCGCCCAACAGGAAAGCGCTCTGCTCTTGCAAGCTGCCGCGGAGAAATCCCTGCCTAAAGTGTTTGAATTGGACGGTCTCAAGGAAAAACTGGACAGAGTCTTTGACAAGGAAATCTGGGCGGAGCTCGCCCAATCCTGCCTCGGCTGCGGTATCTGCACCTTTCTTTGTCCTACCTGCTTTTGCTTCGATTTGGTAGACGAAGCGCAGCGCGATACCCGCGTGCGCAACTGGGACACCTGCATGTACCGGGTGTATTCTTTGGAAGCCTCAGCGCATAATCCGCGCCCAACCCGCAAAGAGCGCACCCGCCAGCGTTTGATGCACAAGTACAGCTATTGGTGGGAGCATGTCGGCAAGTTGGGCTGCACCGGCTGCGGCCGCTGCGTGCGCTATTGCCCGGTTGGTTTGGATATTCGCGCGATGATTCGCAAAGCCGGCGCGTACGAAAGCGAGGTTCTGCATGCCAACTAATTTCAGCGCGCCTAACCCTTACCAGCCAATTCCTATGCGGGTCCTGCGCGCGTATTATGAATCCAACGACAGAACCCTGAAAACGCTTGAACTGTCCTTCGAAAACCAAGTGGACAGGGTGGCGTTCTTCAAGAAGTTCAATCCCGGGCAATTCTGCCAACTTTCCCTCTTCGGCAAAGGCGAGTCGCCGCTCGGCGTCGCTTCTGCTGCCTGGGAAGGCGACTTTGTGCGTTTTACCATCCAGCGCATGGGTTCTGTAACCAAAGCGCTGCACGGATTAAAACCCGGAGATCCACTTGGAATGCGCGGTCCACTCGGCAATGGTTTTCCGCTCGCAGATTGGAAAGGCAAAAACCTGGTCATCATTGGCGGCGGCTGCGCCTTCTCAACGCTCTATGCCCTGACCAAGCACGTCCAACATCCACAAAATCGACCGGAATTTGGGCAGCTAACCGTCATCTACGGCGCGCGCAGTTCCGGGTTGTGCATGTACAAACACGACATCCAAAGCTGGTATCAACGTGATGACATGGAAATCCACCAGGCAATTGATGTGCCTGAGGAAAGCTGGGATCATCATGTTGGCTATGTGCCGGATGTGGTAAAGCAAATCGCGCCTTCGCCTGATAACGCTGTCGCGATTGTCTGCGGTCCGCCCATTATGACCAAGTTCACCCTGCCCGCGCTGGTCTCACTCGGTTTCCCACCTGAAGCAATTTTCACATCCCTGGAAAAGCGGATGAAATGCGGTTTGGGTAAGTGTGGACGCTGCAACATAGGTTCAAAGTACATTTGCAAAGACGGTCCGGTCTTCAGCCTGGCGGAACTTAACGCGCTACCGGCAGATATTTAATGGAGAAAGCATGAGCCAACGCGGAATTCCCCAAAAAACACGTGACGAACACACGATGACCATCCACCGTGGGATGGTCACGCGCAATTACCTGATGACCTGGGACCTGGATAAGTGCGTCGGCTGCCAGATAGGACCGATTGTCTGCCCAAAGCAAGCGCTAACCCACGTGCCGGTGCAACTGGAAAACGGCCGCATCGCGGTGAAGGCTTCTGTGGATGTCGACGAGAAAAAATGCGTCAACTGCGGCATGTGCGTTGCTGCCTGCCCTACCCACGCGATCACGATAACCATCAACGGCAAATCAGAAATCCCGGTAAGGGAGTACGACGCGTATCCTGAGTACCTCTCGAAGATCATCTTCCGAAAAGAAAAGTTTGATTTCGCGCTCAAGGACTTCGTGATTGACAATTGCTCTGCCAATGTAATCAGTTACGATGAAAAACGCGACACCATGCGCATTGACTTTGATAACTGCATTCACTGCCGGCAGTGCGAAGTTGCAAGCAAGGGCGCCTTCGAAGTGCGCCAGCCTTGGCAGGGTTCCGTGGAGCTACACCGCGAACGATGCGTGGAAGGCTGTTTTGCCTGCGCGGATATTTGCCCCACTCGCGCGCTGCACATCGACGAGCAGGGCGAGCTGGTCCTGGCTGATTACTACTGCATTAAATGTGGAGCTTGCATGCAAGTCTGCCCGATTAAACCAAAATACGAGAGCCAAGAATTCGTTTTTGAGTACCAGGGCATGCAGGTCACGCGCTCCCGCGACGTGCTGCTAAACGAAAATGAACTGGCTGTAAAGGTGGAACGCTGGCGGCTGAACCACAAACCTGTCTCCAGTGCCGCCTGGGTTGAAGCTCTTAGAAAGCTTGCGGATGACAAGGCCAAAATGGTGGAAATCGACCGCAAACGCGCTCTTCGGCGCGCGGACCTGGTGCGCGCTCTGCGCGGGCATACGCTGACCGAAACACGCGCAGGAACCAAAAAGCGCAAGACCGGATGAAACGACGCGCGAGCAAAGCGCGATAATTGTTAGGCTTACGATGAATACCAAACCTTCAGTTCCATTTAGAGTCTGAAGGTTTGTTGTTTAGCACTGGAGGAAAGAAAATGGCAAACGCCTTGGTTCTAATCGGGAAGAAACTTATTGCTGATACTTCCTCAGCAGAAATTCGGCGGATTGAGGATATCCTCAAACACGAAAAGATTTCTTATCGACTTCAGACGCAAAGAACACGCGGCGCCTTGGGTTCCTATATCGATGCCCGTTCATACGCTGCTTCAAACATCGCGCTTTATAAAGGCTCCCAACAACCCAGCTTTGTTTATGCGATTTATGTGCGTCCAAAGGACTTCAAACGCGCGCAAGCGCTCATCGCCCAAAGTTAATAAACTTTATGAGTGAGGCCGGAACCTAAGCCTCGCGCGCTACACCTCAGAACCGTACCCAAATTTCGTTGAGTAATCAAATGACCAACCAGTTTCGCGGGTATATTCCGGATTTCGCTCCCCAGGCCCGTAGATTAGCACGCGCGCGCGTGAACGTAAACGACTGAAACTGAGCATATCCGCTGCCGAAGTAATCGCGTTGCGAAATGTTCCGCTGTTCAGGTAAAAACGCGCTCTCCCATCACTTGCCCCCAAAAGTTCCACCGCCGGATTATGCGTGTGCCCGCTAACCAGGCAGTTTACCGTCGACTCCGCGCTGTTCATGCTTTCTTCCTTCGCGATCATGTTCATTAAGGATCCCAGCTTATACTTTCCAGCCAGGGACTCAATCAGTTTGGCGAAAACCCAAAATGGTATTTGCCGCTTCCAGATGCGTTTATCCAGCAGCAAGCGCAGATTAAAAAGCGGAATTCCTACCAGCGCGCCAAGCGAAAGAAACTGTTGCTTAAGACTGACATCCCTGGCAATGTCATCCCTGACCCGTTTGAATACTGGCTCAAGATACTTCCAGGTGTCAGCGCGGGAAAGGCCAGGAGTTGAAAACAAAAAATTCATCAGCGCGTTCGCGGGCCGGACGTTATCGTACTCCATAATGCGTTGATATAGGGTCAGAAGCGGAACTTGTTTCAGAATTAACGCGTCCGAGTAATGATCCTTGAAAACTTTCGGCAGCCTGGCAGCCAATTCCAGGGTGGTGATATCGCCAAGGACGGGACGTTTATACCACTCCGCCGGTAATACCGCAGGTAAGGTAGATTCCAGGCTTAGATTTACCCCAAAATTATTTGGGTCGTACTCATGTCCATGCCGCACCAATACCCCGGGCTGACCATTGAGTGGATGCAAATATTGGTTGTCAAAGGGAGCAGCGCTCTCTGGCATCCCCAACATGCGCCGCGCAGCGGAGCGAACAGCCGCCGTAGCGTTGATCAGCCTGTCGTGGTTGCCGGGAACAAAGTGGAGACGCGTTGGACGCTGAAAAAGTGACTCGAGACCCCGAAAGATCTGCAGCGTTTCCGCAACCCGCTCATCCGCCGCGATTGACTCGAGGATACTCAAGATTTTCTTTTCGCGTTCGCTCCCTTCAGCGATTTCATCCAAATGCCCGTAAGGCCTTAGTTCACCTTCCAACCACAAAGCGGAGCGGGTAAGTTCAAAAATATCTCCAGCCAGAACCAGATCCACCTCTGGAACCACGCCGTCATCCAACGACTCTGCAATCGCTCTGAAGTACTCCTGGTATACCTGGGCGGGCAGATTGTGGTTAAATTGCGTTCCGTTCAGCGCGAGTGATTTTGATTCTGCAAAATGCAGATCCGACATGACTATCAACATTGCTTAACCCGATATTCCTGGCGCGTATCCATTTGTTTTTGATTCACCGCTGGGATGCCTCACAAAGCAGCCCTTGAGACTTACAGTTTCTATTGACCGTCCCAGCGAAATGCGCCGGCTTCGCGGGTGCCAAATAAGACGCGGAAATTGAGTCCAGGGTCGATGATAACGCTTTGATAATTCCAACGGTTCAGTACGGGCGTGGCAATCTGCCAATGCGCCCCGCTGTCGTTGCTAAAGTATGTGGAACCAGCCGCTCCTGCAGCCATTAATGCGGAGTTTTGGGCATTAACGCTGATTGAGAGTACATTTTCCCCAGCCGCTCCTACTGGGATCCATAAGGCGCCGGTGTTATCCC
>JAGOML010000103.1:0-2697 GCA_017993575.1 Anaerolineaceae bacterium | reverse complement strand
TCGCTTCGCTCGCGATGACGAACAAAAGCAAGATCCTTCGCTGCGCTCAGGATGACGAGAGTTAACCAAACCAAAGCCTGGATTGTTTTGGCAAGCCTAATTCACAATCAGTAAGCAAAAAAGGGTCTATTTTTCTTTTCTCAGAAACCCGAACACAAGCACCAGCAGCACGCCAACAGCGCTAATGCCAGCCAGCACCAACCCCACAGTTTTTCCATCCGCGAATGCGCGCTGGAAAAGCGGCGGAACAGGCGTCTCGGTGGGCGTGGGCTGCGGGGTTTGCGTGGGTACGGGGGTGAGCGATGGGCGTGGCGAGCTTGGCTGTGGGGTAATGCGCGTAGGCGTAGGGGTGAGCGTGAGTGTAGCCGTCGCAGGATTTGCCAGCCGTATAATCAGGATTTGCCCAGCATAAACATCCGTAGCCAACGGGCTGTTGCCGCTGTTGGTCATAATTTCAGCGCCGGTCAGCCCGTATGCCAGGGCGATGGCCCACAAAGTCTCACCCTCTTTGACGACATGGATGATGGAACCGTCCGCGTTGGGGGTGGAGGTGATGATGGTGTTCACATAATTACTGGTGGCTTCTTGTTGGGGGTTCAATGCTGCCCGCTCTGGTAAAACCGTTTTGGGAGCGCGCGCGTCAGCCGCCAGTGGGGGAACCAGGCAAAGCGCTGTGATGAGGCAAAGGCAAAGGATTATCGACTTTTTCATGATGGCATATTATAGCTGTTTTACAAAAGTCCTGCCGGCAACCAGATGCTCCGAACAGGCGCATTACAAGCTGACTCTGGCAGCCAACCGGTTCCGTTGGTAGAATATATCCCAAGCACGCTGGTACCGCTTTCCAGCGCACGAGGAGATGCAAAATGCTGGACCTGAAATTAATACGTGAGCAACCCGAATTAATACGCGATTCGCTGCGCAAACGCCACATGGAAGGCGCGGTTGTGGACCAAATTCTGGCGCAGGATGAATTGCGCAGAACGCTCATCCTGGAAGTGGAAGCCAAAAAAGCCGAGCGCAACGCGGTCAGCAAAGAGATCGGCAGGATGAAAGACGCCGCCGAGCGCCAGGAAAAAATTAATGCTATGCGCGAACTGGGCGACAGCATATCTGCCCTGGATGAAAGGTTAAAAGTCGTAGAAGCGGAATTGCATCAAACCATTGCCGGCTTGCCAAATATTCCGGACCCTGATGTCCCGGTCGGCGTAGATGATAAGGATAATATTGTTGTCCGCACGATTGGAGAGAAGCCAGTTTATGATTTTGAACCACAAGCGCATTGGGATTTGGGTCCGCGGCTTGGGATGATTAACTTTGAAGCTGGCGTAAAACTGGCGGGCACGCGTTTTTATGTGCTGGAAGGCGCCGGCGCCCGCCTTGAACGCGCCTTGATTTTCTGGATGCTTGACCTGCACATCCGCCAGGGTTACCGCGAAATCTACCCGCCCTGGATGGTGCGCCAGGAAGTGATGTTTGCGTCGGGTCAGCTTCCAAAATTCGCGGATAATCTCTACCACGATGCGGAGGAAGATTTTTGGATGGTTCCGACCGCGGAAGTGCCGCTGACCGGCATGCTGATGGGTGAGGTATTGGACGAAACCGCTCTACCGCTGAACCTGACCGCGTATACCGCCTGTTTCCGCCGCGAAAAGATGAGCGCTGGAAGGGATGTGCGCGGCATTAAGCGCGGGCATCAGTTTGACAAAGTGGAGATGTACAAGTACTGCCTGCCCAAGGACTCGCCCGCGCAGCTAGAGAAGATGGTCGCGGATGCTGAAGAAACCTGCCAGCAGTTGGGGCTCACTTACCGTGTTTTGCTGCAATCCACTGGCGACCTGAGCTTCGGCTCGCACAAAACCTACGACCTGGAAGTGTGGGCGCCTGGCTGCCAGGAGTGGCTGGAGGTTTCGTCCGTTTCCAACATTGGGGAATTTCAGGCTCGCCGCGCGAACATTAAATATCGTCCGACGGACGGTTCCTCGCCCAGATATCTGCATACCCTCAACGGCTCGGGGCTTGGTTTACCGCGCACGCTGATTGCGGTAATGGAGACCTATCAACAGGCAGACGGCAGCATCCGCGTGCCGGAAGTGCTGCTGCCTTTTATGGGGGGGCTGGAAGTCATTAGCGCATGAGCATTTCTCCTGCCTGGGTCAGCACGGTAATCCTTGTCATTGCCGCGCTGTTCCAATTAATCGGCTTGGTCGGGCTGGCGCTGGTTTTTTTTCCAGGCCCGACTGTGGCGTGGATTGGGCAGCTCATCTGGGCGATTTATACGCGCTTTAACTATGGGCACGCCTCCTGGCAATTCACGCTGACCATCGTGCTTTTTGTGGTAAGCACCTTGCTCATGCTCGCGGGGTCGTTTTTGGATAACCTGATGATGGCGGGGCAGGCCCGAAAGCAGGGTTCGCCCTGGTGGGAGATTGGCCTAAGCTGGGTCGCGATGATTATTGGCGGTATCCTGCTCACTCCTTTGGGTGGGTTGGCGGCCGCGCTTTTGTCTGTTTTCTTGGTGGAATATCAACGTTTGGGGAAGAAACAAAAAGAAGCCTGGGAAGCGACAAAACAGGTGGCTTTAGCCTGGGGCTGGTCCACGCTCATCCGCGTCGCGATTGTGTTGGTGATGATTGCCCTGTGGGTGGTGATGCTGGTTTGGCTGTAGCGCTTTTGGCAGAGTCGCGTGTTATCGCG
>JAGOML010000102.1:0-2712 GCA_017993575.1 Anaerolineaceae bacterium | reverse complement strand
AGCTCAATTGGCAGAGCAAGCGCCTCTTAAGCGTTAGGTTCTGGGTTCGAGTCCCAGCAGGGTCATTTTTTATTTAATTATTGAGAGTCAGCGCTTCGTTCCCCCAAAAACATCGCGCGTAAAATTCTTTAGCCCTGAGCGCGCCAGCCGCTTTTCAGGCTTGCAGCCATTTCTGGAAAATCTTCCATTTTTTGTAAATACGTTTATCCGCGTAATAGCCCATAAACGGCAGTACTTTTTCTTTCCGCTGTGTACGAAAGGCGCGCAAGACCGCCTTGCTGAAGCGCCATAGATTGCCGGTGGAGGTGCTGCCCTTGTGAATGATAAACACCGTAAACTGGTCATTTACCACCAGCGGACGGTGGTCTTTAATCAGGTTCAGCCACAGGCTGTATTCCACCACATAGCCTTTGGTCTCGTTAAAGCCGCCGTATTGCAGCACGGCCTCTCGGCGCATCATGGTGTTCTCATGCGAAATCAGGTTCATTGCTGAGATCGCGCGCTCTGCGTCCCTGCGCAGGAGCAAGGTCTGCGGGATTTTGTAGCGTCTGCCGCGGATTTCCACCAGAAAATTTCCGGTGAGCCATACCAAGTCGGGGTTATTATGAAACGGACGCGCGGCGCGCTCCAGCGCGTACGCGTCCAGGTAATAATCATCTGAATGCAGGTAGTGAATCAGCTCGCCTGTAGCGCACGCGGTGGCGGTGTTCAGCGCGTTGGCTACCCCTTTTGGCTCGGATTGGATGCAGCGGATCGGGTAGCGCCCGGCGTTGCGCGCCACATATTCGCGAATAATTTCAGGCGTGCGGTCGCTGGAATAGGAATCATTGATGATGTGCTCAATATTCCCGTAGCTTTGCCGCTCCACAGAATCCAAGGCGTTGCGCAGGTACTTTTCACTGTTGTAGGTACAGGTGACAATACTTATCTTAGGGAAAGCAGAAGTTTCCATTGGGCGGGTCTCAATTCAATGCTCCATTGTACTATCATCTGCGCGTCTGCGCTGCAAGCATCCAGCGTGCTCCCCAGCTTTGTTTCCGCTATAATTTACCTGTTGCTCCTGACTTCCTTGAGGACAAATCGTCATGAAAATTGCCCGCTTTTTCCTTATCGTATTGGCTTTCTCCTTTCTGTTGGCAGCCTGCGCGCCCAAAGCGCCCGCGCCAGCCAGCATGCCCCCCGCTGAAGCAAGCGCCACCCCCAGCCAGGTCACGCTCCCGACGGCAGCACTCCTCACCCCGCAAGCCCCGGAAGGCATGGTTTTTATCCCCGCCGGCGAATTCCAGATGGGCTGCGACCCGACTCAAAACAACGGCTTTACCTGCCCCAAGGACGAACTGCCCCTGCGCACAGTGACATTGAACGCCTATTTTATTGACCGGTACGAGCTTACAAACGCCCGCTATGATGAATGCGTTCACGCGGGGGGCTGCCGTCCACCCACGGTGACGTCCTCTGAGACGCGTGAAAACTACTACACTGACCCCGCCTTTGCTGATTACCCGGTGGTGCAGGTCAGTTGGCGGGACGCCTCGGATTACTGTCAATGGGCCGGGAAACGGCTTCCAAGCGAAGCAGAGTGGGAAAAAGCAGCCCGCGGCAGCCGCAGCGCAGCCTTCCCCTGGGGAAATGATGAGCCCAGCTGCATCCTGGTCAACGCTTACGACCCCTTTTCGGGGCAGCTATGCGTGGGGGACACCACCGCTGTTGGGGCGCACCCGGACGGAGCCTCTACCTTTGGAGTGGAGGATATGGCCGGGAATGTGTGGGAGTGGGTCAACGATTGGTACTCCGAGACCTACTACAAAGAGTCGCCGCTATCAAACCCACCCGGGCCGGCCGGGGAGGTGCAGAAGGCGCTGCGCGGCGGCAGTTGGCTGAGCAGGCCAGTTTACCTGCGCGTCTCCGGCCGCAGCTTTGACCTCAACTTCCATGGCGGTTCCGATACGGGTTTTCGCTGCGCGGCGGATTATGTTCCCTGATATCAGCCGGTTTTTCTTTTTTCCCCGCCATAAGAATCAGAGCAACACAGTATAATTTGGACTCTAATCCGCAAGCCCGAGGAGCCTTTAATGCCAGCTGACAACGCCCAATCCCAGCAAGATCCGGTTATCCGCCTGTTTAAATCGGATTTCCTCGAGTTCTTTACGCACATCAGCCCACTGGCGGTGCTGGTGGTGTTCCTGCCTTTAATTAGCTTTCTGCTCTGGCGCGCGGCGCGGCTGAGCCCCACGGACTGGTGGAGGGTTCCACTGGCTTTTGCGATTGGCCTGCTCATCTGGCCGCTGGCGGAGTACCTGCTGCACCGCTTTGTTTTCCATTGGAAGCCGGCCAACCCCAGCGAACGCATGCAGCGTTTTCTCTTCCTGATGCACGGCGTCCACCACGCCCAGCCGCGCGAGAAAACCCGCCTGGTGATGCCCCCTGTGCTCAGCCTGCCCATGGCGGCTTTATTTTATGGCTTGTTCTGGCTGGTGGTTGGCAAGCTCTTTGGCGCGCCTGCTTTTGTGGATGGCATTACGGGTGGCTTTTTGTTCGGCTACATCATTTATGACATGACCCACTACGCGCTGCACCATTTCAGTCTGAAAAGCGCTTACTTCCGCAAACTGCGCCGGCACCACATGGCGCACCACTTTAAAACGCACAATGCCAAATATGGGGTTTCGACCTGGATTTGGGATGACGTGTTTAAGACCAACCCGGCGGAGT
>JAGOML010000101.1:0-2768 GCA_017993575.1 Anaerolineaceae bacterium | reverse complement strand
TTAGTAGCGGGGAGTGGATTCGAACCACTGACCTCCGGGTTATGAGCCCGACGAGCTGCCACTGCTCTACCCCGCAATGGAAGACACATTATAGGGGTTTTGACACTAAAAGTCAAGCCCGATATGGCCTTGGTTTTACAGTCCCGCTTTTGAGTTGCCCGGAGCGAGTTATTCGAAAATCAAAAAAACACCCATCACTCAAGAAACCAGGCTTCCCTGATCTCCTCCGGAGACATCAGCTCATCCACGTAATAGGTTTCATTTTTCAGCAGCTCGTTCAATTTCTCCTGGTAATTATCTTTTGTGATAGTCGGAAGATTCACATACAGCGTTCGCCCAAATCGACCGCCCAAAACGGCCTTGTCAATCTGATAACCATTTTCCAGGTAATACGCGGCATACACTGCGGCGTACGCGATGCCAGGGGGATTGACTGAAGCAAAGCAATCGAAGCCCGGATAAGCGGCCTGGATTCTCGCCCAGGTTTCCAAGCCTGTAACATTGGCTTCGCACAGCATAACCGGCCATTTATGATAAGGGATGCCATTTTCCTCCAAGCCCCACATCGCCTGGAAGTTGCTGTAGCTGGACCAGATGGCCTTTAGTTCAGGATACTGCTTCACGAAATCACCAGTTTCCGGTTTAATTTTGCCAGGATCATAGTCTCCATCGCGAAAATCAACGACAGTGACACCAGGGTACCTTAGAAGCAAATCGTTAATTATGTGCGTGTATCGATGAAAAGGATCGAGGTCAAAATAGGCGATTTGTCCTTTGCCGCCAATTTTTTCCAGCATCCAGCCCAGGCTGGTCTTTGCCCAATGATCATGGTCAATGCTGATGCTGTACGCGCCGTCCGTGTTTGTTTCCGCGTCCAGCAGAAAAACTGGAACACCCTTATCGCGGGCTTTCTGGATGTCATCCCGCAGGGCATCGACCGAATTCTGGTCTGTGTTTTGTATTATGGCATCCACGCCCTTCGCGACCAATTCCGGTATTTCGCCGTAATAGACCTGGATGCCCAGTTCATCACAGGCGGTTTGCATATCCTGCGCGCGTTCTTTTTGCTCGGGTGTGTCGCCGGCGTAACCAAGCACCATGTTCACGCTTGGTTGTGTTTGCTCAATTTCGGGGGCGGATTCTTCCATTGGACCAACACCCTCAAAACCAGCCAGACAATTGGCTGGCCAATCGGGTTCGCGGTCATTGCCGGGGGCATTGGTGAGGTTCAGAAAAATATCCGGATACATGTCGCTAACGAGATAAATCTCTTCGTTTCCCGCAATGAGATCGATGCCCACGCATTCAACCCGGTCTCCATCCAGGGTTCGGAAGGGGGTGAAGCGCTGCAGTTCACCCTTTCCGCCAGCGTCCCTGATATTGGAACCATCAGCGCCCATCACGCATTTTTCACAGACGCCGTCCGGGTGATTCCAGTGAGTGAAAAGTTCGCCGTCAATCGTCCACTGCACATCAAAGGCTTGAGTGTTATCGGTTAGCTTTTGTTGATTCGCGCCGTCTGAATCCATGATGTAAATGTCTTTGGAGTTCCCTTCTCCCACAAGCCAGGCAATTTTCCGGCCATCTGGCGACCAGGTGGATTGCTCATCCTTTTCAGGGCTGTTTGTCAGATTGACAGCTTCCGCGCTGCCGTCCGCCTTGATTATGTAGATGTCGCCGTGATGCGTATAGGTAATGGCAGTGCCGTCGTGTGACCAATCCGGCCACTTGCTGTCATTTTCCTGCGTCAGTTGGCGGACATTGCCGCCATCAGCATCCATGATGTAGATGAATTGCCCGCCGCCAGCCTCATTTTCCCGATTGGAAGCAAACGCGATCTGGCTGCCATCGGGCGACCAGGCCGGGGAAGAATCCTGGCCGGGATTGCTGCTCAGATTTACCAGAGCGCTGCCGTCGGGGGCCATGCTGTAAATTTCCAGATTGCCGTCCCGGTCCGATTCAAACGCAATCGTGCAAGGAATTGGCGCTGGTGCCGCTGTGGCAAGCGCTGTCTCAGTGGGGGTTGGGGCTTGCGTTGGGGTAGGCGTGTTTGTAGGGGTGGTTTTGGTCTCTGGGGAGGATGTCAGCTCCGGATTTTTCGTTGGGGTCGCGGCTGTCTGTGTACAGCTCGCGGCTAATGAAACGATGATGATAAGCATGAGAAGGCGTAAAACGATATCTTTTTTCATGGCTGTCTTCCTTCGCGGGCGGGCGTTTTCTCCGCCTGATGGCATGGGTTGCAGGATTTATTTACATAAAGTCTTATTATACAAGGTGATGCGAATAATCCTTCAGAAACTGACATAAATGCGCCCATTATTTAGGCAGCATAGCGTTGGAAAGACTCGGGAATGACGCGCGCGTATTACCAAAGCTTAAGCTTCCCCACCGCCTTTCAATATCTGGGAGTGCTTTATCCAATTGTTCGCAAAATAAAAAAGTAATGAAAAAAACTGACGGAGGAATTATTCGGAAGCCGGGCTCTGAATCGAACGCCTCACATTCGGCGATGAAGCCCACCGCTGCATTTGCTCTACACCAAATGAGCAATGTAAAAAGACAAGGGTCTTGGGTCTCCAAGGCACAGTATTATTTCAATGCAAGCGTTGCGGGTGATTACTCGCCCGGACGCCCTGCTTCGGCTGCCAACCATTCCCGCACTTTTGCCTGAATCTGGTCCCGAATCTGTCTGAATTTGCCCAAGCGCTCTGCCTCGCTGCCCACAAAAGCTGCCGGGTCTTCAAAGGACCAATGCAGCCGGGTGACCA
>JAGOML010000047.1:0-12833 GCA_017993575.1 Anaerolineaceae bacterium | reverse complement strand
TTTCATGGTCCCACAGGGAAGCTGTTCACTCCGGAGACTATGCAAGAACCCAAAAAACATGCCATAATACCTGTACCACCAACACGAAAAAGAGGACAACATGACTGACGAAAACTGGGCAGGTATCTTATTTGAAACCCTTGAAGCCGCAGAAGACCCGGAAAAAGCGCCCGCGATGGAAGCTTACATGAAGCATAACTTCAAGTACCTGGGCTTGTCGACACCTGTGCTCAGCAAGCTTGCCGGTCCGCTCCTCAAAGCCGCCAGCCAACTGCCCGGCGTGGATTGGGAATTTATCGAGCAAGCCTGGCAAAAACCCTACCGCGAGGCGCAGTACTGCGCCATCTCCTACCTCAATCGCGTCAGATCAAAACTAACGAAAGATGACCTGCCAGCCCTCAAACGCCTCGTGCAGACCAAATCCTGGTGGGACAGCGTGGACAGCCTTAGCGGGACAATTGGCGACATCGTTCATCGCTGGCCGGAGCTAAAACAGGAAATGCTCGCCTGGAGCGTGGACCCGGATTTATGGACGCGCCGGGTGGCAATCATCCATCAGCTGGAATTTAAGGCGCAGACCGATACCGACCTGATGACGCAAATAATTCTGAACAACCTGGGTTCCCGCGAATTCTTTATCAACAAAGCCATCGGCTGGTGTCTGCGTCAATTCAGCTGGACCAACCCAGGCTGGGTGGCCGCGTTTGTACGCGAACACGAGGCCGTGCTTTCCAACCTGAGCAAGCGCGAGGCGACCAAACGCCTCCCTCCAACTGCCTGAAAGAAAACCAGCCAACCCTGGCAAAAGAAAACAAGCCCCAGAATCATCAGACCCTATAGGGTAACGCAGCGCGGCTACGCAAGCTGCTGCCTGGCAGTCCGCCAGATTTCGTCAAACATCTCCGTGGTCAGCCTGCCCGTCTGGGTGTTTTGCCGGCTGGGGTGGTACGAACACAGCAGCCAGGGCAGCCCCGCGGGGGCATAAAACGCGCCGTGGCCAAAAGGAACCTCTTTTCGCCTCAGGCCCGCGTACATGGGCAGCGCGAGCACGCCATCCAGCGCGATTTTCCCAAGCAAAACAATCCCCTGGATATTGCGCAGACAGTCCATTTCCTCTTGCAGCCAAGTCTGGCAGGCACGGATTTCTTCCGGCATTGGTTTGTTATCGGGCGGGGCGCAACGGCAGACCGCGGTGATATACAGGTCCCGCAGGCGCAAGCCGTCCCCAACCCGCTCGGCGCGCGGGCTGCTGGCAAAACCAGCCCGATACAGCGCCGGGTATAGAAAGTCTCCCGAAGCGTCGCCCGTGAACATTCTGCCGGTGCGGTTGGAGCCGTGCGCCCCCGGCGCCAGCCCGACCGCCAACACGCACGCGTTTGGGTCGCCAAAACCGGGCACGGGTTTGCCCCAATACTGCTGGTCCTGGAAGGCACGGCGTTTCTGCGCGGCCATCTGCTCACGCCAGGCCACCAGGCGCGGGCACTTGCGGCACTGAATGACACGCGCGGAGACCTCGTCCACACAATCATGGTTTTCACGCATGCGCACGATTATAACCGGGCTAAGCGCGACCGAGCCTGGCCAGGGAAGCAAAACGGCTGCCTTGTGGGCAGCCGTTTGTTTTTCGTATTGGCGCTGTTTAGCGCGCGAGAGCGGACCATCCCGCGTAGCGGGCAGTGTCTTCCAGTTCGTTTTCGATGCGCAGCAGCTGGTTGTACTTCGCCACGCGGTCAGAACGGGCAGGCGCGCCGGTCTTGATCTGACCCATGTTCATCGCCACAGCCAGGTCGGCGATGGTGGAATCTTCGGTCTCGCCGGAGCGGTGCGAGCAGACAGCCTTCCAGCCGTGGGTCTGCACCATGCTGACAGCCTGCATGGTTTCGGTCAGAGAGCCAATCTGGTTCAGTTTGACGAGCAGGGCGTTGCAGGCTTTTTCTTCAATCCCACGCGCGACGCGTTCGGGGTTGGTGACAAGCAGGTCGTCGCCAACGATTTGCAGGTGGTGCCCCATCTTGGCGGTGAAATTTTTCCAGCCGTCCCAATCATCCTGCGCGAAGCCGTCTTCCAGGGAGACAATCGGGTACTTGGTCGCCCAATCAGCCCAGAAATCAACCATCTGATCGCTGGTCAGTTTGCGGCCTTCTTTGCGCAGGTTGTAGAGCTTGGTGTCCTCTTCAAAGAGTTCCGATGCGGCAGGATCCAACGCGATGCAGACCTGTTCGCCGGGTTTATAACCCGCTTTGGTAATGGCCTCCAGTATGAGCTCGACTGCCTCTTCGTTGGCTTTCAACTGCGGCGCGAAACCGCCCTCATCGCCCACCAGCGTGATGTAGCCCTTGGACTTAAGCACGCCCTTCAGCGATTGGTAGATTTCCGCGCCCCAACGCAGCGCTTCGGCAAAAGTCTCCGCGCCAAGCGGCATCACCATGAATTCCTGGAAGTCAGTGGACTGCCAACCGGTATGAGCGCCGCCATTCAGGATGTTCATCATCGGGACGGGGAGCACATGCGCGAACACGCCGCCCAGGTAGCGGTAGAGCGGCAGCCCAAGCGAGCTGGCGGCCGCCTTGGCAACAGCCAGGCTGGTGCCCAGGATGGCATTGGCTCCCAACGCGGATTTGTTCGGTGTGCCGTCCAGCTCCAGCAGCAGCTGGTCGATGGCTTTCTGTTCAATGGCATCCCAACCAATGAGCTCGTCCGCAATCTCATCATTGACATGGTCAACCGCGTCCAGAACGCCCTTGCCGCCATAGCGGGATTTATCGCCGTCGCGCAGTTCCAGCGCTTCATGTACGCCGGTAGAAGCGCCCGAAGGTACAATCGCGCGGCCATAACTGCCGTCTCCTAGGATAACTTCCACTTCCACGGTAGGGTTTCCGCGGGAGTCCAAAACTTCCATCGCATTTATATATTCAATCGTTGTGTCCATAAGTCTTATCCTTTCTGAATTGCTAAATGAATTGTGCTAAGTATACTCCAATAGTTTGAGAAATATTTCACGAAGTAAGTGAATCTTCTTCGATTTGCAGCCCACGCTGCGTGCACACCGCAGCAATGAAACCTGAAAACAATGGGTGCGGCGCGGTAGGGCGCGAAAGGAACTCGGGGTGGAACTGGCAGCCAATCATGAAGGGATGTTCTTTCAGTTCCGCGATTTCGACCAACACCCGGTCGGGGGAAAGCCCCGAAAAAACCATGCCGCTTTGCTCATACAGCGCGCGATAATCGTTGTTTACCTCGTAACGGTGGCGGTGGCGTTCTTGGATATGGTCTGTCTGGTACAAGCCTGCAGCCAGGGTCTTCGGTTGGATATCGCAGGGGTAGAGGCCCAGCCGCATCGTTCCGCCGGTTTCTACAAGATTCGTCTGTTCCGGCATCAGGTCGATGACCGGGTGTTCCGTTAGCTTGTCAAACTCTGATGAGTTTGCATCGCCTAAACCCAACATCGAACGGCCGTATTCGATCACCATCACCTGCATGCCCATGCACAACCCAAGGTACGGCAGTTGGTGCTCACGGGCATATTTTGCAGCCATGATTTTGCCTTCCACCCCGCGCGAGCCAAAACCGCCCGGCACCAAGATGCCGTCCACATTTTCAAGGCGCTCCAGGCCGATGCCCTTTTCCAGGTCGGTCGCGGAAATCCACTCCATCTCCACATCCACGCCGGCATACAAAGCTGCATGCTTGATGGCTTCGCGCACGCTGATATAGGCATCGTGCAGCTCCACGTATTTTCCGACCAAGCCTATCCTGACCACGGGTTTTTCGCGCCCCAACTCAGCCACCATCCAGCGCCACTTCGCCAGATCGGGTTCCTGCTTGGGGCTAAGGTTCAGCCTATCCAGCAGTATTTCAGCTACGCGCATTTCCTCCAACACCAGGGGAATGCGGTAAAGCAAGTCCGCGGTTTCCAACGGAATTACCGCTTCAGCTGGTACATCGCAAAACTGAGCAATTTTCGCGCAGAGCGCCTTCTCCACTGGATAATCGCTGCGCGCCACTATCATATCGGGCAAGATGCCAATGGAGCGCAGCTCCCGTACGGAGTGTTGGGTGGGTTTGGTTTTGGTTTCCTCTGTGGCTTTTAGGTAGGGCAGCCAGGTGAGGTGCACGAAGGCGGTATTCCCGCGCCCCAGGTCATTACGCATCTCGCGAATAGCTTCCAAAAATGGTTGACCCTCGATATCTCCCACGGTGCCGCCTACTTCGACTAAAGCGATATCCGCGTTAGAAGCCTTACCAACTAAGGCAATGCGCCGCTTGATTTCGTTGGTGATATGCGGAATCACCTGGATAGTCCCACCCAAATAATCGCCGCGGCGTTCCCGGTCCAGGACTTCCTGGTAAACCTGGCCAGTCGTGACCGTACTGTTGCGCGTCAGGCGCAAGTCGCAAAAGCGTTCATAATGCCCGAGGTCAAGATCGGTTTCCGCGCCGTCGTCCAGAACAAATACTTCCCCGTGCTGGTACGGGCTGAGCGTCCCCGGGTCAACATTAAGGTAGGGATCCAGTTTTTGAATGGTGATATTAAAACCGCGCGCCTTTAAAAGCCTCCCGATGGCCGCGGCGGTTACGCCCTTGCCAACGGACGAAAGCACTCCACCAGTAAAAAAAATAACTTTAGTGGTCATCTGCGCCCTCCAAATGAAACCTATTGGGTTTTTAAAAGTTTCGGGGAGGGTTGTTAGTCGGACCCTCCCCGGTGTTTTACGATTGTTTGCCTAAAGCGTTGCCTGGTTGCATGCTAATCCTGATTTTGCTTACCCTTAAGCGTACGGTCAAAGATCTCGTCATGCTCAGAATCCAAGTCTTTAGCGCGCTTGACGCGGTTGGAAATCTGGGGCTTGCGTTTTTCCGCGCGGTCCATAGCCTGGCGCAGCGCAATTTCCATAAATGTCGGGTCCGGAATGATTTCTTCCGCGGGAGCTTCTACTTCAACTTCCTGTTTGGCCTTACCTTTTTTGGCTGGGCGTTTTTGCTCAACTTCTTCGGGCTCAGGAGCTTCTTGCAGCGCTTTCATGCTCAGCTTAATCTGTTTTTTGCGCTTGTCGACTTCCAGGACTTTTACATCCACTTCGTCGCCAATTTTTACGACCTCGGAGGGCACGCGCACGTAATTGTGAGAAATTTCGCTGACATGAACGAGGCCCGGGCGTTCCGCGCCAATTTCCACGAAAACGCCAAATTGTTCCAGACGGACAATTTTGCCATGGTACACGTTCTCGGGCTGAATCTCGCGCCATTCCAGACCAAGCGGTTCGCGCATGGTCAGTTCAACATGGTCCTTAAGCACGCGCCGCACCCAGACGTTAATAGTGTCGCCAACTTTAATAACCTCTTCGAGGTTCCGGACGATCGCGTCTGGTTTATCAACAATGATTACCTGAGAAATATGCAGGAAGCCCGGCAGCTTTTCACCGATATCAAGGATAGCGCCTTGCAGCGAGGTTTTCATCACCTTTCCTTCGAATTTTTGTTTCGGTTTCAGGCTTGTTTGTGTATTGGTAGGTTGTTCAATTGGGCTTTCCATAATTTTCTCCCGGGAGAATTAGTTCACGATTGGCAAGTATACCCTACCAGACAATTCTTTGTCAAATTGAATACATTATTGGAATACATTATTGGAATAGTTGCACCCAAAATCCTTGTGAGAGTGCCCTTAAAACGGAAGAAAAGGCGCCGATTACGGTCATACTCAGCTTTACATGTATTTGATTAATATTACGGTCCGGTTAAAATTACGGACAATAAACATTGACGTTGGTAAGCGCAGCCCAAGAAGCGGACCCAGCGGCATTTACAGAAAAGTTATTAGTCCTCTCGACCTTGCAGAATCCTCCTGTGAGCAATCTATAATTAGTATCGCTCAGTAAATTATCAGTTTACCTTTCGGAGTTGAAATGATAAAAAAAGCTTTGATTGTTCTCGTTCTGGTATTCTTAACCGCAGCCTGCGCCCCCTCCGCTGAAGCCGTACAGGAAGCTATCCGCCAGACGCAAGCGGCAGCGCCAACCGCAATCCCGACCCTGGCCCCCACTGCAATCCCCACACCGCTTCCCAGCCCAACCAGCGCCCCCACTCTTCCCCCTGCGCCTATTACGCCGCCCGTGGATGTAAGCTTGCCGGCTTTGCTCGGGCATTCTGAAGATCTCCCGACCGGTTACAAACTCGGCAGCCTGGGCAGCATTCCAGATGACCGCTTCACCTGGATTACGAACAGGGGCACGGAGACGCATTTTCTTTCCATTGAAGAAGGTGATGATGGTGTGGAAGGCTACGTTGCCATTTTCGTTTACGACAACACCCTTGACCCAATCCTTTCTTATATGGACGATCTGGACGAAGTCACGCGAATAATCCAGGAGTATTCCACCACCTACGAATTTGAATTTGACACCATTGACGAAGTAGGCGACAAAGACCTGGCCTATGTCATGACAGCGGATTCCAACACGGATGAGAACATCGGTGTGGGTTTTGTGCGCTGCAATCTGTATGTCCGCGTCAGTTTTATGGACAACAAGGATAGAGCCATGGTTATCGGCTACGCCCAAAAACTGGACCAACGCATCGTCGCCCTTGGCTGCCAGTAATAAACTGCGAAGCCTATTACCGGCCTGAATTAATCACCTCCAAAATCGCAAAGCCGGACACTCACTCCGACTTTGCGATTTTGCGCGCTTCCGCTTGCCCTTATGATAAAATTCTGGCATGAACACCCGGGTCGTCTTCATGGGCTCGCCTGATTTCGCGCTTCCAACGCTAGAAGAACTGCATAAAAACACGCAGGTGGTCGGCGTGGTTACCCAGCCAGATCGACCAGCCGGGCGCGGTCGCATACCAATGCCCTGCCCAGTCAAACAGTTGGCAGATCAACTGGGAATTCCGGTCTTTCAACCTCTTTCTTTGCGTAAAACTGGTGTTATCGAGCAGCTAAAAGCCTGGCAGCCAGATTTAATTGTTGTGGCGGCATTCGGCCAAATTCTTCCAAAAAGCGTGCTCGCGCTTCCGCCAAAAGGCTGCATCAATGTCCACGCGTCGCTGCTGCCGCGCTGGCGCGGCGCTTCACCCATCCAGGCAGCCATCCTGGCCGGGGACGAGCGCAGTGGCGTGACTATCATGCTGATGGAAGAAGGTCTGGATACCGGCCCAATCCTGACGCAACGAGCTGTTCCCATTCGCCCGGGCACTACCGGCGCTGAACTCTCCCAGCAATTGGCATTTTTGGGCGCCGCGACCTTGATGGAAATCCTCCCTTCCTTCCTTTCTGGTATGCTTGCGCCGCTAATACAGGCAGATAGCCTCGCCACCTACGCGCCCATGCTCAAAAAGGCGGATGGGCGGCTGGACTTTTCGCAGTCAGCGCTCTCCCTCGCGCGTAAGGTGCACGCTTATTTCCCCTGGCCGGGCACGTATTTCATTCTGAACGGAAAACAGCTCAAAGTGCTGGAAGCGCACCCCCACGATACCTTTGAAAGCGAAATCGAGGGGCACTACATTGTAAACAGTCTACCCGCCATCGGCACATCCGAAGGGCTTCTGGTTCTGGACAGAGTTCAGCCGGAAGGCAAACGCCCCATGCGCGGCGGCGATTTTCTTAACGGCCAACCCAACTGGCTTGCATAACTCCCTCGTAAAAAACTTCACTCCTCGGGGAAAAAGTTCCTGCGCCACTCGTAAAGCAGGTTCAGCGCCTGAATTGGCGAAAGCGAGTTGAGATCTACTTTTTTGAACGCGTCTATCAGCGGGTTATTCTCGGGAAATAATCGCAGTTGCGAGGAATCCGGCACCTGGTCCGGGATGGTCTTGCCGGACGTGGCTTCGAGCTGCTTTAGAATTTCATTGGCGCGTTGGATGACTGGCCCAGGCAGCCCAGCCAATTGCGCCACGTGAATGCCGTAAGAGCGGTCGGCTCCTCCCGGGACGATTTTGTGCAGGAATAGCACCCGGCCTTCAGACTCGGTCACTGCCACGTTGTAATTGCGCACACCCGGCAGCATCTCCGCCAACTCGGTCAGCTCATGGTAATGCGTTGCGAACAGGGTAAAAGGCTTCAGTTTTGGGTGGCTGTGCAGGTACTCAATGATTGCCCAGGCAATGGAAAGCCCGTCGTAAGTGCTGGTGCCGCGCCCGATTTCGTCCAGGATTAATAGGCTGCGCGGGGTGGCGTTGTTCAAAATATTGGCGGCTTCAATCATTTCCACCATAAATGTAGACTGACCCGCGTGTATCGCGTCCTGCGCGCCGATGCGGGTAAAGATGCGGTCCACCAGCCCAATCTCCGCGGACTCTGCCGGAACAAAACTACCAACCTGGGCCATCAGGACAATCAACACAACCTGGCGCAGGAAGGTGGATTTGCCGCTCATGTTCGGGCCGGTGATCACGCGCACGATTTCGCCTTCCTCAAACACCGCGTCATTAGCGATGAAGCGCTCGCCCGTCCGCAACCGCTCCACCACCGGGTGCCGTCCGCCGATTATCTTCAGGCCTCGTTCCGCGCGCACGCTTGGTCGGGTGTAATTATTCAGTGCCGCGGCTGCCGCGAGGGAAAGCACGCAGTCTAACTGCGCCAGCGCTCTGGCTGTTTGCAGCAGCGGCGCGGCATCACTGGCCACGCGCTCGCATACGGAACGAAACACGCGCAGCTCCACTTCGTGGATTTGAGTTTCCGCGTTTAATACCAGCGATTCGTATTCCTTTAATTCCGGCGTGATATAACGTTCCGCGTTTACCAAGGTTTGTTTGCGCAGGTAGTTTTCGGGCGCGTTATCCGCGCTGCCGCGGCTGATTTCGATGTAGTATCCAAAGACTTTATTGAAACCCACCTTTAAAGTCTTGATTCCGGTGCGCTTTTTCTCTTCGCCTTCCAGGTTATTTATCCATTCACGCGCGTGTTGGGAGGAAGTGACGATATTATCCAGCTCAGAGGAAAAACCTGGTTTGATTATGCCGGTGGCAGACAATGTAGCCGGCGGATCATCCACGATGGCTTCGTTTAATAAGTTCACCACATCCGGGAACTCACGCAGCCCGGAAAGCACGGGCTCAAGCGCTGGCTGCCGGGGGATAAGGGCGCGCACTTTGGATAACAAACTTAGATCCTCGCGCAGACTCACCATTTCCGGAGGTCGGATGCTGTTGGAGCACACCCGATTCACCAGGCGTTCCAAATCATGAAACGCGCTCAGCACATGGATAAGTTCGTTGCGCAGCACGCCATTCAGATAAAAGTTTTCTACCAAGTCCAGCCGCTGCGTAATCGCGTCCAGGTTAAGCAGCGGTTTGTTTACCCACTGGCGCAGCATGCGTTTTCCCATGGGCGTTTTGGTCTGGTCGAGTACCCATAAAAGTGAGCCTTCTCCCTTTGCATCCCGCAAGGTTTCGGTCAATTCAAGGTTCCGGCGAGTCTCCGCGTCCAGCACCATAAAGTCCCCCAGACTGTATGTGCCAAAGCTCTTCAGAGTCATAAGAGCTTCTTTGTGGGTCTCTTGCAAATACTTTAGCAGCGCGCCCGCTGCCCGCGCGGTAAGCGGCATGCTTTTCAGGCCGAATCCATCCAGGCTGGCGACGCCGAATACGCTTTTCAATTGCTCCTCGGCGCGTCCCGCTTCGAAGTACCAGCTTGGCACGGGTGTAACAGTACCAGGAAATCCGTTCGGGAGTTCCAGCGCATCCGAGCGCAAGGTTTCAGCGGGATTGATGCGGATAATTTCCGCGCGCACCGCGCTGAGGCCTTCCTCGAGTTCAATTTGCGTGCCAGTAAACTCGCCGGTGGTGATATCCAGATAGGCGATGCCGGCGCGATTTTCTTGCAGGCAGACTGCCGCGAGGTAATTATTCCTGCCAGCGCTGAGCAAACCGGGTTCCACCACAGTGCCAGGAGTAACCACGCGTACTACTTCGCGCGTGAACAAACCCTTATCCGGTTGGCCGCCCACCTGCTCCGCGATTGCCACGCGGTAGCCTTTTTCAATTAGTCGGCCGAGATAATTATCAGCGGCATGGAAGGGGATGCCTGCCATGGGCACGCGCACGCCCTTTGCTACCGGTCGCGAGGTCAGGACGATATCAAGCGCTTCGGAAGCTTTACGCGCGTCGTCGTCAAAAGTCTCATAAAAATCACCCAACCTGAAAAACAGAATCGCGTCAGGATACTGTTTCTTGATATCCAGATACTGCTGTCGTAGGGGAGTGATGTCTTGGGGCATGCTCAGGCTTTACTTTAAGATTTCCGCTACATACGCCGCCACCTGGTCCAGCGCTTCGGGGAGCTTGCTCGGGTCCTTGCCGCCAGCTTGCGCTAGTTCAGGTTTCCCGCCTCCGCCTCCACCCACTACCGCCGCTGCGCGTTTCACCAGGTCGCCAGCTTTCAGCCCGAGCTTAATTAAGTCAGGTGTGACCGCCGCGACAATCAACGGTTTTTCATCCAATACTGACGCGAGCGCGACCACGCCTGACGGATAACGCTGTCGGAATTGGTCCGCCAGGCTGCGCAGCATTTCCGCGCCAGCCCCCGGTACGATGGCTGTAAACACTGGCACGCTGTTAATCATCTGCACCTGGTCAAGCTGGCGGTTAAACGCCTCCTGAGCGATTTGCGCGCTCAGCTGTTCAATCCGCTTTTCCGCCTTTTCAAGTTCGGTTTGCAGCGCTTGCACCCTGGCTGGCAGCTCGGTCGGGGCAGCGGCCACGCTTTGGGCCGCTTCTTGCAGCAGGTTCATGCGTTCGCGCGCGAAGGCGTAAGCCTGATGTCCGGTCACGGCCTCAATTCGGCGGATGCCGGCAGCCACGCTGCTTTCGCTGATAATCAGGAACAGGCCAATTTCACTGGTATTGTGCACATGCGTGCCGCCGCACAGCTCGTAGGAAATGGTTTCTTCGTCACCAATCTTAATCGTGCGCACTTCCTGGCCATATTTTTCGCCAAAGAGCGCCATGGCGCCTTCATTAATCGCTTTTTCCAACGGCTTGACCGTAATATTCAGGTCATACTCGCCCAGGATGGCATCGTTCACACCCTTCTCAATGCGCCGCAGTTGGTCGTGGGTAATCGCGGATGGGTAATTGAAGTCAAAGCGCAGTCGGTCGGGAGCGACCAGCGAGCCCGCCTGGCGTACCTGATCGCTGAGCACTTTGCGCAGTTCGGCGTGCAATAAATGCGTGGCGGTGTGGTTGCGCATGGTAGCCTTTCGCCGTTGGGCATCCACCCGGGCTTCGGCCTTGTCTCCCACCGTTGGCAGTCCAAAGACCACGCGGCCAACGTGCACAATCACGCCGGCGGCAGGTTTGCGAACTTCCGAAACTTCCACCTCCCAACTCCCAGGCGGGTCGGAAACTAATTTGCCAGTATCAGAGACCTGACCGCCGGATTCGATGTAGAAGCTGGTATCCCCCAGCAAAACTTCGATATCATCGCCAGCCTGCGCCTGCTGAATTGGCTGCGCATTCTGGAATAGCGCGAGAAGCGCGGATTTGACAACATAGCGGTCATAAGGGTCGTACGCGCTGCCAGAGTCTGTAAGCGCGTGCTGCCTGACCAATTCCCGCAGCACCCGGGTGTAATTTTCCACGTCCTGCCCGCCCATCGCTCCAAAAGCCTTGCCGGCGCCGCTGGCGACGCGGTGCGCTTCCATGCTCTCAAAGAAGCCTTGTTCGTCCACACCCAAACCCTCTTCGCCCAGGATGTCGCGGGTAATTTCTAACGGAAAGCCTAATGTCGCGTAGAGGTCAAAAGCTGCCTTTCCACCTAATTCATTTTCTCCTCGCAAGCGCATTCCGGCAATCACGCGGTTGAGTTCTGCAAATCCCGCATCCAGTGTTTCGGCAAAGCGCTGCTCCTCACGCGTGAGAGTGTCCATGATCAGGCTTTCGCTACGTTTCACCTCAGGGTACGCGTCTTGGTAGATGCTAATGGCTCGCCCGGCAACCTTAGCCATGAACGGCTCTGTCAAATTCAGCTTACGCGCGAAGCGTGCCGCGCGGCGGATAATCATCCGGCAGATATAGTTGCGACCCAGGTTGCCAGGGATGACGCCGTCAGCAATCAGGAATGCAGCCGCGCGCACATGGTCCGCGATGACGCGGTAGGGCGTGAGATTCTCAGCGCGCTGCGTGTCGGTCTGTCCGGTCAGCAGCTGCACTTCGTCCAAAAGCGGAGAAAGCAAATCTGTGGCGTAATTGCCGCGCACCCCTTGAATAATTGAGACAATACGTTCAAAACCCATGCCGGTATCCACATGCTTTTTAGGCAGCGGCGCGAGCTCGGTTGGAGAAAGTCGGTTGTACTGGATAAAAACATTATTCCAGATTTCCGTCCAGCGGCCGCAGCCGGCGTTGACGTCGCAGACGTGCTCTGGGTCGTCCTTCTTGGAGCAAGCCTCAGGACCAAAATCGTAATGGATTTCGCTGCAGGGTCCGCAGGGACCAGTCTCCGCCATCTCCCAGAAATTATCCTTGCGTCCGGAAAAAACCAGGTGCGTTGGGTCAAATCCCGGCTGACTTAGCCAGATTTGCGCGGCTTCGTCGTCATCCGGAATCTGGCCGTATTCATCCTTGAAAGTAGTCGCCCACAGGCGGCTTTTATCCAGACCCCAGACTTCTGTCAGCAGTTCCCAGGACCATGCCAGAGCATCCTTTTTGTAGTAATCCCCAAAGGACCAGTTGCCAAGCATTTCAAAGAAAGTATGGTGGGTATCGTCCCGTCCAACCTGGTCCAGGTCATTGTGCTTCCCGGAGACGCGCATGCACTTCTGCGAGTCTACAGCGCGGCTGTAGGGGCGGCTGTCCGTGCCCAGAAAGACGTCTTTGAACTGCACCATGCCCGCGTT
>JAGOML010000100.1:0-2831 GCA_017993575.1 Anaerolineaceae bacterium | reverse complement strand
CCCGGCAGGCAACAAAGGAATTTTTTGCACCCTTGCCACGACGGCACAAAGGTCAACAGGGAAAACGCCGCATCCGTCGAAATGACGCGCGCAACTGCAAATAATCAGGAAAAATCAGACCGTTTTTGCGGGGGGAAGACCAAGCTTAATTATTGTATCGTCGGGTCCAGCTTATACTCCCGCGCTGAACGGGCAGCGCGGCTTGCAAAGCTGATGCGAAAAGTTCCAGGTACTTCCGGGTTCGCGCTGTCTGTGACGGCGGCGCCTTGGTCGCATCCTACCACTTTCCCTTGGGCGTCATACAGCGTTGCCACTACGCGCAGGTTCTCCACGGATGCCTCTTCTGTGGCGAGCGCTTGCCCGCTGAGGATGTACGCGCGGCTATTTTTATCAAAACCTGCCGAAACGTTCGCCAGGTTCAACGTTGGGGCTGCCTCTCCGCCGGATTGAAAACCCGGGATGCTCAATTCATAACGTTCGTACTTGGCCGGCGATTGCAGATAGAGGTGGAAACAGGCTTTTTGCCCGGGCGCGAGGACTGTTACCAAGGGAGAACCGTGCATTGTTGCCACCGCGTTCGTACCGTTGGCTGGATAAAGTACCGCGTTGATGCTCACGTGGGAAATTGAGCTGGAAGTGTAATTAGCGATTTCTCCGGTGATATGCAGGATTTTTTGGCTGCCGTCCTCGACATAAAGCGTGGAGTTGTTCAGGATTTCCACGTGCCCTTCGCTGCCGCTGAACGCGATGGGTAAATAGGTCATATGCGCTGCAGTCAGGAATTTTTGCTCCCCCACTTCTTTTTGAACAGGGTTCAGGACCAGGGCGGCTTCGGGCTCGGTGGGCGCGGATGCCTTGGCATGGTAGCGCTGAATTACCAGCGCGATGAGTAGCGCGTCGGCCAGGAAAAAGATAATCAGCAGTGTGAGCGCGGTTTTTTTCTTGCCGTGTGCCATAATAAAAAGACCTCCGGATGGATACCTTACCGGAGGTCGTGCAATTACTATGCCAACAAATCACTCGCCAAAATTGTTCCTGAACAGCTCGGCCAGCGCGGCCAGCACCTCATTTTTTTGGCTGCCTTCTGCCTGGATTTTGAGCGTATCTCCCTTTTTGGCTGCCAACAGCATCACCGCGATGAGACCGTTGATGTGCAGTGGACCTTTATTCTCACTCTGGTTGGTGACGGTCACTTTGGCGTCGTAGCTGCTGATGGTTTTCGCGAAAACCGCCGCAGGACGCGCGTGCAGGCCGGAGGCATTGCTGACCACCACGCTAAACTCGCTCTGGTCGGCCGCATCGGTGGCCAAGGCAGGCGCTTGGGGGGGCGCGGCTGTGATGCTGCCTGGCGCAATTTGTTCTTGCTTGGCAAGCAAGGCGGACATGGCCTCGCGGTATACAGCTTCGAGGTTCGCGCCCATGTTAGCCTGCACCCCTGCGGCAATCGCGCCCTCCACAAACGGCGCGGGGCACATGCGGATATTGGCTTTCTGGTCGTCTTCCAGCATCTCCAGCGCCATATCGGTGCTCAGCAGCGCGCTGCCCAGGTCCATCAGCACTAGAATGCCCTCGGGTGACTGCAGTTCGATCAGTTTTTCCATGATTTCCGCGGCGTTGGTACCAAGTTCCTCATTGTTATCGCCTATGCCGGCAGCAACCGCGATTTTGACTGTGTCCGAAGGCGCCATCTGGCGCACAAGCTCGGCTACGCCCTGCGCGAGTTGATGACTATGGGAGACCAGCAGAATGTTTACCAAGTTTCACCTCTTGCTCTGACATTACATTTCTTAAGTCCAGGTTGCAGACGCTCTGATGGAAATAAATCCTATTTTTTGGTTTTGAACAGGGAATGAAACCAATTCATGCCATAATAGACTACCCACACACTGGCGCCGAAAACAAAACCCCACAGCAGACCTTGTCCCCAATCTCCGCTGCCTTTAATGATGTTCCAGGCTACCAAAACCATCAAGGCTACGCTGACAACCGAGATGGCAATCATCGCGCTGCGTTTCTGGAGCCAGGGCTCTCGCAGGCTCTTAAGGATTTGATTCACTTCCGCGGGTTTGACCTCGTTATTCTTGCCGTCTTTTGTTGCGGCTTTTGCGCTCGGAGCGCCTTTTGTTGCAGGTTGAGTAGTCTTGCGTTGTGGTCTTTGTTTGCTCATTTTTTCTCCAATAAAGCGACAGGGGCGGCGTAAATTTCGCGCCGCCCCTGTATTCTAACCTAAAAAACTAAAGACTAGGCTTCGACCCAATCGAAGGTGCGGGTCACGGCTTTCTTCCAACCCTTGTAGAGTTTGGCGCGTGTCTCGGGATCCATCTTGGGTTCCCATTCCTTGTCCTTACCCCAGTTGACGCGCAGGTCGTCAACCTTCTCCCAGAAGCCCACAGCCAAACCAGCGGCATATGCGGCACCGAGAGCGGTGGTTTCGGCAACGGTCGGGCGAATTACGGGCACGCCCAGGATATCAGCCTGGAACTGCATCAGGGTCTCGTTGAAGACCATGCCGCCGTCAACCTTGAGGGCTTTCAGCGGAACGCCGGAATCCAGGTTCATGGCATCCAGCACTTCGCGGGTCTGGTAAGCGGTGGCTTCCAGGACTGCGCGGGCAAGATGGCCGGCATTGATGTAGCGGGTCAGACCAACGATAGCGCCGCGGGCGTCGCTCTTCCAATAGGGAGCGTACAGACCGGAGAAGGCAGGCACGAAGTAAATGCCGCCAGCATCGTCCACGGTCTTGGCCAGGGCTTCGATGTCAGCTGACTTCTGGATCATCTTGAGGTTATCGCGCATCCACTGCACGAGAGCGCCGGTGATGGCGATGGAGC
>JAGOML010000099.1:0-2901 GCA_017993575.1 Anaerolineaceae bacterium | reverse complement strand
GCCCCCGCTTGCTTGACGCGCAAGCCCGCTTGGCAGTATACTTTTCATCCACCGGGGTGTAGCGCAGTCGGCTAGCGCGCTGCGTTTGGGACGCAGAGGTCGGCGGTTCAAGTCCGCCCACCCCGACCTGCAGCCCAGACGTACTAAGTCAAAGACACCCGTGGAAACTCCCTTCCTCTCCATCATCATCCCCGCCCACAACGAAGCCCTGCGCCTGCCCGCAACGCTTGCGCGCGTGGCCGATTTTGTGCGCGCGCAAAGCTACCCTTGCGAGGTGTTAGTGGTCGAGAACGGCAGCAAAGACGAAACTGCCGCGCTGGCGCGCGCCTGGCAGGAGAAGCTGCCCGAATTGCGCGTGCTCAGCCTGGAAGCGCCTGGCAAAGGCAACGCCGTGAAAGTGGGCATGCTGGCCGCGCGCGGCGACTGTCGTTACATGGCGGACGCGGACCTTTCGGTGCCGGTGGAGCAAACCCCTCGCTTTCTGGATGCAATCCAAGCCGGCGCGGACGTCGCCATCGGCTCGCGCGAGGCCCCAGGCGCGCTGCGCATAGGCGAACCAATCTATCGGCATTGGAGCGGGCGCGTGTTCAACCTGCTGGTGCGCTGGTGGGTTTTGCCGGGCATACAGGACACGCAGTGCGGCTTCAAGTGCTTCAGCGCGAAGGCCGCCGAGGCGCTCTTCCCACTGCAAACGATGGACGGCTGGAGCTTTGACGTGGAAGTGTTGGCCGCCGCCCAGCAAAACGGCTTCCGCGTGCAGGAAGTGCCCGTCACCTGGACCTACGGCACGGGCAGCCGCATCAAACCGCTGCGCGACGCTTTCGCGCTGCTGCGGGAGCTCTGGAAAATCCGCGCGAACGCCCGCCGGGGGGGGTACCGTGCGCGTCCGCTTTGACCCCGCGTTAATCCCCGAAAACCCGAACCTCGAATTTGAACAGCCCCTGTGGGCGCGAGGCTTGCGCTGCGTGGCTGGCCTGGATGAGGCCGGACGCGGCGCGCTGGCGGGGCCTGTGTTTGCCGCGGCGCTGGTGCTGCCAGCTGAGCCTGAGAGGATAACGGCGGCGCTGGCAGGCGCGCGGGATTCCAAGCAGCTCTGCGCCGAGGCGCGAGAAGAACTGGCCCAAAGGATTAGAGCCGCGAGCGCTGCCTGGGGGCTGGGCTGGGCGGAAGCGGATGAGATTGACCGCCTGGGGATTGCCTGCGCCAGCAGAGCAGCGTTCTGCCGGGCGCTGGACGCGCTGGCGCTGACCCCCGAGCATTTGCTTATAGATTACTTCCGGCTGCCGGAAAAAACGCTGCCCCAAACCGCGCTGGTGAAGGGCGACCAGCGCTCACTCTCGATTGCTTGCGCCTCAATATTAGCCAAGACCGCGCGGGACGCGCGCATGCGGGCGGAGGAAGCACGTTTTCCGGGTTACGGCTTTGCGCGCAATAAAGGCTATGGGACGGAAGCGCACCGCCGCGCGATTGCAAAGATGGGGGAGTGCGCGCTGCATCGACGGAGTTTTCGGCTGAGGGATGAAAGTCTGTTTTGAAACAGGTCTGTCAGATGTGTAGCAATTTTTGTTTAAGACTTGCAGCACACAAACGCACCTATCCGATTACTTAACCAAGAACAATGGCTGTCTGAAATCGTCGGAACAACCCCCAAAACCCAGTTTTCTACAATATAATATAGATGAGACGGGGTATTCTTATCTTGTCAACAATAACTGAATAGGAGAAACGATGGTTCCAAGGCTTAAAGCAATTCATTTACTGATGGTAATGGCAATCCTCCTGGGAATGTTAGGAATGCAGCCAGCCCAACCTGTTAAAGCAGCAGGCGCGGCTGGTTTATTTTTTTCCGAATACATTGAAGGTTCGAGCAATAATAAGGCGCTTGAGATTTACAACGGCACCGGAGCGGCGGTAGACCTTCAAGCGTATAAAGTGATCTTATACTCAAACGGGAGCAGCACCCCATCGAGTACATTGACCTGGGCTACAGAAACCCTTATTGCTGATGGTGATGTATACGTCATTGCCAACGCATCAGCTGTTCAGGCGATTCTGGACGAGACAGATATCACTTCTGCAGTTGCTAACTACAATGGTGATGACGCAGTAGCCTTGCAGAGAGTATCAGACGATTCCTTTGTGGATGTAATTGGTCAGGTTGGTTCTGACCCGGGCACGTTCTGGGGTACAGAGCCAATTACGACAGTAAATCATACACTTACGCGAATGGAAACTGTCTGCGAAGGTGACCCCATTCAGAACGATGCCTTTGACCCGGCGGTAGAATGGAACGCTTTCCCGTCGGATACCTTTACCAATCTGGGTTCTCACACCGCCAGCTGCGGACCGCAGGAGATATTCCCAACAGAACTATTCATTTCCGAATACATAGAAGGTTCGAGCAATAATAAGGCGCTTGAGATTTACAACGGCACCGGAGCGGCGGTAGACCTTCAAGCGTATAAAGTGATCTTATACTCAAACGGGAGCAGCACCCCATCGAGTACATTGACCTGGGCTACAGAAACCCTTATTGCTGATGGTGATGTATACGTCATTGCCAACGCATCAGCTGTTCAGGCGATTCTAGACCAGGCGGATATAACTTCCACTGTAACTAATTATAATGGTGATGACGCAGTAGCCCTGCAGAGGGTATCAGACAATTCCTTTGTGGACGTGATTGGTCAGGTTGGTTCTGACCCGGGCACGTTCTGGGGTACAGAGCCCATAACCACAGTGGAGCACACGCTGACGCGGATGGAAACAGTCTGCGAAGGGGATCCCATTGAGAGCGATGCCTTTGATCCCGCCGATGAGTGGAATGGTTTCGCACAGGACACTTTTACATACCTGGGTTCACATACCACCAACTGCTTCCCATCTACGGAAACCGCCCCC
>JAGOML010000098.1:0-2951 GCA_017993575.1 Anaerolineaceae bacterium | reverse complement strand
GCTGCCAACCATTCCCGCACTTTTGCCTGAATCTGGTCCCGAATCTGTCTGAATTTGCCCAAGCGCTCTGCCTCGCTGCCCACAAAAGCTGCCGGGTCTTCAAAGGACCAATGCAGCCGGGTGACCAGACCAGGCCATATAGTAGGGCAGTTCTTTTCTGCCTGGTCGCACACGGTGACCAGGGTGTGGAAGTGAATTTTGGTCAGGTATTCGTCCACGCGTTTGGAGCGCTGCCCGGACAGCGGCAGTCCGATTTCTTCCATCACGCGGTGTGTCAGAGGATGAATTTCGCGCGGTTCCAGCCCGGCGCTGAAGGCTTGGTAGCGTTCGCCGCCGTATTCCCGCAAAAATGCCTCAGCCATCTGGCTGCGCGCGGAGTTGCCCGTGCAGAGAAAAAGGACGCGTTTGGGTTCTTGCATGTTTGGTTACCTCGCCCGAATGAATATACACCAACGGAAATGCACTTAAATTTTTATAAAATGCTGAGCTTTGTTAAAGGCTAATGACCTTATCCGCGCTCTGCATCGCAGCGATGACATCCGGCATGCCCATCACTTTGCCAACCGCCACCTGTTCCAGCAGTCCGAAGTACTCCAGGCAGGTCTGGCAAACTATCAATTCCACGCCGGCTTCCGCGAGCGCGCGCAGATGCTCCACGATCAGAGAACCAGAACATACCAGCTTGACGCCCTCGGTGTAGAAAACGATTTTCCCTGGAAGTTTGCCACTCTGCCGCAGGAGGGCAAGGAATTTTACTGTCACCGCATCCCGTAAGCCTTCCGGGGCATCCCCGAGCCCATTGCGGGTAAACATTAAGAGTGTGTTTTGATTCATGTGTGTTTTTTCTCCATTTCTAGTACATGACAGCATTATGATTTTTTAGAGATGCATATCTGTGGAGAATAACACAAAAAACAAAGCCTTTGCGAACATGTCAAAGGCCTCGTTTTGTGGGTGTACTCCGCTCTTCACTCGGTTTACTGGCTGCGCAGCACCGCGCCGTATTCCTTGGCTAAAGCCCGAACGATTCGGTTGCGGATGGTTTCCGCATCTTTGTCGGTCAGGGTGCGGTCCGGCGCCTGGTAGGTGAGCTGGTAAGCCATGCTCTTTTTGCCCTCGCCCAATTTTTCGCCGCGATAGACGTCAAACAAGCGCGCGTTCACCAGCAGTTTGCCGCCTGCTTGGATTATGGAAGCTTGCAAGGCCGCCGCGGGGGTTTCTTCGGGCACAATCAGCGCGATATCCTCCACCATAAACGGGTAATTGGAAATGGATTGGTGGCGGAAATCTGTCTGGCTCAGGCTGATAAGCAGGTCGGCATCCAATTCAGCAGCCAGCACCGCGCCGGCGTCAAAATCGTAATGTTCCCGCACGCGCGGATGAAGCTCGCCCAGGACGCCAAGCTTGTGCTCGCCAGCCCAGACTTCAGCGCACTTGCCCGGGTGAAAGCTGGGGTGTTCTGCGGGTTTGTAACTGAGGTTTTCGATGTGCAAACCCTGCAAAAGCGTTTCCACTGCGCCTTTAAGGTCAAAGAAGTCTTTCTGCTCCGGCTTTTGGGTCTGCCAGGTGGGGTACTCACGCGCGCCAGTCATGCCAATGGTCAGGCGCAGGGCTTCGTCAGGCAAAAGTTGGCCTTCCACAGGCAGGAATACCGGACCAAGCTCGAACATTGCCAGGCCCGGGCGGAATTTGTGGTTGTGCTCCAACAGCTCCAGCATGGTAGCCAGGCTGCTGCGGCGCAGCACGGTGCGGTCGGGGGTGATGGGGTTCTTGATGCGCACGTACTCGAGCGCGGGGTCGGGCATGTTTTCGGGCAGCAGGCGCGCTTCCCTTTCCGGCGAAGTCTGGCGGTAAGCTACTGTGTCTTGCAGGCCTGCGTTCACCAGGATGTCCCGCATGCGCTCCTCCATATCCAGGCGGGGGTTGCCCACCTGCGCTGGCAGCTCAGCCGAAAGCCTGGTCGCGGGCAGGCGGTCGTAGCCGTAGATTCGGCTGATTTCCTCGATAAGGTTAGCCTTGCCAATGATGCCCTCGCCAATATCCAGGCGCGTGGGAGGGGTCTGCGCGCTGAGTTCACCACCCTCAACCTGGCAGCTGAAGCCAAGCCGGGTTAGAATGTCGGCGGCTTCTTCCAGCGGGATGGGTGCCCCAAGCGCGGAGACAATCTCCGCTTCCGTGAGCGTCACTACTGGGTCAAGCTGAACCTGGGGATACACATCCAGCAACCCGTCCACCAGGCAGCCGCCGCTCCAATCTATCATGCGCTTGAGGCACAGGCGCAGGGCTTGTTCCGCCAGCGCCGGATGGACGCCGCGGCTGAAGCGCCAGCCAGCTTCTGAGGCAATGCGGACCTTGCTGATGGTCTTGCGGATGTTGATGAAATTCCAGGAAGCCGCTTCCAGCAGCACGCGAGTACTGGCGGAATGGATGCCTGTTTCACTGCCGCCCATTACGCCCGCTAAGGAGAGCGGACCAGCGCTGTCGGTCACCAGTTCCATGGTCTCGTCCAGGGTGTGGGTATTTCCATCCAGGGTGGTGAGTTTTTCACCTGGCGCGGCCACGCGCGTGATGATGGTGGGTTTGCCGCCCTTGGCGCGCTCCACGAGCAGGTCGTAGTCGAAGGCGTGCAGAGGTTCGCCGGTATCCAGCATGGTGTAGTTCGTGGCATCCACCAGCGCGTCAATCGGACGCATGCCAGCCAGGCTCAGGCGGCGCTGAACCCAGTAGGGGCTGGGCTTGGGCTGGGCGTCCTCAATCATGCCAAGCATAAAGCGCGGGTTAAGTTCGGGGTCGCGCACCTCGAGGCTCGCTAAGGCTTGCAGGCGGCCAGCTTGGACGAGTTCAACGCCTTCTGGTACCCGCAATTCGCGCTTGGTCGCCGCGGCCAGCTCACGCGCGATGCCAATGATAGAAGCGTCCCGCACCATGTTGGGCAGGATGGAAATATCAAA
>JAGOML010000046.1:4231-13751 GCA_017993575.1 Anaerolineaceae bacterium | reverse complement strand
GTCAAGAGCTACCAGGATTACAAGAAGATCTCCATGTCCAAAGTTGATTATGACGGTGATGGAACCGCTGAAAGCACCTATGAAGAAATCGAAGGCATGCGCGCGCTTCTGATCAAAGCCCTCGCAGGTTATTCCACCGCCAAATCCGGTGCAACCTTTGGCTTCAACCCCGGCGCCTATCCATACGCTTTCATCGACACCAATGCCGACGGCACCTTGAGCGAGGAAGAATCCGCTTTCCCGAATCAGTTTAAAGCATTCACCCCCCGCATGCTCAAAGCCGCCTACAACCTGATGTTCGTCACCAAGGACCCGGCTGCTTACGTGCACAATGCCGATTACGCCCTCCAGCTCCTGTTCGACTCAATCGAAAGCCTGTCTGAGTTCAGCGGTGTGAGCACTCAGGGTCTCGTTCGCCCCTAATCCGGCGCGCATACGATACTAAGTAGAAATCGAGACGCGGAAAATCATGGCAAAGAAATCTAAGCTGATCATTTTTGTAGCGCTCTTCCTTGCGCTTGCTCTGACCCCCCTGGTAATTATGTTGGTCAGAGCCAATTGGGCGCTGCCAATCCGGGATATATCTGTCGCGCTGGCGTTCTTTGGAATGGCGATTGCAGGGATGCAATTTCTCCCGATTTCCCGCATTCCCTGGCTTTCCGAAGTGGTGGAACTGGACAAGATGTACAAAATCCATCACGTGGTATCCGCCTTCTCTGTTCTGCTGGTTGCGTTGCATCCACTCATCCTGCTGGTTACCGGCAGTGTGTACTTCAAGGGTTTCTTGATTATCGGCGGATGGATTGGCTTGGCGGGTTTGGTCCTGATTGCGCTCACCTCTATTTATCGCAAGAAACTCAAGATCAGCTATACCGCATGGCTTCTCATTCACGACCTGCTTACGCTCGTAATCATGGTATTTGGCCTGCTGCACATGTTCCAACGCAATTACTACATGCGCGATGCAGCCATGACCATTGCCTGGGTAATCCTGATCGCCATTTGGGGCGGCCTGGCGCTGTATATCCGCGTTATCCGTCCTCTCATCCTTGCCCGGCATCCCTACGCTGTGGAAAAAGTCGTTGAAGACGGCAAAGACACCTACTCGATCTACCTCAAGGCGGATGGCTTCAAACGCGCGGCGTTCAAAGCCGGCCAGGTTGCCTGGATCAGCAAAGGCAAATCTCCATTTGTAATCAGCCGGAATCCATTCTCCTACTCTGGAAGCACGGAGTGGGAGGCTGTGCGCTTCTCGATCAAGAAAGCCGGTGATTTTACCAACACTATCCCAGACCTGAAACCAGGTGACCGGATGTTTGTGGATGGTCCTTACGGCACCTTTGATCTCAAGAATCCGCGCATGCAAAAAGGTCTGGTCCTGATGGGCGGCGGCATTGGCATCGCGCCAGTAATGAGCATTGTCAACACAATCGCGGATACTGGCGACCAACGGCCTGTGTACGTCTTCTATGGGGATCTGAATGAACAAACCGTGCTGTTCGAGCAGGAATTTGAACAACTGCAAACGCGCATGAACCTGACTTTTGTAAAAGTGCTTGAAAAGCCGATTGCCCCGGAAGCCTGCAAGTACAAGGGTTACATCAGCAAAGATCTGCTGCTCAGCACATTGCCAGAAAATTATAAAGACCTGTATTACTTTATGTGCGGTCCCATGCCTATGATGAACGCGATGAATAAACATCTCGCCGCGATGGGCATCAATCCGGCTCAAATCGCTACTGAAAAGTACGAGATGGCATAAAGCAATGTCATTGAAAACAGACCTCCCCAGCGGGAGGTCTGTTTTTTTATCCACCCAGCATGGAAAAGTTTAAGTTTTTGCACTTATCAGGAAGGCATAAAACAAAGTATCATTAGGAAAACCGAATGACCTGTGAAAGGTTAAAAGAGTGGGAATTACCATGACAAAAGAATCTGACCACAAACACATTCCAAGCACAACGCTGAACCAGAAATTAAACTGGATCATCTTCTTTCAGTTGGTGATCCTGGCGCTACTGATTGCTTCTCTCGTTATCTTTAGATAGGCGCGTGAAGATTGGGCTGAATCAATAATTATTCTGCTGGAAAGTTCGGCAGAGGCGCGGAATATTCTGACCCGACAACCATTGGATTAGCCGCTGCTCGTGACATACTGCTTTCGCTGGCACTGATATTGCACCTTAACCACTAATACGACCCGCCGCGCGCTGGAGCTTAAGCTTCGCATCCACGCAACCGGGCAGGCGCGTCGTTTTTGCCGGAGGACGCAATGACGAGAGCATTTGGTGTAGACATCAGTAAATATCAAACCAGCCAGGATGGAACCAAGCGGCAGGATTTCAATGCCCTTAAGGCTCATCAAGAAGAAGTGGTCTTTATTGCCGCCAGGGCAGGGGTGTGCTGGGGATATAAAGACCCGATGTTTGATTATTACTGGAGCGAAATGGCGCGCATCCAGGTTTGCCGCATAGCGTACCTGGTGGTGTACTTTGGCGAAAGCGCGATTTCCCAAATGGACGCGCTCTTCAAAATTGTGGAAGGCAAAGCGAATTGGACACACGACCGCCTGGTCCTCGACCTGGAAGTTGCCGGCATTAACACCCGCGAACGCATCACTGCTACCACCCAAAAGTGCCTGGATATCTGCAAAGCCCGCACCGGCATGTACCCGATTTGTTACTCCCGCGCGCAGTGGGTCAATACCTACCTGAAGATTGACCAACTGCCGAACCTGGACTGGTGGCTGGCAACCTACAAGAAACCCTACCCGTACCCGGCATACACCCCCGAACATCCCGGCCCGCCCAATTTACCCAATGGAGCGAGTACTTACCTGATCCACCAGACCGGTGACAAAAACAAGGCCATTGGTTCCGCCAGCCGTTATATGGACTTTGACCGCTGGAACGGAGGCAAAGCGGAAGTGCTGCGCTACTTCAGCAACCCTGAATATGTCAATCCGGACCCTCCGCCACCAGACCCGGGCAAGGTGCTGTTCAGGGCGCGCTGCGTTGTTTCGGCGCTGTATAAACGCGAAGGTCCTGGCACGCGTTACGGCGTGATAGGCTCGCTGAACCTGGGTGAAGAAGTGGATGTCTACGAGGTCAAAGAGGATTGGTTCCGAATTGACCCGCAAGCATCCGTGTGGTGCTCCGGGCATTCGCGCTACATGCGGCCGCTGGATGGCGGCCAACCCGACCCGGTGAAGCAACCTTTGTTCAAAGCCAAAGTAATTGTCACCGCGTTGTATAAACGGCGTGGACCCAGCGCGAGCTATGCTATAACTGGATACTTGCGGAAGAACGAAGAAATTTCAGTTTATGAAGTCACAAATAACTGGTATCGGATAGACCCAGACAGCCAGGTATGGTGTTCTGGCGCTGCGCAGTACACCCAAAAAATCTGAGAGATGCTGGAACAAAAATGGCTGCCAATTTGGCAGCCATTTTTGTGTCAGGTTCCAGGCTTAAAGGTCTTTCAGAAGAACGGCCAGAGCCAACACAACAAAGCCAGCCAGGACAAGCCAGAAGGCATATTGCGCCAGCACGGCAACAACGCCCAATTGGGCGAGTACGCCAGCCAGAACGAGCACAAGCGCGACCAGGAAAGTGACGAATTTAGGTGCAGAAAGTTTCATGATTTTCTCCTTGTAAATAAATAAGATTAATTGTAATAAAAGAATGATAACTTTGTTACTCAATTTCGTCAAGTCAACAATCTGTTGGTTTGTTTCCAAAAATCTTTTTCGATCATGAAAAAGCCGGGAGAGCCGAAGCTGCTGTTATAATCCTGATACGACCAGAAAGGAGTGGCTTGTGAGTGAAAAGTCAGAACGGATATTAATTCCGGGAATTTCTATCAGCAGAAACGGTCCTTACATCGTGGAAGGGCCGGTGCCGCTGGTACGTAAGACACAAATAGTCTCCGAGTACGGCGAGCCTCTTAGTTGGCAGTTGGTCCTTAGGCACGAGATTAGCAAGGAACGTTACACGCTCTGCCGCTGTGGAAAATCCAAGCACATGCCTTTCTGCGATAAGACTCACATGCTAAAGCCTTTCGACGGCAGAGAAACTGCAGCCACAGACGGCAGCGCGGACGAATCTATGGTGCTCCCTGGCGGCAAACAAATTATCGTCCACTTATATCGTGATTTGTGCATGAGTTCCGGCTTCTGCAACCTGCGCAATACGGGCATCGTGCGTCTGACAGCGGAATCTGAGGACACGCTTAAGCGCTCGCTGGCAATCGCCATGATCGAACGCTGCCCATCCGGCGCGCTGACTTACCAGGTCGATCCGGACGAGCCGGAAATTGAGCCGGACCTGCCGCAGGAAATTGCTGAGACTTTTGAGATTACATCCTACGGTCCCATCCGCGGTCCTTTATGGGTGACTGGTTACCTGCAAGTAAAACGGTCTGATGGTGTGCCATTTGTGGCGCGAAACCGGGTGACCTTGTGCTGCTGCGGCAATTCGCGCAACAAACCACTCTGTGATGGCACGCACCGCCGCGACGCGGAATGGGAAGCTGATTGGAAAAAGAAATAATCTGAAATTGCTACGTTGAAGTTTGTGAGCGCAGATGCGCCAGAACTTCTTCCGCGCGGATTGGCAGCCTAAAGACCCGCAGCCCGGTTGCGTTAAAGAGCGCGTTGGCAAGCGCTGGCGGGGTGGGGATGCTCACGATTTCCCCAACGCCTTTAGCCCCAAAAGGTCCCTCCTTGGTTGGATGTTCAACCAGGATTGAGTTCACCTGCGGGCTGTCTGGCATGCGCGGGATGGGGTAGCGCGCCATCCGGTCACTTTCTACCAAGCCCCCTTTGACACGAAATTCTTCCATCAAGGCGTGTCCCACCCCCATCACCACGCCGCCTTCCACCTGACCCTGGAAACCAAGCGGGTTGAGCACGCGGCCGGCGTCGTTGGCAGAAATGACCTGTAGTACATGAATGCCGCCATCTTCCAGGGAGACTTCAATTTCGACTGCCTGCGCGCTGAAGGAATAGGCGAAGTGAATAGGTTCGGTTCCGCCAAGAGGGCTGGTTTCAGGAGCGTGGTACACCCTGCGAATGGAGCGGCCGCTTGAGGTCGCGTCCATCAGCTTAGCGATCTCCTGCCAGGTCGCCCGCCGGGCGGGCTGCGCCTCTCCGCGTGGGAATAGACCAGCTCCGGAGTAATCGAAGCGGATTTGGTCTGGCTCGACATCCCAGCGAACAGCCAGGTTGGATGTGATGTGTTGTTTTAGCTCTTTGGCGGCCAAAAGGGCGGCGTTGCCAGTGACAAAAGTCTGCCGCGAGGCTGTGGTAGGACCGCTGTCCGGGGTAAGGTCGGTATCCATGACCAAAACATCAATATCCTGCGGATCCCGGTCGAAGACTTCTGCGGTGATTAACTGCAAGGTGGTGACCAACCCTTGGCCAATTTCAGCAGCTGCGCTGCGTACTTGCATTCGTCCATTCAGGCAAAGTTCAACATCCGCCGCGCCGGCATCATCGGCGCCGCTGCCCAATCCGGTGTTCTTGTAGGCCGCCGCTACGCCCCAACAGCGCAGATACTGCTTGCCATCGCGCGAGACGCGCCTGGGCGTGAAAGGCGCTTCACCCGAGCATTTGCGCAGAGCTTGTTCCACTGCCTGCAAACAATCTGGCAGTCCAACGCTATCCTCCAGCAATTGGTTGGTATTGGTCAGGCTGCCTTCATGCAGGGTGTTGATTTTGCGCAGTTCCAGCGGGTCCATGCCCAGCTTGTGAGCCAGGATATCCATCATGCTTTCCACCGCGAAGGCAGATTGCAACACCCCGAAACCGCGGAACGCGCCGGCCGGTGGGTTATTCGTATAGACAGCGTAACAATCGGATTTTACATGCGGAATAACATAGGGACCGCTGGAGTGGGTGGTCGCGCGGGTCATCACTTTCTCCCCAAGCGAGGCATACGCGCCGGTATCCCCAAAGAGTTCTGTCTCCGCCGCAACCAGTAGTCCATTCGCGCGGGCTCCCAGTTTCACCCGGATTTGGGTGGCATGACGTTTGGGATGCACCAGCAAACTTTCCCGCCGGCTAAAGAGTAATTTGACAGGCTTACCGGTCGCGCGGGCAAGCAGTGCGGCGTGAATCTGACCGGCAATGTCCTCTTTTCCGCCGAAGCCACCGCCTGTGAGCTGCCCGCGGATGCGCACCTGGTCTTCGGGGACGCCCAAGGCGGCCGCCACCTGGCTGCGGTCGGAGTAGGGGATCTGCGAGCCGACGTAGATTTCCATGCGGCCGTCGGGCAGGGGCACAGCGATGCTGCATTCCGGTTCCATAAACAGGTGGTCCGTGAATGGCGTAAAGAAACTGTGTTCAATGACAATTTCTGAATCCTTGAAACCCTGTTCGGTGTCGCCTTTGCGCACCTTGATATGCTTCAGTAGATTACCGTTTTCGTGCAGTTGGGCAGCAGAAGGGGCTAGCGCTTCCTGTGGGGTGGTAAGCGCGGTTAGCGGCTCCAGGTCTACTTGAATGAGAGCCGCCGCGGCGTCCGCGTTGGCTTGCGTGTCCGCGGCAATCAATGCCAAGGCATCCCCTACGGTGCGCACGCGTTCCCCGATGCCTACCATTACAGGCCAATCAGTGGTAAATAAACCGTGCTTCCTTGCCGCGGTCAGGTCTCTCGCGCTGAGGACCGCGCGGACACCCGGCTGAGCCAGCGCGGGAGAAACATCCAAGCCACGCAGGATTGCGTGCGGAACCTGCGCGCGCAGAACACGGGCGTAAAGCATGTCTGGAAAGGTCAAATCAGAGGTAAAGACAGCCGCGCCAGTTGCTTTGGCAAGTGCGTCGGGTCTGGGGCGCAGGGTGCCAACGGCGCGCTCATGGGCGTGGGCCAGGCTGATTTTTGGGGGTGGCAAACTGCCGCCGGAGCGCAGCATATCCGCTGCCGCCAGCACTGCCTGCAGAATGGCTTCATAAGCGCCGCAGCGGCAGAGTACATCCTTGAGCGCGGTTTTTAACCCTTCGTAATCCGGGTTGGGGTGTTTCAGCAGATAAGCGTAAGCATTCAGAATTTGGGCTGGCGTACAAAAACCGCATTGAATCGCTCCATAGCCAATGAACGCCTCCTGCAGTGGATGCGCGCGCCCAGGCGTGGGCGAGAGCGCTCGCAAACCTTCAATGGTGAGCACAGATTTCCCATTTGCGTTCTTGGCAGGAAACAGGCAGGATTTGACCGGTTTATCATCCACCAGCACCGTGCAAATTCCACAGCGGCCTTCACCGCAGCCGATTTTTGTTCCCGTCAGGCGCAGACGCTCGCGCAAAAGTGTGGAAAGCATTTCGCCCGGGATTTCTGGAAGGGAACAGGGGGTGCCGTTTACGCGCAAATCCAAATTCGCCATAGCAGAATTATATTACAGTGTTCAACTCGTTATTGATTTTGAGGAGTAAACAAACCTGCGTGATAAGCCCAAAGGGTATCTTAGGTCGCGCGAAACAACATTGCTACTATCTAAAGCGTCGTGTCGGCAATCGCGATCGGACTGTCCGAGCTGTGCTATAATATACTTATCTAAAGTCTAATATAAGGAGCTGAATATGAAAGGTAACAAGAAAGTTCTGGAAGTCTTGAACGATTTACTCTCGGATGAATTGACCGCGATTAACCAGTACATGGTTCACGGCGAGATGGCTGAAGATTGGGGCTACCCGGTGTTGCACGAAGCGATTGAAAAACGTGCCATCACCGAAATGCGCCACGCCGAAAAGCACATTGCCCGCATCCTGTTCCTGGAAGGCATTCCGATTGTGAGCGAACTAAAAGCGCTGCACATTGGCGCAGACGTCCCCAAGATTTTCGCGAATGACCATGCCGCGGAATTGGAAGCAGTAGAGAAGTACAACGCGGCCATCAAAGTTGCCGTGGAAGCTGGCGATAACGGCACCAAAGAAATGCTTGACGCGATCCTTGTGGACGAGGAAGACCACCTCGACTACATCGAGACCGAACAGAGCAAGATCGAACAGATGGGGCTGGCGTTCTATCTTTCCACCCTCACCGCAGAATAGTAATTCACTCTCCTGTACAACGCAGCCCCGCCAAAACATGTGGCGGGGCTTTTTTTGCGCATAGGCAAATAGGCGGCGCATAAGGCACGTCTGCGCGCACGACAGCACAGCCGCCCCAAAAGGGGCGGCTGTTTCGTAATCAGTAATGACGTGGACGCCGGGCGCAAATTTTGTCTAATTGGGCGGGGTGCCCTCAACAATATAATTGCGCCGCACGCAAGTGAGGTCCACCGTCCAGTCTTCAGGCTGGTTGCGGTCAGCGATGTTCGCGTAAACCCACCAATAACCGTCTTTTTGGAATGCTTTGACAACCAGTAGTTCCGCCGCCACGTTTCTTATATCAATTGGGTACAGTGGGTGAATTGCATACAATTTTACTCGCTCTGCGCGGTAACCTGTCACACCGCAATAGTAATCTGCCGTACCAATTTTGCTGGGAGCGCTGTTACCACTGCTGGTGTATACATAAACGCGCTCAGTTACCACCGGTGGGTCCTGAACGTTGAGATAGCTGCCTTGTTTTACGCACAACACGCGCGGCACCCAAACATCCCCGCCGTCGTAAATATCCATATCCGTGTGCAGCACCCACTCACCGTCATCCAATTCAAAAGTTTGATCCAAGCCGATGGGCGAGTAATATGGTTCAAAGGGGTTGTTGGGGTAACCATAGCGAAAACCCGTTACGCCAAGGCCAGCAGTGCCAACGATTCCGCAGGAATAATAGTCCTCGTTGGTTAAGCCGGTTTCAAGCGGTGTTCCACCGGGAATATTGCGAAACTGCTCGGAATAGGTGAAAACGGTGCCCTCTACGGCCCGGTCGTAACACATCAACTGCACATTCCAGCTTTCCTTCTTATAAAAATCGCCGGAAAGATCTACATCCTCAAATTCAGCAATAATGCGCCACTTGCCGGCATATTGTTCGGCGTAAATCCTGAGGCTGTCATTTGCTGTGCGCATAAACGACATTACCCCATTCAAGGCCTCGAACCCCACAACTCCACAGATATATTTCGATGCTGAAATGCCGGTCTCCACAGGAGTGCCCCCTGTTCCCTTAAAATATTTGGTAAAGTACACGCTATTCTGCGAAAAAGCGTTCTTCAGATTGAAGACCGTTCTGAACATGGCAGAGTTGAATTTATAGGCATTGACTGTCTTTGTTTCCGTGTCAGAGCTTCCATCTCCGCGGGAGACAGTGAGAATCACATTGAATTGGCCTTCCTGCTTGTACTGATGAGAAGCGTTGCGGGTATAAGCTTTGGCCCCATCCCCAAAATCCCACACCCATGCCGTGATGCTTTCTGCGCCAAGCGATTCATCTGTGAAATTGACGGTGAAGGGCGGTTTGCCGGAGCTTTTATCCATGCTAAAGCGGGCTTCGACGGTTTCAAAAATCTTCACCCGGTCCGCGGAAGTTTTGGTGGAAGTGCCCGAGTCGCCTGTGACGGTCAGGGTGACCTGATAACCATT
>JAGOML010000046.1:0-4131 GCA_017993575.1 Anaerolineaceae bacterium | reverse complement strand
GTTTGCCGGAGCTTTTATCCATGCTAAAGCGGGCTTCGACGGTTTCAAAAATCTTCACCCGGTCCGCGGAAGTTTTGGTGGAAGTGCCCGAGTCGCCTGTGACGGTCAGGGTGACCTGATAACCATTCGGGTTTGGCTTGGTGTACACGTGCACCGGGTTTTGCTCGTCAGAAGTTGGGCTGCCATCACCAAAATCCCAGCGCCAGGTTTTGGGCGCGCCTTTGGACTTATCCGTAAACTTCACTTCCTGGCCAATGTCGCCGCTGGTTTTGCTCATGGAGAAATCCGCTTCCAGGGCGGTCCCCACAGAGATAGTCTGGATGACGGACGAATCCCCCAGCGCGTTTTTTACCGTCAACTGCACCAGAAAATCCCGGCTGGTCTTGAATTCGTGCACGGGATTCTGATCATGTGAGGTGCTGCCGTCCCCGAAAATCCAAATCCACTCGCTTGGCTCACCCACGCTGGTATCGGTAAAGCGCACCGTCAACGGCGCCTGACCGCTGGTTTTATCAGCGCTAAAACTGGCAATCGGACCTGCATAACCAGGCATCAGCAAAGCAATGCCGCTGGTTTCAGCGATGTTCGGCCACGACAGCACTATGCGCGAGCGCGGCGGGACGCTGCTCAGGTCGAGATCCTGCAGGTTTAACTGAATTTGGTAAGGGCTTGAGAGATAGGGATAGAGGTTAATCCCCGGCACAACTGCGCCGGTCTCATCCACAATTTTGGCCGTGGGGGCATTGGCGCTCACGTAGTTGTAACCGGTCATGGTAATAACACCTTCCGTGGCTACCAGGCGTTGGCCTACTTTCATCAGAGTCAGGCTGTCGGGCATAATTTGGCAGACCCAAGGAATCGGGATGGTTTCTTCGCCTTTCTTCCCCGAAATAATGTTTTTAATCTTGCCAACGATGCTCTTGCCGATAAACTCCTGGGCGGTAGAGCCGGTCTTGGACCCCATAAAGTCCACATTACAACGGAACTCCACGCCGGTAATGGCAATCATCTGTTGGTAGTTGCTGCGGGCTTCATTGATGACCCCTTTCACTTGATCAGCGAGGGTCTTGGCGGTGCTGCCGGCGGTGTTCTCCAGGGTCTGGATGATATCCAGTCCCGCCTTTTCCCAGTTGCCCGGCATCGCGTCAATCGTCCCGACCATTCCATCGATAGTAGCCAGGGTTTCATCATCCAGCCCTATTTTTAGGCCGTCTTCCACCACGCGCAGAAGTTCGTCCACGCGGGCAAGCGTTTCTTCATCAAAGCCTGCCTTCAAACCATTGGCAAGGGTCTCATTAAGCTCTTCAATAGTTCCGCGCGTCTCCGGGCCGATTTCTATGCCGGTGGCAAGCGTGTCGTTGATGTCATCCACGCGGTCCAGCGTATTCTGGTCAAGGCCGCTGGTGGTCGTCACGTTGATGCTGCTGACGACGTCTTTAGCCTGGTCCAGAATATCTGAAATGTCTCCAGTGCAGCCGGCGGAAAATAGAATAACCAGGGTTAACCAGATTACCAGCAATTTCTTCATTTTTCCTCCACCTGATACAAACGCGTTAAATGTGGCAAGCTTATCGGAAACAAAAGGCAGGCCAGCACTGACCCGAGTCATTTATGTGAAAATTGGATATTTGAAGTATAGCCATTTTTTGATTTAAAACCAAATTAAGATCGGTTGGATAAAGCTCTGACCAGCCGCGCTGATATAATGGATATATCGACGTTCAACTTATTCCTGCCAAATTCCAAGGAGATGATAATGCGAAACCGTCTGCTCTCGTTTATTCTTCTGGCCGCCGCCTGTCTGTTTGTGCTGCAGGCCTGCACACCCGCTTCCACTCCCACTCCAGAACCGCTTCCGACCGAGGAACCGACGCAAGCGCCTGTCCTTCCAACAGAGGAAACGTTGCCAACAGCAATGCCAACCCTGGAAGCCACACCCATTCCAGCCCCGACTGAGGTGCCGGCTCCCCCCAATGGACAGATTGTCTATCGATACGACGCAAACCTCTGGCGTTACCTGGTAGATTCCGGCGCGCTGCTTCAAATCACTTTTGATGGCATCCCCGAGGACTACGGCAATATGTATGATAAAGCGGAAATCTCCCCCGATGGCGTGGTATTGGCATACACCAAGGGCGAGAGCAGCTATATGACTGACTTCACCAGCGCTGCTTTAATGGATATGACTGCTTATGGCAAATTTATCAAGTGGAATGGAATCGATCGGCAATTCTTCACCGCGCTGGGGGATATGACCTGCCCACCCATTGAGAACCTTGAGGACCAGGAATTGCTCAACTTTGACGTCATGCGCTACGACCAAGCCAACCTGAGCAGTGTAACCAATCTTGGTAATATTGGCGGAGGGTTGAAATTCGTCAGCGCCATTTCCAATGACGGGCAGTGGCTGGCTGCTAACCACTGCGGGTGCTATTCTGAATGTGGGAGTGAGAACCTGTGGCACCTGCCCACTCTGAGCCAAATTAGCTCACCGTTAAGCTTCCCCATCGGTGGGCTGGACTTCTCCCCGGACAGCACGCAGCTCGTTTTGGGTCAATGGCAAATGTTTGGCTATGAACAAAGCGCGCTTTACACAGCTGGCAGCGACCTGAGCAGCCCCCTGACGATTTACAATCTGGCTGATTCCGCGCCAATCCGCCAGGAATGGTCTCCGGATGGAACTTACATTGCCTTTACCCTGGCAGAGATTAACCCGACCGAAATGAGCATCACCAATCGGATGGTCATTGTCATCAGCCCGGATGGGAACGAGCAGCAGTTGGTAGAAAGCGGCAATGTGGATTTTTTGGCCTGGTCTCCGGAAGGCACCCAACTGCTTTACAGCCAGGAGGCTGGCGGCGTGCGCAGCGTGTTCATCTATGACCTGGTCAGCGGCGAGAAGACCATGCTGCCCTTCATCATCGACGCGTATTCAGACAACGCGGTAGACTGGGGTATCCTCTCCGCGGGGGACCTGGGATTGTAGGCACAGCCTGCTGCCAGCTTGTGAGAAGCTCTCGCGCTTCCTGAGTTTATACGAGTTTGTCTGGCGTTAGAAAAGCAAGCGTATGAACAGCCCGGATTTTGAAATCTACATGCCTGACACAGCGCAGCCTGTGTCAGGCATAACGTTGGAAGAGGCGCTGTCTGCCACCACGCATCTGGGGATTGCCGCGCATCCGGATGACCTGGAAATCATGGCAATTCACGGCATCCTCGCTGGTTTCCGGGGTGGGGGAGCTTCTTTTGCTGGCGTTGTGCTTACGAACGGCAGCGGCGCGCCGCGCGATGCCAAGTTTGCCGGTCTGAGCGATGCTGAGCTGGCTGCCCTGCGCAAGGAAGAACAAAAAGAGGCCGCGCGCGTCGGCAGATACGGCACGGTGGTATTTATGAATTTTGCCAGCCAGGACGTTCGTTCCGGGGGCGGTGTTGTGGAGAACCTTGCGCGCGTGCTGCAAGCGGCGCGCGCGCGCGTGGTGTATACCCACAGCCTGCTGGACGCGCACTCCACGCACAGCGCGGCCGCCTGGCGCGTCATCCAGGCGCTGCGTTCCCTGCCCGCGGAGTGCCTGCCAGAAGAGGTATACGGATGCGAGGTCTGGCGCGGAATGGATTGGCTGCCCGCGCGCTGGCGGGTCGCTTTAGATTGCTCCGAAAATCCGGAACTGCAAAAGGAACTGCTCGGGGTCTTTAAAACGCAGGTGGAAAGCGGCAAACGCTATGATCTCGCGATCCCAGGCAGGCGGGCTGCCAATGCCACCATGAACGAACCGAATCGTGTTGACCAAGCGCGCGGCCTTACGTTCGCTCTGGACTTAAACCCCCTTGTGCATGACAAGACGCTTTCCCCGCGCGCATATCTGCGGGAGATCAGCAGGGATTTCGAACAGGAAGTACTTTCAACCTTGCCGGACGATGCATGAAGCGCGGTCACTTAGGACAGCAGAGGATTCCGTTTGACGTTTAATGCGCAGCAGTAAAGCGCAGCATGAACTGCCGTCGCAGCTTTTTGCCCGCTCCCTAAGCGCAGGGTTTACGGTCTTCTTGAGAAGAACGAATTCTATTGGAAGAGTTGATAGAAGAATGCTGGAACCGTGAAGGATCCCAATTTGTAGACGTGCACCAGGATCA
>JAGOML010000097.1:0-2980 GCA_017993575.1 Anaerolineaceae bacterium | reverse complement strand
TGACAATCCATTCGTCATCGCGAGGCACGAAGCGATCTCCCTCTTAACCTACCTCCATATAAAAAAATTTGTCGATAGACTGGTTTCACCGTCTCCTTTTCATTGTTCTGCACTCCACCACATCCCAACGCCTCTCCATCGAGGGTATACTTATTAATTGCGTCGTAATATAGAACAAATGGTATAATTATCGGCCGGAGTGTGGAGCTATGCCATCAGAAAACCTGCGCGTCATAGGCGCGCGCGAACACAACCTCAAGAACATCACCGTGGAAATCCCGCGGGATAAACTGGTCGTCCTGACCGGACTTTCGGGCTCCGGAAAATCCTCGTTGGCATTCGATACGATTTTCGCTGAGGGTCAGCGCCGCTACGTGGAATCCCTTTCTGCCTACGCCCGGCAATTCCTCGGGCAGATGGACAAGCCCGACGTGGACGCCATCGAAGGGCTCTCTCCCGCCGTTTCCATCGACCAAAAAGGCACCTCGCACAATCCGCGGTCAACCGTCGGAACTGTCACCGAGATTTATGACTATATGCGGCTTCTATTCGCTCGCGTTGGAATTCCTCACTGCCCGGTCTGCGGCCGCCCCGTGCAGCGCCAGTCCGCCCAGGAAATTGTGGATACCATCCTGGCAATGCCGGATGGCAGCCGCTTGCTCATTCTCGCGCCAGTGGTGCGCGAACGCAAAGGTACCTATCAGGCAGTCCTGGAAGAAATCAACAAATCTGGTTTTGTCCGCGCTCGCGTGGACGGTGAAGTATATTCGCTGGATGACACTATTCAGCTGGACCGCTACAAGAAGCACACAATCGAAGCAGTGGTGGACCGCCTGGTCATCAGCAAGCCGGAAAGCGACGAGGACGCGCTGGCGATGCGCTCGCGCCTGACAGACTCGATTGAAACCGCCCTGCGCTTTGGCGAAGGGTATGTGACTATTCAGAATTTGAGCGCGGAACCACCAGAGGACACGCAATTTTCAGAAAATCTCGCCTGTCCGGAACATGGCTCCATTCTGATTGAAATTGAACCGCGCACTTTCTCGTTTAATACACCGCACGGCGCCTGCCCTACCTGCCAGGGGCTTGGCACGCGCGAGGAAATTGACCCCCAGCTGCTCATCCCGGATAAAACGCTTTCGCTGCGGGAAGGCGCTATCGCGGCGCTGGAATGGTCCGGCCCACGTGAGGAAGGCGGTTATTACTGGCAGATGATTGAAGCGGTAGCCAGAGAACGGCAGTTCAGCCTGGACGCGCCTGTCAGTCAGCTTTCCGAGGACGACCTCCACATGATTTTATACGGCACCAACGGTCATGAAATCCGGGTGGAGTTCATTGGCAGGAATGGTCGCAAATCTTCGTTCAGCACCTCGTTTGAAGGTGTTATTGGCAATCTTGAGCGCCGCTATCGCGAAACGCAATCAGACTATATCCGAATGCGCATCTCTGAGTTTATGGGCGTTAAGCTGTGCCCGACTTGTGAAGGCAAACGCCTGCGAAAAGAAGCCCTGGCGGTGTTAGTCGAGGACGCGAATATTATCGATGTGACCGGCTGGCCGGTAAATCGAACGCTTGAATGGGTGAAAACGTTGTCTTCCGGCGGGGATTCCCCGCTCAACTCCCGGCAGAAAGCCATTGCCGAACGCATCCTGCGCGAAATTAACGCGCGCCTCGGGTTTCTGGTTGATGTCGGCCTGGACTACCTGACGCTTGAACGCAGCGCGAGCACTCTTTCTGGCGGCGAAGCCCAGCGCATCCGCCTGGCAACCCAGGTGGGTTCCAAACTGATGGGCGTGCTTTACGTTCTGGACGAACCCTCCATTGGCCTGCACCCGCGCGATAACCGCCGCTTGCTGGATACGCTGGAAGGACTGCGCGACATGGGCAATACCGTTTTGGTGGTGGAGCACGATGATGAAACGATCCGCAGCGCGGATTGGGTGATTGACCTGGGACCCGGCGCGGGAGAACACGGCGGCGAAATCGTCGCGGAAGGCACTCCCGAGCAAATCATGGCGGTCCCAGAAAGCCTCACCGGCGCCTATCTTTCTGGCCGCAAAAGGGTGCCTCTGCCCGAGCAGCGCCGGCAGGGCAACGGACAGTTTTTGCGCGTGGTGGGCGCCACGGAAAATAACCTCAAGAACCTGAGCGTGAATATCCCGCTGGGTAAATTCGTGTGCATCACCGGCGTATCCGGCTCAGGGAAGTCCACCTTGCTGGTGGATGTGCTTTACAACACCCTCGCCCGCCAGCTGATGAACGCCCACACGCAGCCCGGCGCGCACGAGCGCATCGAAGGCATCCAACACCTCGATAAGGTGATTAACATCGACCAGACCCCCATCGGACGCACTCCGCGCTCGAACCCGGCCACCTACACTGGCATGTTTGACGATATTCGCGACCTATTTACCAGCCTGCCAGACGCGAAGATCCGCGGTTATGGCAAGGGGCGCTTCTCATTCAACGTCAAAGGCGGGCGCTGCGAAGCCTGCCAGGGGCAGGGCGAGCTGAAAATCGAAATGCAGTTTTTGCCTGATGTATATGTTCCCTGCGAAGTCTGTCGGGGCAAACGCTACAATCACGAAACGCTGCAGGTGCGCTTTAAGGACAAGAGCATCGCGGACGTGCTTGACCTCACCGTCGAAACTGCCATGGAACTATTCAGCGCTTTCCCCCGCATTCAGCGCCGGCTGGAAACGCTGCAGGCGGTTGGGTTGGGCTATGTGCGCCTCGGCCAGCCTGCCACCACGCTCTCCGGTGGCGAAGCCCAGCGCGTCAAGCTCTCCAAAGAGCTTTCCCGCCGCGCTACCGGCAGGACGCTGTACGTCCTGGACGAGCCCTCGGTCGGGCTGCATGCCGCGGATGTGCACAAACTAATCGAAGTCTTGCAGTCGTTGGTCAGCACTGGCAACACCGTTGTGGTGATTGAGCACAACCTGGATATCATCAAGGTTGCGGATTGGGTCATCGACCTGGG
>JAGOML010000096.1:0-3072 GCA_017993575.1 Anaerolineaceae bacterium | reverse complement strand
ATGGGCTTCATTGAGGACGTGGAAAGCCTGTTGGCGCAGACGCCGGCGGAACGTCAGACCGCTCTCTTTTCCGCTACCCTGCCCAAACGCATCGTGCAGCTCGCGGAAAACTATCTGCGCGAGCCCAAAACTGTGCGCATCGAAGCCGAGCAGGTGACTGTATCCGCGACTGAACAGCGCTATTACCTGGTGAACGAGTTCGACAAGCTGGCCGTACTCACGCGCCTCTTTGAAGTCGAAAATATCAGCACAGCCCTGATTTTCACGCGCACTCGTGCCCGCACTGGAGAACTGGTAAACGAGCTGAACCTGCGCGGTTTCCCCGCGGAAGCGCTCAGCGGCGACATGAGCCAGGAAGCGCGCGAACGTACTATGGCGCGATTCCGCAGCGGGAATGTCAAAGTTCTCGTGGCGACGGACGTTGCCGCGCGCGGCTTGGATGTGGAAGGCATCTCACATGTGTTCAACTTTGACCTGCCGGACGAAGCAGAAATTTTTGTGCACCGCGTCGGCAGAACAGGCAGAGCCGGGCGCACTGGAACCGCGATTTCGCTGGTGACCCCCTCCGAAAGGCGGCTGATGCGGGAAATCGAACACTTCACCAAGCAGGAAATGCGCGCGTGCAGCATTCCGACCCAGGAAGAAATTCAAGCTAAGCGGCTGAACGACCTGATGACCAAAATTTCGATGTGGCTCAAGCGAGGCAGAGCCAAAGAAGAACGCGCGTTGGTCGAAAGCATGCTTGGAGAGGGCGTGGACCCGCTGGAATTGGCGGCTGTCGCGCTCAAGATTGCCCGCGCGGAAGAAAAACAGCGCCCTATCGCCTCAGTCAGCCCACTCCCCGAAAAAGCAGTGCGCCCCGAACGGCGTCCGCACACCAGCGGGGGCTTCGCGCGCAAGAACAACGCGGATATCAAGGCATCTGCCCCGCGCCGCGCCAGGGAACCCCAACGAGAACCTGCCGAACATGCCCATGAAGCTGGGATGGTGCGCATGGTTTTAGGGTTGGGCAGGCAGGACGGCATCCGACCCGGTGATGTGGTTGGAGCTATCGCTTTTCACGCGGATATCCCCGGCTCAAGCCTGGGTAAGATTATCATCCAGAGCGACCGCACGATGGTGGACGTCCCGGAGGCTTACGTCGGTAAAGTGCTGGCAGGCAACGGCCGATACTCGGTGCGAAAACAGGAATTTAACCTGCTGGCGATGAATTAGTTTTTTTGGCGAAAGACGAGCGCGAGTCAAATTGATTCGCGCTTTTTTTGCTGCTTTTTTTGGAGGCAGCGTTAACCATCTCTCAGCGAATGGCGCGGAGTAGTGCCGGTTTGCGTTGTATAATCGGATTATGGAGATAGCGGTCATTGGGGCAGGGGCGTCGGGGATATTTGCGGCATTGGCTGCCGCTCAGAACGGAAATCGCGTAACGCTCTTTGACCACAACGGGGAAATTGGCAAAAAACTGCTTGTCACAGGCAGCAGCCGCTGCAACATCAGCAACGCTTTGGTGGGCGCGGAACAATACACTTGCGCGGATGAAAGCTGGATGCGCGCCTTTTTCCATGCATATCCACCCGCGCGGCTGTTGGAGCTCTTGACCGCGCTTGGCATCCCAACCTACAGCACAGCGGACGGCTGGTTCTACCCGCTTTCCAACTCCGCACAGTCCGTGGTGGAGATTTTGCGAGCCAATTTGCTCGCCCGCGGGGTGGAGCTCGCGCTTTCCATGCAGGTAATTGACCTGCGCCGCGCGGAGGACGGCTTCGCGCTGCGTTTTCCATCCGGCGAGCCCGCCAGGGAGCGTTTTTTTGACAGAGTGGTGCTGGCAGCCGGCGGGAAGGCTTACCCCGTGCTGGGCTCGCGCGGGGAGTTGTTCCCGGTTCTGGAGCGGCTTGGACACAGTATCGTTCCGCTGGTACCGGCATTGGGACCCCTGACACTCGCGCTTGGGAAGTTCCAGGCTTTGCAGGGGCTGCGCTTTGACGTGGGCACGACGGTGGTTCAGGGAAAAAAGAAGTTGGGCTCCTCCTTTGGCAATGTGATTTTTACAGCCAAGGGCTTGAATGGCCCGGGCGTGATGAACATCTCGCACCTTGCAGCGCGCCGTGTTGGAGAAAAACTGAGCCTTCAGTTGGATTTCTGCGCGGCATTCAGCGCTGAGCTTTCGGATGAAGCGCTTAACCGCGCTAAAGATGCTTCCCCATTGGTTTTTCTTAACCGCTTTTTCCCGCCAAAAGCCAGCCGATTCTTTTTAGAATATGCCGGCCTTAGCTCGGATGAGCAAAACAGACAGCTGCAAATCGAAGCGATGCGCGTTGTTGTAAGCAAGCTGCGCGCGGCTTCGCTGCCAATCATCGGCGTAAGAAACTTTGACGAAAGCCAGTTAAGCGCGGGAGGGGTGCCTGTGACTGAGGTACGCCCTGAGACTTGTGAATCCACACTTATACCCGGTTTATATCTCGTCGGGGAGACCCTGGATGTAGTGGGTCCCTGCGGCGGTTACAACCTGCACTTCGCGTTCACCTCCGGCACTCTGGCAGGCTTGCATCTTGCAGGTATGTCTGGCATTCTTTGATATGGATATGCTGATGATTGTGTATCGTAAGAATCATGCGTCACCGCGCCTGGCACAGGAGAACTACGATTTGAAGGAGTAACAATGCCAATCCCATTCATCGAACCGTTTCGCATCAAGGTCGTCGAAAAACTTAAAGTTACCACCCGGGCAGAGCGCGCTTCCGCGCTGGCGCAGGCGCGCAACAACCTGTTTGCGGTGCCCGCAGAAGATGTTTTTATCGACCTGCTTACCGACAGCGGAACCGGCGCGATGAGCGACGCGCAGTGGGCAGGAATCATGCGCGGCGATGAGTCTTATGCTGGCGCCCGCAGTTACGCCCATTTTGAGAGCGCGGTTCAGCAAGTCTTGGGACTCCCCTATGTGCTGCCCACGCATCAGGGTAGGGCGGCAGAAGGCATGCTTTTTCAGACTCTGGTTAAAGCCGGGCAAGTTGTGCCCAACAACCGCCATTTTGACACAACCCAGGCAAATTTATTGGTCCTTGGCGCGGACCCGGT
>JAGOML010000095.1:0-3087 GCA_017993575.1 Anaerolineaceae bacterium | reverse complement strand
GTCCCCTGGTGCGCGCACCCCTCCTACACCCAGGGCTACTACGACCGCGACAACGATTTCTATCTCGGATGGGAAGAAATGAGCAAGGATGAGGCCGGCGTGAAAGCCTACCTGGACGAGTGGGTGTATGGCGTGAGGGACCGCGAGGAATACCTGGCAAAACTTGGCCCGAACACACAAGAGCGTCTGAAACCAGGCTTGCGCCTGAGCGCGCCGGTCAATTATGGGAGTTACTGAGATGCCGGAAGCTGAGTACAACGCCACCGAATTGATGATTATCAACGCCGCCCGCCTGCTCAAAGACGGCGACCAGGTCTTTGTTGGCGTCGGCATCCCGAACCTGGCCTGTAATCTGGCCCGCCGAACGCATGCCCCCAACCTGCAAATGATTTACGAAGCTGGCGTCATCGGCGCAAGGCCCAATCGGCTGCCGCTCTCCATCGGCGACCCGACCCTGGTGAGCGGCGCGCTTTCAGTCTGCTCCATGTTCGAGGTGTTCTCGCTCTATCTGCAGCGCGGCAATATCGACGTGGGCTTTTTGGGCGGCGCGCAAATTGATCAGTTCGGCAACATCAACGCCACAGTCATCGGGGATTACCAACACCCCAAGGTGCGGCTGCCCGGTTCTGGCGGGTCGATGGAAATCGCCGCGTGGGCTAACCGCTGCTACATCATCACGCCGCACCAACTTCGGCGCTTCCCCGCCCGGGTGGATTTTCACACTTCGGCGGGCTTTCTGGAGGGCGGGGATGACCGCGCGAAAACAGGCGTGCGCGGTTCCGGTCCGCAGGCGGTCGTCACAAACCTGGGCATCCTCAAGCCGGACGCGAACGGCGAACTGGTGCTGGCGGCTTTGCATCCGGGCTGCAGCTTTGAGCAGGCGCAGGCCAACACCGGCTGGGAACTTAAGCAAGCTGAAACGATGGCATATACCGCCGCTCCAACAGCAGAAGAGCTGCGCATCTTACGGGAGGAATTGGATCCGCAAAGGATTTACATCTAATGGACGAGAAAAAGACTTTGGAAATTATAAGCACCGTACCCCTCACGGAAGCCCAGCAAGCCCGCGTCAAAGCGCTGGGCAAACACATCCATCTGACCGCAGCCGCCAGCAAGTCTTTCGCGGACCTGCCCAAAGAAGCCTGGGAAAAAGCTGAGGTGCTCTTTTCGGACGGCAAGCAGCTGCCCGCGCGCGAACAGGTGCCCGCGCTTAAATGGATTCAAATCTCGCTGGCCGGGGTGGACCGTGCGCTAAAACAGTCGCTGGCCGCCGATCCGGGCATTGTGATCACAACCGCCAGCGGCACGATGGTTAGCCAGATGGGTGAATATTTGCTCATGGCGCTGCTGATGCTCGGGCATAAAATGCCAGAGACCATCAACCTGCAACGTGAGAAAAAATGGGGCAACAACGCTTCAAAATCGCTGCAGCCCAAAGAATTGCGCGGCAGCACTGTTGGCATCGTCGGGTATGGGTCGATCGGTCGGGAAATCGCGCGGCTGCTCTACCCCTTGGGCGTGACTGTGCTGGCAGCCAAACGCGATATGATGAAGCTGGAAGACAGCGGTTATACGCCCTCAGGCTTGGGGGACCCGATGGGCAATTACTTTAAGCGCCTCTATCCGATTGAGGGCCTGAAGGGGATGCTAAAGGACTGCGATTTTGTGGTGCTTACGCTGCCCCTGACGCAGGAAACAAAACACTTGTTCAATGCCGAAATGTTCGATGCGATGAAACCAGGCGCGTTCCTGGTGAACGTCTCACGCGGGGATTTAATTGACGAAAACGCCCTGGCGCAGGCGGTTAAAGCGGGCAAGGTGGGCGGGGCGGTGCTGGATGTTTTTTCTCAGGAACCCCTGCCGCCAGAAAGCCCCTTGTGGGCGCTGCCAGAAGTTATCATCACGCCGCACACATCCGGCGCCTCTACCCACTTGCTGGATGACGCGGTCGATTTGTTTATCGAAAACCTGAAGCGCTATCAGGATAACCACGCTCTTTACAATGTTGTGGACCCCAACAGCGGGTACTGAGGCAAAGATATCCACGCAAGCAAAAGCCCGCGCATAAGCGCGGGCTTTTTTTGTTTCAAATGCGCTTATTTTACCAAAATAGGCAGCGCCAAGCGGAAGCAGGCCGTGAACGGCAGTGAGAATTCGCTGGAATTCCCCGGACCATCGATGGCAACCGCGGTAATGTTATGTGACACCGCCTGAATTGACAGCGCGAAATGTCCGCTGCCATCCGCCGTGGCAAGGCCTTCATAATAGCGGCCTTCATCGTAAAGGTCCGAGAAAACCTGCACCCAACAGCCGGGGCAGGCTGTGCCCGTCACCAGGCTGCAGCTTGCGCTCAGGATGACCGGTCGAAGGATGTAATTGTTGGCATCCCCCACTAACTGAATGCCTTTGCCGTAGTTGTTGAAAATCTGGTTGCTCCAAATGAGATTGGTGTCGGAAGCATCTCCTGTTCCGCTGCTGTTTTCCACGCGCACGCCTGCAGACTCCCCCAAAGCGCCATTGCCCGCGACAGTATTCGCGATAATCGCGTTATTTGGGCTGTTATTGATATGGATGCCGTAGAAACCTTGGTTAAAAATGTAGTTGTTGCCAATAGTATTCGTGCCGAGCAGGGAGTTCACCACCACGATTCCACTCCAGCCATTGCCGTAGACCATGTTATAAAGTTCCGCGTCGCTGGAACTGCCAATGGTGTTGTGATGCGCACCGTTGTAAAGCGCGATTCCATGCTGCGTGTTAGGGATAGGCACGGACAAGGCTGTCCCGAACCCGTTTTGTTGGACAAGATTGCCTGTGGATAAACTTCCGGTTATACGCAGCCCGTCTTTCCCATTTCCGGACATCCAGTTATGCGCGACGAGGTTTCCACTGCTGTCGGAGAGCAACAAACCATGACCATCATTTCCAAGGTCCAGACTTCGCTCGGTGTCCAGTCCGATCGTGTTCTCCAGGATTTGATTGCTGTCGGAGCCAGAAAGTAATAATCCATTCTCCGCGTTGTTGCTGACAAAATTGCCCTGGAAGGTGTTGTTGTCACTCCCCACCGCGCTAATTCCATTGGCTTGATTT
>JAGOML010000045.1:0-14400 GCA_017993575.1 Anaerolineaceae bacterium | reverse complement strand
AGGATGGGAACATAGGTGTTGTAAAGACTCCACAACACGCTGACACCAAAAAAGCCAAAACCAATTAAGAATAACTTGCCAAATTTAAACTTTTCGTTTTGCATGCTTCTCCTTTAATCTGTGTCTGTTTCTTCCATTTGCTGCGCGAATTTCCGCGCGACATAGTCTTCCAGGAATTTACGGTCCTTATCGGTAAGGTCGGCCTTAAGCAATAAATCAGGGCGCCAAAGCAGGGTGCGAATGAGCGATTGTTCACGCTTCCAGCGGGCTTGTTGGGCGTGGTTGCCTTGCAGGAGTACTTCCGGCACAGACCAACCGCGAAACTCCGGTGGGCGGGTGTACTGCGGGTATTCCAGCAGTCCATTGGAGAAGGAATCGTCACTGGTGGCCTCGTTATCCCCTAAAACGCCGGGTTTTAGGCGCGCGACAGCATCCAGAAGCATCAGCGCGGGCAGTTCCCCGCCTGTCAGGATGAAATCTCCAATGGAAATGACATGCGTTGCAAGATGTTCGCGGATGCGTTCGTCAAAACTTTCGTATCGCCCGCAGATGAGCGCCAGCTGTTCGTGCGCGGCCAGCTCAAAGGCCAGTTCCTGCGTGAAAGGCTGCCCCTGCGGGCAGAGCAGTATCACCGGGCAGGCGGGCGGCGCTCCCAGCACATCCTCGACGGCGGCAAAAACAGGTTCTGGCTTCATAATCATCCCGCCGCCGCCGCCGTAGGGCGTGTCGTCGGTGGTATGGTGGCGGTCCTGAGCCCAATCGCGGATGTTGTGCGCGCGTACTTCGATCAGGTTGTTTTGAATGGCGCGCTTGAGGATGGAAATTTCGAGATAGGGTTGAAAGACTTCGGGGAAGAGGCTGAAAATGTCAAAACGCATAAAGAAATTGTATCGGATTGTTGGGATTCGGGCAAGAATTCAGCGCGGAAAGACCAAGCGTGCGCGGCAGCGTTCGGCCTGAGCCAATGTTTCCGCGCGCTGGGTGAGATAGGGTATTGCAATTTGTGATTCAGAAGAGAGCGTAGAGCGCCTATTCAAGGTAAATCTGCACGTGCTCGCCGTCTTCCTCGTCGGTGACGTCGATAATCTGGGAAGGCTCGTCAGATTTCAACAGCTCTGCCAGCATGTCCGGGTCCATGCCCGCCATGTGCGGGCTAAACTTGGCGCCCATGCGCATGCCGGCATTCACAATGGAAATGGGAACGCGAATATCTGCAATGGATTTTCCATCAATAATGCGCGTGACTTTGACGTGCAGGAAGCGCGGCTTTTTGGCGGCTTTGGCTTCTTCCGCCGCGGGTTTGGCGCTTTCGTCCAGTGCTTGCAGCAGCCGCGCCGCTTCCGAAGCGTCGATTTTTCCTTCCTGCAGCATGGATAGAATTTTGATGCGTTCGTCGTTGGTGGTCATGGGTACCTCAGATCGTCTTCACTTGAGCGCCTGGAGCGACTCAAGCGCTTCATCGATGCTTATTATACCTTTCTCAAGGTTTTCCAAAATTTCGGCGCGGGTTTGGGAGGGCGGAGGAGCTTGTTTTTCTGTCTCAAAGCCCAGCGCGTGAATAATCTCAATCAGGCGGTTTTTGAGGGTGGGATAGGAAATTCCGAGGATGTCCTCCATGCGGTTCAGACGTCCTTCCGTGCGCACGAAAGTAAGCAAAAAATCGCGCTGGTCTTTTGAGAGCACTGCAAAGGGGTCCGTTTGGAATTGAAAATAGCCTTCCAGCGACGTTTCACAGGCGGGGCAATACGCGCGGGTGATGACCATCTCTGAATGGCAAATCGGGCACGATTCGGGTAAATTTGGCATGGCACTCCTTTGTTGGAACGGCGCTTGTTTTTTACAGTATAAACGAAATTATCAAGAATATCAAGGGCGATATCATATTAATTAATATTCTATTTGATTATATTAAAGAATGCGCGAAAAAAGATATATAAAATCAATAACGATAATAAGAAAAGGTTTTTGCCTATAGGGGAAAAACCAACAAGAGAGAAAGCTCCGGCTTGGTATAATCAGAGCAGAAAAGCGCCTGGAGGAAAAACATGCCAGTGAAAATTGTTGAATGCATCCCGAATTTCTCGGAAGCCCGCCGACCCGAGGTTGTGGACCAGATTGTTGCCGCGCTGCAGGCTGTGCCCGGTGTGGGAGTTCTGGACCGACATTCGGACCAGGACCATAACCGCACCGTGCTCACCTTTGTTGGCGAGCCCGCCGCTGTGGAAGAGGCGGCTTTTGCCGCCATTGCCAAGGCTGCCGAGCTGATTGACCTGGACCAACATCAAGGCCAGCATCCGCGCATCGGCGCGACCGATGTGGTGCCATTTGTGCCGATTTCCGGCATGACCATGGTGGAATGCGTGGAAATGGCGCGACGCTTGGGAAAACGCGTGGCGGACAGCCTGGGCATACCGGTGTACTTTTACGAAGAAGCCGCTACACGGCCGGACCGACGCAACCTTGAGGACATACGCCGGGGGGAATATGAAGGGCTGAAGCTTGCCATCCAGGAGGACCCATCACGCGCCCCGGACCTGGGACCCGCGCGCTTGGGCAGCGCCGGCGCGACGGTTATTGGCGCGCGCGAGGCTCTAATTGCCTACAATATCTATCTGACTACTTCTGATGTAAGCGTTGCCGAGAAAATCGCGCGGAGGGTGCGCAATTCCTCGGGAGGTTTCCGCTACGTAAAAGCCATGGGCGTCCTGGTTGGCGGCCTGGCGCAGGTATCCATGAACCTGACCAACTTTCGCCGTTCGCCAATCGCGCAAATAACAGAAATGGTGCGGCGGGAAGCAGCACGTTACAGCGCGGGGATTCATCACTCAGAAATTGTCGGTCTGGTTCCCAACCAGGCGCTGGTGAATACTGCCCGCTGGTACTTGCAGCTGGACGGATTTGAGAACGAGCAGCTGCTGGACAGCCGGCTCTTTGCCTGGCAGAGCGAACAGGTCGGGACCGCAAAAACCGAGGGGTCTGATTTTCTGGACCAGGTAGCGGAGGGCACGCCTTCTCCGGGCGGCGGCTCTGCGGCGGCGCACGCCGGCGCGCTCGCCGCGGCACTGGTGGCAATGGTCGCGCGGCTGACGGTTGGCAAACCGAAATACGCGGAAGTGGAGGCGGAAGCCTGGCAGGTCATCGCGCGGGCGGAAGAGCTGCGCAAGACACTCACCGAAGCTATTGAGCTGGACGCGCGCGCTTTTGACGGCATCCTGCAAGCACGCAGGCTGCCCAAAGCGGACGAAGCGCAGCAGCTGACGCGCAGCGCAGCCATTTACAAGGCCACCCTGCACGCGGCGCGCGTTCCGCTGGAAACTGCAGGTGAATGCCTGGCGGTACTGCGGCTGGCAGCGCGCATGGCTGAAATTGGCAACCTGAACGCGATTTCGGATGCGGGCGCGAGCGCGCAGCTGGCCGGGGCTGCCTTCCGCTCGGCCGCATTGAATGTGCGCATTAATCTTTCGGGTCTGGAAAATGACGCTGAACCCGCGGACATCCTGGCTGATTTGGTTCAATTGGAGCGGGAGGCCGCGCTGGCGGAAAAGTCAGTGGAGTGCTCTTTGAAAAACCGCGCCGGACTGAGCGCCGCAGCCTTGTAAATAATATTTTTGCCAAGATTTGGCTGAACTGACAGATACATTTTGAATACATTGGAGCGATGAATGGGACTGAAACCGGATAATTGGATTAAAAAAATGGCACTTGAACAACGCATGATTGAACCATTTGAGGAGGCGCAGGTGCGCGAAGGGGTCATTTCGTTTGGCACCTCATCCTACGGATATGATATTCGCGTAGCCGATGAATACAAAATCTTCACCAATATTTACTCCGCAGTGGTGGACCCCAAGCGCTTTGACCCGCGCTCTATGGTGGATTTTAAGGGCGATGTATGCGTTATTCCGCCCAATTCTTTCGCGCTCGCCCGGACTGTCGAATATTTTCGCATTCCCGCCAATGTGCTGACCATCTGTCTTGGGAAGAGCACCTACGCCCGCTGCGGCATCATCGTGAACGTGACCCCTTTCGAGCCGGAGTGGGAAGGCTACGTGACCTTGGAAATTTCCAATACCACTCCGCTGCCCGCCAAGATTTACTCCAACGAAGGCATCGCCCAGGTGCTCTTTTTTGAAGGGGATGCGCCCTGCGATATCACTTACGCGCAGAAGAAAGGCAAGTATCAAGGCCAACAGACCATCGTTCTGCCCAAGCTCTAAACCAGGTCAGGCTCTGGTGATACGCGTCGCGGTTGGGTCCACAAATCCAGTTAAGCTGGAAGCAGTAAAGGCGGGCTTCCAATCAGTCTTCCCGCAGGAAACCCTCTCACTTGTGAGCGTGGATGCGGCTTCGGGCGTATCAAATCAGCCTATGGGTGATTATGAAACCCGTAAAGGAGCGGAGAACCGCGCGCGGGCAGCCTGCCGGGCGCTGCCGGACGCTGATTATTGGGTCGGGGTGGAAGGCGGCACAGAAACAGCGTCGGGTTTGCCAGAAACAATGCTCACGTTTGCCTGGGTGGTAATTCTAGGCGCCTCGCGGCGCGGCCAGGCTCGCACAGCCTCCTTTGAACTGCCGCAATCTGTGGCAAAGCTCGTGCGCGGCGGAATGGAGTTGGGAGACGCTGATGACATTGTTTTCAGGACCAGCGACTCCAAGCGCCGCAACGGGGCGGTTGGTCTGCTGACGGGAGACTTAATCACGCGTGAGGGTTTGTACACCCCCGCGGTGCAGATGGCCCTCATCCCTTTTATCCGGCCGGAACTTTATGGGCTGGTAGAGGGCAGCTCTACGCCCAAACAGGAAGAGTAACCATGACCCTTGAAATTGAATTCTGGAAGAAAAAAGACCTGACGGCTATGAGCCCGGAAGAGTGGGAAGCGCTGTGCGACGGCTGCGGAAAATGCTGCCTGTTCAAGTTTACGAATCCAGAAGAGGAGACTGTGCGCTTCACGAATGTAGTATGCCGCTACATGGACCTGGAAACCTGCCGCTGCACGGATTACGACAACCGGCATGTGAACGTCCCGGATTGCATCTATCTGACCCCAAAAACCGCCAAAATGGCAAATTGGCTGCCGTCTACCTGCGCCTATCGGTTGCTCGCTCATGGGCAGGACCTGCCTTGGTGGCATCCATTGAAGAGTGGGAACCCAAAAAGCGTTTTTTTGGCAGGGGAATCCGTGCTTGGAAAAGTGGTGAGTGAGGAAGAAGTCGATCCTGACGATATGGAAGACATGGTTGTGGACTGGTTTAAGTGAAAAACGTATTCCTCAGAGGTAGAATTCGAGTAAAATAGGAAGTGAAAACGCACAAGGATGGATGCGATGGACGCTGAAAAGATGAAACTCATCATAGCGGTAATCCAGGCCTCCGACAGCGATGTGTTGACTGAAGTGCTGCAGGAGCAAAATATTCCTTTCACGCGGCTTCCCAGCGTGGGCAGCTTTTTGCGGGAACGCAACGCCACCTATCTGGTCAGCTGCAAAGAAAGCGATGAGGCTGCTGTGCGTGAATTGCTGACCTCCACCTGCCAAAAGCGCATTGCGTTTATTGCCACCCCTATCGAAAACGCGCCGCTGCCAATGCCATATCCAACGGAGACTGTGGTGGGCGGCATTAACCTCTTTTCGCTTGATCTTGAGCACTTTGAGGAGCTATAAGCATGAAACTGATCATTGCCATCATCCACGACGAGGATAACGATCGGGTATCAGAGATTCTAAACGCTGAAGATATCCGCGCGACCTTCATTGCCTCAACAGGCGGCTTTTTGCGCAGCGGCCGCAGCACCCTGCTGATTGGCCTGGAAGATGAAAAAGTGGCGCGCGCGCTGCAGCTCCTGCGGGAAAATTGCACGACCGGCAAAGAAGGCAAAGAAAAGAAAGCCATCGTTTTCGTACTAAACGTCCAGGATTACGTCCAGTTATAGTTTTACGCCAGCCATCAGGGCAAGAAAGCCTGCGCTGGGCATTCAATTGAAACAGAAAGAAGGAAAAATGAATTTCGGGAAAGCTTTTACCTATATTTTTGACGATCCAAAATGGCTTGACAAGATTATCATCCCCATTCTCTTCAGTTTGATCCCAGTGGTGGGTATGTTCGTGTTGATGGGCTATGTGTTGAGAACCACGCGCAACGTGGCGGAAGGCGTGGAATATCCGCTGCCGCAATGCGATTTCGGCGATGATCTGGCGCTGGGATTCAAGTTTTTTGTGGTCAACCTGGTGTATGCTGCCATCCCATTGCTGCTGGGTCTACTAATGATCCCCTTGGGCATAGCGGCTGATAACAGCGCCTCCACACCTGTTCTGCCAATCATCGTGATCATCCTCATCACTTTTCTCTTGGTTCTTTATGGCATTGCCTGGTCGCTTATCATGCCGGTTGTACAGGCAAATTTCGCCGTAAAAGGAACCATTGCAGCGGGAATTGATATTAAGACCATATTTAAGATGTTCATGAAAAACATCAGCGCCTGGCTGCTGGTTTTTGCCGGTCTTATTGTGGCAGGGATTATCGCTCCGCTTGGGAGCATTGCCCTCTTCATTGGCGTCTTCATTACCAGCATGTACGCCCAATTGATGACAGCCCATCTCGCTGGTCAGGCCTACGCGCTTACCAAAAACTAAGCCAATTAACGAGAGCTTTCGACCGGGGTGGTTTTACCACTCCGGTTTTGTTTTAAATTCCTCAACATGGTAAATCTGCACATCCAGCGCTTTCTCTCGCCAGAGATTGGCGCGCGCGCCCATTTTAGCGCACAGGTGGCTCAGGAATTCTTCCGCTTGTGGAAGCTGCTCCCAAACCTGGGGGAGAAATGTGGCGCGGCGGATGCCGTCTGAGAGGATTACCCCATCCTGGCCAGGTCTAAGAAGTTGGGGCAAATCTGTTGGGACCTGGTATTCCAGGGGCTCGGGTTGGGTCAGGCGGGATATCTCAATCTCGATCATAGGCAGTTCCGGCGGACTGAGTGGCGGAAAGCGCGAATCCTGAACCGCTGCTTGGTAGGCGCGCAACTGGACGTCTTCGGCCAAGGGCTGCCAGGCCTCCAGGCTGCCGATACATCCACGCAGCTGGCCGGACTTGGTAAGGGTTACAAAAACAGCGCCCTCTTGCCGCAGCGCTTCGGGGAGCATCGCAATCTGCACGGCCTCCGGTTTACGCCTGTGGGTCGCGGCGAAAACCGCATCGGAAGCGATGCGCATCAGCGTGTTCCAGTCGTCGGGGGATAGATTCTGTGGCATAAGAATTGCACCTTTCTTCCATACGTTTTTTGCTCTCTATCTATTATAGTGAGCGCCTGGTGATTTACAAAACCGGAACGCAAAGAAGCGCAGACATAAGGTAAGATTAATACTATGAGCAAATCCATGCATGAAATTGACGATAAACCTGGGATACAGCTTCCGTTCCGGAAACAGGAGCAGGTAAACATTCCGGTTCAAAGTTCCGCGCCAAAAGCTTCGGAACCCAGGCAAAAAACTGGCACAACCTGGCTCGCCCTGCGGATGATGCTGGGCGGCGCGCTGCTTGTTGCCACGCTCTTCACGTTATGGACGCCCTCCAGCCTGCTGGCGGAAAGCTTGCAGGAGAAAATGGCAAAAGCACTGGCAGCAGGCGGAAATGCCAGCCTGACCCAGACCGCGGCGGCTGGAATGCCGGCGGGTTTCCCTGCCAATAAGATTGGCATTGTCGTTGGGCACCGCGGAAACGACAGCGGAGCGGTTTGTTCTAATGGGCTGACCGAAGTGGAGGTGAACAGCAACGTGGCCGCATTTGTTCAAAAGAAGCTGAGCAAAATGGGCTACGAAGTCGAATTGCTGGATGAATTTGACTCCCGCCTGGCAGGATATCAGGCCGCGCTGCTAATCTCCATCCACGCCGATTCCTGCGAGTATTACAGCGATTCCGCTACTGGTTTCAAAGTCGCGGCGGCGCTCTCCACAGCAAAGAGTGACAACGCTACCCGCTTAATCAGCTGCATAGCAGACCGTTATAATAAGGAGACCGGTCTGCAATACCATTATCAATCGATCACAAACGACATGACCTCTTACCATGCCTTCTCTGAGATTGATCCCCTGACGACTGCCGCCATCATTGAGGTAGGTTTCATGAACCTTGATCAGGAAATTCTCACCAAAAAGCCTGAACGTCTGGCGGACGGCATCGTTGCCGGGCTGCGTTGTTATCTGAATAATGAAGGGGTGGAAGCGACCCCACTGCCCTGAATATGGACGCTTTTGACCAGACCCTTGATTCCCTGATTGCTGAAGCTAAGCAGGCTGTCCTGCGGGGCGACCGCGCTGCCGCGAAAAGCCTGGCGGAACAAGCGCTGGCGTTAAATCCAGGCTCGGTCAGCGCGCTGTTGATCCTGGCTGGAGTATCCGATGCCCAGGAAGGCGTGGGCTTTCTCAAACAAGCTCTTGACCTGGATCCAGGCAACCAAACAGCACGGCAGGGTATGGTGTGGGCAGCCCGCGAACTGCGTAAAACGCATGCCGCTGGCTGGACAGTGGAGAAACCCCAGGCGCTCCAGCCTAAGCTCACCCCACTCGCGAATATCCGACGGCGCAAACCAGCCTTCCTGGGCGCGCTGCTGCTGGCGGTAGTTGCGCTGCTGGTTTACGCGCTCTATGCCGTTGGAGCTTTCAGCCCACGCGTCGTCTCGGCAGGGCGTCAGTTCGCGCTTTATGACTCCGCGCCGCTGGTAAAACCCAGCCTGACCCCGACTATTACCCCTACGCCGACCCAAACCCCAACTCCTACCCCGACCCAGACGCCTACCGCGACACCGACATCAACGCCCACGCCGACACAAACACCCACGCTCACCCCCACGCTTGCGCCAACTCCGACCGAAGTGCCTGAGGTGATTATCACCTACGTGCCAGAAGAGGAAGAACCGACAGAAGTTTATATCCCGCCGGTTGAGCCAGAGGGCACGCGCTGGATTGATGTGGACCTGGGCGACCAAATGCTTTATGCTTACGTGGACAACACCATTGTTGCGTCATTTTGGGTATCTACCGGGCTTCCCAACACCCCCACTCCCACCGGAAGGTTCTACGTATACGTTAAACTTTTGTTTGACGACATGCAGGGACCGGGTTATTATTTACCGGATGTTCCTTACACCATGTACTTTTACGAAGGGTACGGGATCCACGGAACATACTGGCACAACAATTTTGGCAACCCGATGAGCCATGGCTGCATTAACATGGAAACGGGTGATGCCGGATGGTTGTTTGACTGGTCTTACGTGGGCATCCTGGTAAATATTCATAACTGATGGACTTTTTTTCACAAAAATTCACACGCAGAGATTTTCTGAAAATATTAGGCCTCGGCGCGGTAGCCGCTGCTATTCCAGGCAGCCTGGCGAAAGCTTTGTCGATGGACTTTACCGAAGGTTCATGGGCGCGCATTACGCGCTACCGTTTGTATGTTTTCGCTGAACCCAGCGAGAAATCCAAAGTGCAGGATCTCCTGAAATTTGACCAGCTTGTGCGCATTGAAGACACCCTCAGCATCAAGGACAGCAAAGGCAATCAGCACCCATGGTTGAAACTTGGTGAGGACGCCTACATCCAGCCAGTTTTTGTGCAGTACGTGGAAACGCATCGCAATGTGAGCAGCGACCCAATTCCGGAAGGCGGCTGCCTGGGCGAAATTACCGTGCCCGCCATTGACGCGTTTTATAAGCCCCGCGGCACTTTTGCCAAGCGGCATTATTACTACTCCTCGACGCATTGGGTCCGCAGCCGGGTATTTGATGAGTACGGCGTGCCCTGGTATGAACTGCCGGATGACATGAACGGAGCTTCTTACTTTGTTCGCGCCTATGCCGTGCGTTTGGTGCCCGCGGAAGAGCTGACCCCAATTTCGCCTGAGGTACCCCCCGACCAGAAACGCATCAAGCTAGACCTCAGGTCCCAGACCGTTACCGCTTACGAACATGATGAGCCGGTCTTCAGCACGCTTGTTTCCACCGGTCTAGCCGAAGGCTCTACTCCGCTGGGCGTCTTTAAAACCCACCGCAAGCGCCCTTACCGGCGCATGGTGCTGCAAAGCGGCGATAGAAATGTGGATTACGACTTGCCTGGCGTTCCCTGGGTGAGCTACATCACTATGAGCGGCGTGGCGTTTCACGGCGCGTATTGGCATTCCAACTGGGGGCATCGGATGAGCAACGGCTGTATCAATATGCGCTCCCCCGACGCGAAATGGCTTTACCGCTGGTGCAACCCAACTGTACCCGCGGATGTGCAATACCTGGTGGGTGAGACAGGCACGCGCGTGGATGTGGTCTACGAGTTGTAAAACCACACCGGTCCGGTGTTAATTTCTTTTTTATACTCAGCTGCTATACTTTTATCAGAAGAATATTCAGGAAAGGATGCCTGTGAATAAGGCAATTTTTGAAGGATTAGTTTATGACCCATTGGGCAGCGTGCTGAGCGCGGATTATGTTGGCAGCGAAGCTGTTTACATTCTTAACGATGATGGCTTCTTGCGCCACATTCCCGCGGCGGATGTAGACCGACAGGTATGGGATGCCCTGACCGCGCAAATCTCTGGCCATGAAGACGCAATCAGTGAACAAGCCGCTAAAATGCTTGGTCAGGAAGATATCTTCAGCATCGCTGTCATCCGCAGTCAACTGGAAAACAAGGACAAGCAGTTTGAGGCGATACAGTCCACCGGTTTGCCGGAGGATGCGCTCGCGTACCTTGGCATGGTTGGTTTTCGGGTGACGGTAGATTTGCACGGTGATGTGATTGATATTCACCAGCCAGGAATAATCGCTGAAGGTGACGAATAATTTGCAGGCCTCTGATAAAATTAGAGTAAGAGAGCCACAATGACAGATGATTACATCATTGACGTGAGTGACGAAAGCTTCGAGCTTGAGGTCGTAAACTATTCAACCCAGATGCCCGTGGTGATGGATTTTTGGGCGCCCTGGTGCATTCCGTGCCGGGTGCAGTCTCCGCTGCTGGCAAAGCTGGCTCAGGAAGCAGAGGGGGCGTTTCGGCTCGCGCGTGTCAATGTGGATGAACAAACCAAATTGGCTGAACGGCTCAAGGTAAAAAACGTTCCGGCTGTGAAGGCCTTTGTGGACGGCAGAGTTGTTTCAGAATTTACCGGCGTGCTTTCTGAGCCGAACCTGCGCCATCTCATTCGCGGTTTACTGCCCGACAGCGGAGACCTGCTGCTGGAGAAGGGCAAAAGCCTGATTTTACTGGGCGATTATCCCGAAGCAGAGGAAGCATTGGGGCGCTTCGTCAGCGGAAATCCGCGCCACCCAGGCGGGATTCTTGCGCTCGCGCGCCTGATGCTTATGCAAGGCAAGGCCAGGGAAGCCAATATCCTGCTGGCAAATTTCCCCGCCAGCCATGAATTCAGCGCCGCCCAGCAGCTTAAGCCAGTCGTCGAGGCTTTTTTGTGGATGGACTCGCTCCAAAACCCGCCTGAAAACGTGCTGGAGGCTGCCTACCGCAACAGCCTGAAATTAGCGCGCAGAGGGAAGATTCTGCTGGCGCTGGATGGATTTTTGGACATCCTGCGCAAGGACAAAGACTACCGCGATGACGAAGTGCGGGAAGTGTATCTGGGTTTACTGGAGGTTCTGGGGGATGCGCACCCGGAGGTGCGGCAGTACCGGGCGGACCTTACGAATGTCCTTTTCTAAACCGAAAAGCGCCGGAAGCGGCGCTTTTTTCTCTGTGAAAACTTGAAATTTGAACAAGTAGTACGCAGGCAAGCACGGCTCACAAACAAATCTTGTATTCCTCACTGCCCGCGAAAACTTTTGACAATCCTCCAAGAGGCCGGCGTCTACTGGCTGCGGTTTAGCAAGAAGGCCGTCACCGCGCGAATTTCCACCGGTTCGCCGCGAAGTTTGTTTAGAACGCAGTTGTCTTCTGCTTCGCGCAGCTTTTCTTGCGCGCCCTCGATTTTGGCGTTTATCGCCTCTGCCACCTTTCGCGCTCCGAACAAGTTCCCAACGCTCACCCTGCGCAGCATTCCGCGGAAATTCAACGCATTGCCCTGCGAACAAGTTGGGGCTTCACAAAACTGGCAGCGATAAGCAGCGCGCATCACAGCTTGCTGCTCTTGCGGATAGTCCGCATAAAGCTGGCTGCGCTTGTAGGGTTTCTCGACAATGCGGACGAAATTGGGCATGTCTGGACGATATTTGAAAGGCTGCAAGCCGCGCTTTTTCAACACGGCATTCGCCGCGCTGATCCCGGAGGTGGTGACTGAAGGCGTGCCGGTGCCCTGCACGGTGGATTCCCCGCAGCAGAAGAGATTGTCCCACTCGGTGCGCGTATGCAGGCGTTTGAGTATATGCTGCCCAAGCATTTGCTTTGGTCCAGCCACCGCGCCGCCGTTTTTAAGGCAGTAGCGCTCGATGGTTCGCGGTGTAGCGACCTCTGAGAAACGCATGCCCGCGCGGAAGCCCGGGAAGCGGCGCTCAAGCACCTGCGTCAGCCGTTCAAGCTCGCGCGCTTTCTTGGTCTGGTATTCATCCGGGTTCAAGTTATCCCACTTCTCAAAGGTCGGACCGATGGCCGCGATGGTGTGATACTGGGGCGGGCAAAGCGTTTGGTCGTCGATGCTGAAGATGTAGGCAGTCACTTCGCTTTCATCCAACATGTCTGGATTTCCCACCAGCATTTCAATCGGCGCGGTATCATCCGGGATGACAGACTTGTCCACCAGCGCGTAGAGCACAACGCTGGGGTAGGTAGGTGCCTGGCTGGCAGCCCACTGACGGCGAGCGGCAGTGGTTTGCGTTGGGTCGAGCAGTTTTCCATAGAGATTCCAGACCGTGCCGGAATAAATGATGTCATGCGCGAAGAGCTGCCTGCCGTCCATCAGCTCGATGCCGCAAGGTTTTCCGTCCTGGAACAGGATGCGCGTCACTTCGGCTTCCGGCAGCATCTCCCCGCCGTTTTCTTCGATGACTTTTTCCAACTTACCGGGCAAAAAGAGGGTGGAGCCGGCCGGGTAATAGCTGCCGCCGACATGATTATCCACGAACATGACGCTGGCAAGCACCGCGGGCGCTTCTTTGACCGTGGCATAGCAATAGGTGGAGGTGAGCTTATCAAAAAACTTGAAAATCTCCGGGTCCTTAAAGTATTTCCTGAGCAGGGTTTCCGCGCCTTTGTTCAGATAACTGAAAAAGCGCAGGAAGGACACGGGGTGTCTGCGCAGCGCTGGGAGGGATTCTTTTGGGTCGGTTTCATCGGCGCTGGTGTAGCTGGGGTTTTCCACCATCACATGCGTATACATGCGCAGCAAGTCGTGATAAAAGCGGCGGATGTTGTCGGCTTCGTGGGGGAATACTCCTGAAAGCTCGACGATGAATTGGTCAACATCCGCAAAAAAGCGGATGCGGCGGCCTTTAAAATTCACCACGTAGAGCAAATCGTGGCGAATCATGTCGATGGGCTCTTCCAGGCAGCTGAACAAAAAACGTATACTTAAGCTGGCGTTGGCTGCGGTGCGCAATTTAAGTCCTGAAGCCTATCTATCACATTACTGGCGAAGGCTTGTAATAGCGCGGCCGGTTTGAAAGTATTTATTACCAGGTTTTTATTCAGACGAGTAATTTTTTTTCTCACAACAAGCCTGTTTTGGGGCAGCGAAGTTAGGATATCAAGGAGCGAGAATGGCTTTTCGAAAATTGACCCAGGTTGTGCGCGGGCACCCCGCGGTGGACGGCGCCGGCGTGCGCCTGCAACGCGTGCTTGGCGCGCGCACAATGTATGATTTTGACCCCTTCCTCATGCTGGACGGTTTTGATTCGCTGGACCCGCGCGATTACATCGCCGGTTTCCCCTGGCATCCGCACCGCGGTATTGAGACAGTGACCTACCTGCTGGAAGGCGAGCTGGAACATGGAGACAGCCTGGGCAATTCCGGCGTCATCGGCAAGCTGCAGTGCCAGTGGATGACGGCTGGTTCCGGAATTATCCACCAGGAGATGCCGCAAGCCGCCCCGCGCATGTTGGGCTGCCAATTGTGGGTGAACCTGCCCGCGGCGGAGAAGATGACCGAACCTGCCTATCGGGATATCCAGAGCAGCGATGTGGCTGAGGTGGTGGAAGAAAATGCCCTGGTGCGGGTGCTCTCCGGGCGTTACAGCGGCAAGACCGGCGCTGTAAAGGGCGAATACGTCCCGGTCCAATATCTGGATGTGACCTTAAAACCCGAGGCAGTCTGGGAATATGACCAGACGCCCAACGACCAGACGCTTTTCCTGTACCTGATTGAGGGCAACCTGGCAGCGGACGAAAACCTGGAGAGATTTGAACAAAAAGCCTGCGCGATGCTGCTTTCCAGCAGCGCTGAAACGGGCGAAGCAGAGCTGGTGCGCGTGAA
>JAGOML010000094.1:0-3134 GCA_017993575.1 Anaerolineaceae bacterium | reverse complement strand
GCTTGAGGGATTTGTAAGTATTGCCATCTTTATGCGGGCTACCGTTGACCAATAATACGTTCATTTACTCTCCCTGAATAATTTCGCATTAACTTGCTTTGGATAGCACAGCTACCGTCTCAATATGGTAGGTCTGGGGGAACATGTCAAAGGCGCGCACGCTTTGGAGCGTGTAGCCGGCAGAACAGAAGTGTTTCAGGTCGCGCGCCAACGTGCTGGGGTCGCAGCTGACGTAAATAATCTGTGGGGGGGCAAGGTCCTGCAGGGCTTTGCGGGCAGCCGGCTGCAGCCCGGCGCGGGGCGGGTCCAGCAAAACCAGGTCGGGGGGTTTCAGGTCCGCAGCTAAGGCGGGCAGCACATCTTCCACCGCGCCTTCGTACAGACTGACATGCTCGCAGGCATCCAGGTTGGCGGCAAAGTCGTAGCAAGCGGAAGGGGAGCTCTCAATGGCAATTAATTCGCTGCATCTTTCTGCCAGAAAGGCGCTGAAGAATCCCGCGCCGCTGAAAAGCTCCACAATCCGCTGGTCTTCTCGTGTGGGAACAAGGCTGAGAACATACTCCAGCATTTTTTCAGCGACGTCCAGGTTTACCTGGAAAAAACTTTCCGGTGAAATCGTGAGTTGTTTGCCCAAAACCTCGTACATAAGTTGGTCCTGCCCGGCAAGCGTGACCGCTCGTCCGTCCGGTCCTTGGTACGCCACCGAGGCGGGCAAATCCATACTCATCTCTGGTCCGATATCCTCCAGGCCTTCGAACAGGATGAATTGCTCCCCCTGGCTGTCCTGACGCAGGGCGACGCGCCTGAGATTGGCTTCGGGGCTCAGGTCCAGCTGCAGGCGAAGCGCTTCCAGGTCCTGCAAGGGCAGGAAGCACTGCGAAATTGGGACCACTTGCTTCCCGGAGAGGTTCATGTATCCCGGCTGTCCAAGCGCGTCCAAGTGGAACTGAACGTGGTTGCGGTAATTCCAGATTTCCGGGCTGGGTGAGATGCCGCTGAGCGGAGGGTTGGTGATGCCGCCCAGACGCGTCAGTTGGTCCGCGAGAATCTGCAGTTTTAGTTCTGATTGAAGCGCGTAGGGCAAGTGCTGGTAGTGGCAGCCGCCGCACACGCCAAAATGCGGGCAGCGCGGAGCAACGCGCAGCGCGGATGGTTTCAGCAATTCTACAACCCGCCCGCGCGCGAAGTTTTTACTGTCTTCGGTAATCTCTACCAGAACTTCTTCGCCGGGCAGCGTGAAAGGGACAAAGACCGCGCGCCCATCGGCAAGCCTTCCCATGCCGTCGCCGCCGTATACGCATTTTTCGATGTGGATTTGTTCATTCATTGCTCAATTGTACCCGCGGCTTGTTAAGTAGGGATAAGTCAGTTATGTGCAATGTAAGGGTTTTTGAAGTTTCTTTGATTTAACGCCGTGCTGGTGTCCAGTAGGGTAAGGCGAGCTCGCAGACGAATTTTGGTTGAATTGGCCGGTGAGAAAGCCGCAATGGATGCCTTTTGGTGGGATGGAAATGCCCGAAACGACCACAAAAATGACCCGAAAGGTTATACTAAGGGTAAGCCGATTGGCGCTCAAAATAACGCTGCACGCAAACTAAAAGGAGAGTTGCTTAAGATGAAATACGGACGCGTTTACAATTTCTCTGCCGGCCCAAGCATGCTTCCGGAAGCAGTCCTGGAAGAAGTTCAGATTGAACTCCTCAACTACCAGGGCTCCGGAATGAGCGTGATGGAAATGAGCCACCGCAGCAAGGTCTTTGAGGATATCTTGCACGAAGCCGAAAAGGACCTGCGGGAATTGATGAATATCCCGGATAATTATAAAGTTCTGTTCATCCAGGGCGGTGGGACGCTTCAATTTGCCATGGTCCCGATGAATCTGATGAAGAACGGCGTGGCGGATTACGTCAACACCGGAGCCTGGTCCAAAAAAGCTATTTCGGAAGCCAAAAAGTTTGGCAAGGTTAACATCATCGCTAGCAGCGAAGACAGGAATTTTACCTATATCCCGGACATGACCCAAGTTAACGTCTCACCGGACGCGGATTATGTTTATATTTGCGAGAACGAGACTATCAACGGCACCACCTGGCAAACACTGCCGGATACTCAGGGTAAGCCTCTGGTGTCGGACCAGAGCTCAATGTTCCTTTCCAAGCCCTGCGACGTGAGCAAATACGGCCTCATTTGGGCCGGCGTCCAGAAGAACGTGGGGCCCGCAGGTCTGGCGATTGTCATCATCCGCGAGGACCTGATCCGCCGCGAAGATATGGACCCCAAAGTTCCGACCTATCTGCGCTACGACACGCACGCGGATAACGACAGCCTCTACAACACCCCCAACTGCTGGGCGATTTATGTCTGCGGCAAGGTGTTCAAACATCTCATGCGGCTCGGTGGGCTGGAAGCGATGCACCAACTCAACCTGGAAAAAGCAGCACCCCTGTACGCTTATCTGGACAGAAGCGAAATGTTCCACGGCACAGTCGAGAAAAAGGACCGCTCTTTGATGAATGTTCCCTTCTCCACGGGCGATAAAGAATTGGATGCGGCTTTTGTGAAGGCATCGCTGGAAGTCGGTTTTGATAATCTGAAGGGGCATAAGAGCGTGGGTGGTCTGCGCGCTTCGATTTACAACGCGATGCCGAAAGAAGGCGTGGACGCGTTGGTGGACTTTCTGCAGAAATTTGAAGAGGAACACCTGAAGTAAACAGCTCTACCTGGTTTTCTTTCAAACCCAATCAGCGCCTTATCCCACAGGGATATTCAATCCTGTGGGTAAGGCGCATTTTGTTGTTTACTATTTCAGGTTAATCAGTGTGTGCATTGCGTTAGCTGTGTTTTTTTGACCGACCGTTTTCGAGAATTTTCTCTTCTTGCCGAGTGGCTTATTAGTTTGGGTCTTGCACAAAAAACGGGATAACGCTATAATGCTAACCTCACGGGCGGTTAGCTCAGTTGGTTAGAGCGTTGCGTTGACATCGCAAAGGTCGTAGGTTCGAGTCCTATACCACCCACACAAACACCCTGCGTAATTGCGCAGGGTGTATTTATTCCTGCAGCGTTCCAATCAATTCCGCGCGGAATAATGAAACCATCTTTTAGTTTGGGCTTAAATCTGCCAATTTCGCTTG
>JAGOML010000044.1:0-14764 GCA_017993575.1 Anaerolineaceae bacterium | reverse complement strand
GCGGTAAAATGCGCGGTCAAGAAAGGCTGGCAGGTTTCTAACGATACCTACAACGACCGCAGAGTATTCAAATCCGCCCGCCCATCCAATTAGCAGGACTTCTACCCTTCAGACCTTTGTCCCCATCTGCTTTCAGGGAATTACCGCGTAATACAGCTCGCTTCCAAATGCCAGGTATACATTCCGGTTAGACCCCACATTAAATGCTGTGACTGGCCGCCCCGGCAAACTGCCGCCGCCCGCGCCGGACCGCAGCACGCGGTTCAGATTCAGGCGCAAGCTGAACTGGTACAGCTCCGCCTTTTCCGCCGCTAAATAATAGAGTGACGGGTCCGGTGGAGGCGAGTAAGCCAGCTGGCTAAAGCGCAGGGCGTCAAAATCAAGCGTTCCAGCTTCCGCGCCGCTTCGCGCGTCCTGATACACATACGGGTCCTCGCACTCAACCGTCCCGGTGACGTTGGATGCCAGGCAGTGCGTGCTGCGCCCGTCCGAGAAGAGCAAAAAGAGCTCATCACCGCTTACGGCCGCCCCAACTGCCTGTGAAAGGTCGACAGGTTTTTCCTCAAAATAGGAATCGGGGGGATTTGTGTACTCCATATTGGCGCCGCGGTATATCCAGAGCGCGTTCCGAACTGGATCCAACACGAACAATCGGCCAGCATCGTATAAGACCACTTGTACCTTGCCAAAACCGCCATCCGGAGGAATGAGGTCGAAAGAGGCTGGTTTTTTGCCGACGCCGCAGAAAAGCCCGCTGCCGTCCGCGTCCAACGCCAGAATGGGCGCGCGGGCAGCGTTATTGATCGGCACAGCCAAAACATCCACTAATTCTTTTACCTGGATGCCGTCATAGAATCCCGGCTGGCAGTTAAATTCCAAATCCGGGTTAAAGCCGCTGCTGGATGGACTGAGATGCAGCACGACGCCTGTTGCTTTATCCAATAGGTAAAGATCCGTTCCGACAGAGACAATCCGGCTGATATCCAGTCCGGTGAGGAGCGATGAGGCGTAGGCTGGTTTGTAAACCAAACGCAGCGCGCCGTCCAAAACGTCAAGAGCGTCCTGCGCGCGTACGCGCAGCGCCCGCAGTTCGCTGCTCTGCCGGTAGGTCTCGGCCTGGTTCAACCAGGAGAGTACCTGTTCCCAGGCTTCGCGCTGGGCAGCCGCGCCTTGCATCGCTGGCGCGTTCTCGGCGGCAGCCTGTGCTTGCGCCATCAGGTATGCGTACTGGCTGCCCCGACCTTGGCTGAAGTAAACCGCCGAGAGCAGCCCCACGATTAAAAGCGGAACCAGAATCGCGAGTAACAGCTTGGTGCCGCGCGAAATTTCCGAGCTCTCAGTCGCAGTTTCCGTAATTTGCTTCTTTTCGCCGGTCAGAAACGCGGCCAGACCATCGCCCAATTGATTCATGGAACCAGCCCCATCCGCAACCTTGCGGTAAGCAGCCTGGCTGCGCTGTTTGCGCGCTGCTTTTTCAGCCGCTCGGTCGCGCGGGGCTTGCTCAGGGCTTTGCTCGCTAGTGTAACGCGCCGCGCGCCTTGCGGAAGTGACCGGTTGTTCAGCGATCAAAGTGGGCTGCAGTTCCGCGTTTGGCGCGCTTTCGATGGGCGGGGTTTCCGCCCCAAGCTCCGCGCCTGGCTCAGGCTCAATAATCTCAATTTGCGCACTGGCAGGCAGAGGCTCAATGTTTTCGTCATTTGCTGCCGCCAAGCCAAATAATTCGGTTTCAGGCAGGGCTTCTGTCTGCGCGCTTGGTTCTATCCGTTCTTCTTCCGTTATAACGGAGACCGGTTCGGCTGCCGAAATTAAAACCTCAGGTTCAGCCGGCTGGTCAACCTGGACCTCCGCGGTGAGCGGCGCCCCGTCTGGCTCCATCCAACGCGCTAATCCTTCGCCTGCCCGCACCTGGGCCAAGCCAACTTCAGCCGCGAGAGGTTGGTTAGAATTCAAGTCTGCCAGCAGCGCCTTTGGTTCAGGCTGCTCAGAGCCGCCGCTGCTGGCTAAAAAAGCAGCCGGGAACTGCGTCGAAAACAGGATTACATCACCCTCGTCAACGGCCTGCTGGAAAAAGCGCACGCGCGGCACCTGGGTCAAGCCCAGTCCGCGCGGGTCAAGGTCCGGATCATAAAAGAACGCGCGGCTGCCTGGTTTGGCCAGCAGCGCCTGGCTGAGGCCGGCCTGCGCCAAAAAGAGGGTATCGTGATGAATAACCCCCAGAGAAAGCTGGGCGGACACAGAAATGCTTTCCGGCGGCAGATTAAGGTTCTTTTCCGCTAACGCGCCGTTCAGCGCGAACACGACCGCGCGCATCGCGGAGGTAACCGAACCAGAGCTTTTATAAAAAATCGCGTTGGCACTTTCCAGCCATTTTGTGATTAACTCAGGGTTAAGCGGCTCGCCGCTTTGTTGCGAAAGAAAAATCAGGAGATTATCCTCTTCGCGACCGCGTGCCGCCTTTTTAGGAATATTCGCGCTAAAAAAGCCCGGCAGCGCGGAATTGTCTGTGCAAATGAGCTCTAAATTATGTTTCATGAACCGCCCCGGTGTAGTGAATGACTCCAAACCAAGTACATTATACATTACACAGCGACACCAAAAGGTATAATCAAAGTATGGAATTTTCTTGCGTGCGCACCATTGCAGAATGGGACGCGCTTGCTTCGGAATGGGATCAGCTCTTTGCTCGAAGTCATATGCAGGTCCCTTTTTTGCGTTTTGGTTACCAGCGCGCTTGGTGGCAAACCCTGGGCGGAGGGGAATGGGACCAGGACAACAGCGAGCTGCGAATTGTCATCGCTCGCGAGAACGGTGCGCTTGTTGGCGTCGCGCCGTTTTTTCTTAGCTCCAAGCCTGGCTGGCAGCCAGCGCTGCGTTTGATTGGCTCCATCGAAGTCACCGATTATCTGGACTTTTTGGTTGCGCCAGAAGCGCTGGACAAATTCTTAAGCGGTCTGTTTGCTTTCCTGCGCCAGGACCCAGAATTGGGAGCATATCCTGTAGAAATCCTTAACCTAAGGGAAGACTCCCGCGCGCTGTTAGCTTTAGCCCCCGTCGCCGAGCTGAGTGGGTACAGCTATGCTGAAGAGCGCTTGCAGCCCTCGCCTTACATCGCGCTGGCAGAAAGCTGGGATGCTTATCTGGCCGGCATCAACAAGAAACAGCGCCACGAAATTCGCCGCAAATCCCGAAACGCGGAAAATCGACACCAGACCGAATGGTATTTGGTGGAAGATAGCGAAAAACTTGCAGCAGAAGTGGACGAATTTATCGCGATGATGCGCCTGGACCCGCGCAAGGAAGCCTTTCTCAACCCTGCCATGCGCGCGCATTTGCAGGCTACGGCGCGTTGGGCTTTCGAGCTTGGCCAGCTGCACCTGGCATTTCTCACCTTTGAGGGACGTAAAGCAGCGGCTTACTTCAGTTTTAATGTTGGCGCTAAACTCTGGGTATATAACTCTGCTTGGGAACCCGTTTTCGCGCCTTGCTCACCCGGTTGGGTGCTGCTGGCAAAAGTGCTGCAGTGGGCTATCGCGCACGAGCTGCGGGAAGTGGATATGATGCGCGGTGATGAAGATTACAAATATAAATTTGGCGGCGTGAACCGCTATGTCACCCGGGTTTTGCTCACGCCTTCCACCCGTTCCTAGTTCTTACGCAAATCTTACGTCTCCAGCAACGCTCAACGCTTGAATTTTGCCTGGGCTGTGGTATTATTAACACCGAAAAATTAGCACTCTCGGGTTGAGAGTGCTAATCGAATCAAATGATGAAACAAGAACTGACTGAACGCCAAAAATTGCTGCTTTCGCTGGTTGTGCACGAGCACACCCGCAGCGCTCAACCGGTTGGGTCAAAAACCCTGGTCGAGCAATTTACGCTGCCGATTAGTTCGGCAACCATTCGCAACGAAATGACCGTGCTGACCGAATTGGGCTATCTGCGCCAGCCGCACACCTCCGCGGGGCGCGTCCCTACAGAAGAAGGCTACCGCTTTTTTGTCTCTAATTTAGCGCAGCAAACCACGCTGCCCGCCCCAATGCGAAACACCATCGCGCACCAGTTCTACCAGGCTCGTCAGGACCTGGACGGTTGGCTGCGCCTGGCTGCCTCTGTGCTTGCCAACCAATCTCAGGCCGCCTCAATCGTCACCGCGCCGCACACGGAAAAAGTGGCCTTCAAACATTTGGAACTTATTTCCACCCGCGCTGCGCAGGTTTTGATGGTGCTGGTGTTGGTGGGTGGTGAAATTCGCCAGCAAATACTTTCGCTCAACGACTCTACCACGCAGGAGTCGCTTTCCGAGCTGGCCGCTCGCATCAACGCCAGCTGCGCCAACTGCTCCGCGGAACAAATTAATCGCCTGGAAATTAACCTGGACCCGCCCAGCCCACAAGTGCTGGAAGCAGTCCGGCAGCAAATGCGGCTCTCGCAAAAATTGGTGACCGGCGAGATTTATCTGGACGGTGTAACCAACGTGTTAGCCGAACCCGAATTCGCGGATACGGAACAGGCGCGCTCCGCGCTTTCCCTGCTTGAGGAGCGCAGCAAGCTGGATGACCTGCTCTCTCGCACAATCCTGGGCAACGAGATTGGCGGCGTGCAGGTGCTCATCGGCGGCGAAGGCACCTGGCAGGAACTGCGGCAGTGCTCGGTCATCCTGACCCGCTACGGCATCCCAGACCAGCTCACCGGCACGGTCGGCGTGTTGGGTCCCATGCGCATGCCTTATGGACGCACAATCTCGACGGTGCGCTTCGTGGCTGGTTTGCTCTCAGACCTGGTGGCAGAAAACTTGGTTGGATAATACACGCGCCCTGCGCGCATAAGAACGAGGAAAGCAATGACAGAATCAAAAAAGCACAAAAAAGACGAGGAAATACGCCCGGAAGCGGTCTCAGACCAAATGGGCTCCTTCCCCGCGGCAGCTGAAAACGGGCTGGAAACGCTTCAAAAAGCCGTTGACACGCTCACTGCCCAATCGGCGGAGTATCTGGACAGTCTCCAACGGGAGCGAGCAAGCTTCGCCAATTACAAGAAGCGCGTAGACCAGGATAACCGTTTAGTCTACGAGAACGCCCTTGCGGATATCATCAAGGCCTTCTTGCCTGTGGTGGATGACCTGGAACGAGCGCTAAAAAACAAACCAGCCGACCCGGATTGCGAGGCCTGGATTAGCGGGGTGGCGCTCATCCTGCAAAAATTGATGAAAACGCTCGACGTTAAGGGCATCGCCCCGTTGAATGTTCAACCTGGAGACGATTTCGACCCCGCTTTTCAGGAAGCGGTAACGCATGAAGATAACCCCCAATATTCCAACAGTCAGGTTATCGAGGTCGTCCAAACTGGTTATAAACTCAAAGATCGTGTAATCAGACCCGCCTTGGTACGGGTAGCAAAATAGGAGCATCCATGTCAAAAATTATTGGTATCGATTTAGGTACAACCAATTCAGTTGCCGCTGTCATGATTGGCGGTGAACCTGTCGTAATCCCTTCCGCTGAAGGAGAGCGATTAGTGCCCTCCGTTGTCGCCGTAAACAAGAACGGCGAACGGCTGGTCGGGCGCGTGGCGCGCAACCAAGCCATTATTAATCCCGAAAACACCATCTTTTCTATCAAGCGCTTTATGGGACGCCGTTATGATGACCCGGAGGTGCAGCGCGCCAAATCCCGCGTGCCCTATAAGATTAATAAAGCTCCCAACGGAGATTTGCGCGTGACCCTGGGCGACAAAGAGTACACCCCGCCCGAGGTGTCCGCCATGATTTTGGCAAAAATCAAGCACGACGCCGAAGCCTATCTCGGCGAGCCTGTCACCCAGGCAGTCATTACCGTGCCCGCGTACTTCAATGACGCCCAACGCAACGCCACCAAAGACGCGGGAAAAATCGCGGGTTTGGAAGTGCTCCGAATCATCAATGAGCCTACCGCTTCTGCCCTGGCTTACGGTCTGGACAAACGCAAAAACGAAACCATCGCCGTGTACGACCTGGGCGGCGGCACCTTTGATATCTCCGTTCTCGAGGTCGGCGACGGTCTCTTCCAGGTGAAATCCACCAGCGGCGATACCTTCCTGGGCGGTGATGACTTTGACCAACGCGTAATGGACTTCCTCGCGGATGAATTCAAGCGCGAAAACGGCATCGACCTGCGCCAGGACCGCCAGGCCTTGCAGCGCTTGAAAGAAGCCGCGGAAAAAGCCAAAATTGAACTATCCACCACAATGCAAGCCGAAATCAACCTGCCTTACATCACAGCCGATGCATCGGGCCCCAAGCACCTCGTCACAACGCTCACCCGCGCCAAGCTGGAACAGCTGACCGAAGACCTGGTGGAACGCTCAATGAAACCCGTAATCCAGGCACTTTCGGACGCGAACTTCCGCAATGGCGATATCAACGAAGTTGTGCTGGTAGGCGGCATGACCCGCATGCCCGCCGTGCAAGAAGCCGTGCGCAAGCAGTTCAATAAAGACCCCCATAAGGGCGTCAACCCCGATGAGGTTGTCGCGGTCGGCGCGGCCATCCAGGCAGGCGTGCTGGGCGGCGAAGTGAAGGACATTCTTTTGCTCGATGTGACTCCGCTGACCCTCTCGATTGAAACCTTGGGCGGCATCGCCACTCCGTTGATCAAGCGCAATACCACCATCCCCACGCGCGAATCGCAGGTGTTCTCCACCGCCTCGGACAGCCAAACCCAGGTTGAAATCCACGTGCTGCAGGGCGAACGCCCCATGGCGGCCGATAACAAATCCCTCGGTAAGTTCACTTTGGACGGCATTCCGCCCGCCCCGCGCGGCGTTCCCCAAATCGAGGTAGTCTTCGACATCAATGCCAACGGCATCCTGGAAGTGACTGCCAAAGACCGCGCCACCGGACGCAGCCAGAATATCACCATCACGGCTTCCTCTGGTTTGAGCGAAGCAGAGGTGGAAAAGATGCGCCAGGAAGCCGAAGCGCACGCGGACGAAGACCAGAAACGGCGCGACCTGATTGAAGCGCGCAATACCGCCGACAATGCCGTGTACAGCTCAGAAAAGACCCTGCGAGACCTGGGCGATAAAGTGCCCGCGGACATTAAAGCAAGCGTCGAAGCCTCGGTTGAAAAGGTCAAATCGGTGCGCGACCAGGATGACCCCGCGGAAATCAACCGCGAAGTGGAAGCCCTGATGCAAAACCTGCAGAAGGTCGGGCAGGCGGCGTATTCGCAGCAGCCCCCGCAGGATGAAAATCCGCAGGGCGGCTCCGGTCAAACCCCTCCGGATGAAGACGTGGTCGACGGAGATTTCACGCAAGCTTAAGCGCGCAAATACCACAACAGACACCCGAAAGGAAAGATTCGGGTGTTTGTTGACCCTGACATGGTGCTCTGATCATAATGGCAGCAAAAAGAGATTATTACGAAGTGCTCGGCATCCCAAAAACCGCCAGCCAGGACGACATTAAAAATGCCTTTCGTTCCCTGGCCAGGCAGTACCACCCGGATGTGAACAAAGCGCCGGATGCCGAAGAAAAGTTTAAGGAAATCAACGAAGCTTACGGCGTCCTGAGCGACGCGGATAAACGCGCCGCCTATGACCGCTACGGTCCTGAAGGCGTGAACTACCAGGGTATGCCGGACTTCAGCAGCATGGACCTGTCGGATATCCTTGAGGGTCTCTTTGGTTTCGGCGGTTTCTCCGGCATGGGTGGTTCACCACGCCGTTCCCGCAACGCGCCCAGGCGCGGCGCGGACCTGAGCTCGCGCTTGCGCTTAAGTTTTGAGGAAGCTGTGTTCGGGGTGGAAAAGGAAGTCGACATCACCCGGGACGAAAAATGCGCTGTTTGCAATGGCTCCGGCGTGGAGCCAGGCAAAAAGCCGGTCACCTGCAGCACCTGCAAGGGACAAGGCGAAGTCCGCCAGGTTCACCAGACTTTTCTGGGCTCAATGGTACAGGTGGGCCCTTGCCCGGTATGCGGTGGACGCGGGGAAATCATCGAAGACCCCTGCCACGGCTGCCGCGGCAGCGGCTTGGAACGCCGCACAGTCAAGCGCAAAATCAACATCCCGGCGGGAGTGGACAACGGCAACCAGGTGCGCGTCATTGGCGAAGGTCAGCCCGGAAGCAACGGCGGACCTAACGGTAATTTTTATCTGGAACTCGAAGTCCAGCCGCACCGTTATTTCCGGCGTAAAGGCACGGATGTGTTGTTGGACCTGGATATTAACGTAGCCCAGGCGGCTCTTGGAGATGAGATTACCATCCCTACCCTGGAAGGAAACGAAAAATTGCGCATTCCACCCGGCACACAGCCCGGAAAAGTCTTTAGGCTGAAAGATAAAGGTGTGCCAATCCTCAACCGACAGGCTAGCCGTGGGGATCAGCTCGTGACCGTAAATGTGCAAATCCCGACCCAGCTGACTGCGGAGCAGAAAAAACTGCTGGAGACGCTGGGAAAAAGCATGGGAACCGACATCAAAATCCAGGAACGCAGTTTTCTGGACAAACTCAAGGATGTGCTTGGTGGCTGACGAAAAAAAATCCTGGCTGGAGGTCTCTTTGCAGTGCAGCGGGGAACTTGCTGAAGCGGTCGCGGAAGTCTTCGCGCGCTATTGCCCCGAAGGCGTGGTCTTGGACAATATCACGCGCTACGACGCCGAAAAGCACGAGCACATTCCAACCGGAATGATGCGCGTGGCGGCCTACCTCCCGTTGGATGACGAACTGGAAAGCAAAAAACGCAGCCTGGAGGAAGCGCTTTGGTACATGGGAAGAATCGTCCCCCTGGCTGCGCCTGAATTCGTCAGCATCGCAGACCAGGATTGGATGACAGTCTGGAAACAAAATTATCAGCCTCTGCGAATTGGCAAGAGCTTGCTCATCCTGCCTGCCTGGCTGGAGGTCCCCGAAGGTGAAACGCGCCGAGTGGTTCGGATCGACCCTGCCATGGCGTTTGGCACCGGCACGCACCCTTCCACGCAGTTGTGCCTGCTCGGCGTGGAAGAATACGCGCTTGGAGCCGAAACGGTCATCGATTTGGGCTGCGGGTCAGGCATCCTCAGCATTGCCGCGCTCAAGCTGGGTGTCCGGCATGCTTTAGCCGTGGATATTGACGAGCAGGCGGTTATTGCCACGCTGAATAATGCCCGCATCAACGCAATCGGGGACGAATTGGAGGCGGAGCAGGGTTCCCTGGCGGACATTCTGGCAGGGAAATACGCCCTCAAACAAGCGCCCCTGGTGCTTGCCAATATCCTCGCGCCGGTGCTCGTCCGCCTTTTTGACGAAGGACTCGCGCGATTAGTCGCCCCAGGCGGCAAACTGGTGCTGGCGGGAATTCTCGAAAATCAGGCGGAGGATGTGCTCTCGGCAGCCCGCGCCCAGGGCATGGACCTTATCGCGCGCTACCAGCAGGAAGACTGGGTTGCGCTAGTAGTAGCTTAAAGCCATCATTATCTCCAAAATAAAGATTCATCCCCTCAATATTTGAGGGGATGGGTTGCTTAAAGACCCCAATCTCTTTATACTTCAGTTAAGCAGAAAGGAGGCACGCATGGCAGTCATTACCATGTCACGTGAGCTCGGCACTGGCGGTGGATTAATCAGCCAGATGGTCACAAATTCCTTAAACTATCACCTGGTGGATAAAGAAACAATCGGTAAAGTTTTGTCCCAATTCGGCATGGTTTCGTTTAATAAAGTTTACGATTCCACCCACAACGTCTGGTCGCTGTTCGACAGCGATTACCGCGACCTGGTTAATCAGTTAAACAAGACCATCCTCGCATTCGCAAAGCACGATAACACGGTCATCATTGGGCGCGGTGGGTTTGTGGTTCTGCAGGAATATCAAAACGTAATCAACGTGCTCCTGCGCGCACCGTTGGAACACCGCATTCGCAACGCGATGCAGACAGAACAAATTTCAGATATTCTGGAGGCCGAAAAGATTGTTCGGCACAGCGACGAAGTCCGGGAAAGCTTTTTGCAGACCTTCTATAATGTCAGTTCAAACGCCGTGCAATATTTCTCACTGGTCATCGATACCAGCCGCGTTCCGCTGCACCTGGCCGCCCGCTGGATTATGGAAGCGGCGCAGGAAATTGACAAGAAAAAGATACCCCCGGAACGCAGTTCGTTAAAGGCGGAGGTGGATCCCGTGCTGGTAAAAGCCGTTTCGAATGTGTTGCAAAATGAAAGAAGGATAAATTCGGCTCAATAAAGGATAATAAAGCGCAATAGCGCGCCGAACAGCATCCCAAGCAGCATGCTCAACATTGTTCCCAAAATAAAATACTCGGTAATCTCGCGGCTTTCCAGCTGTTTGAAGCGCGCGAGCGTTTTGAGCGTGCCCAACAAACCCAAACCCGTATAAATCCCCGAGACCATAAACACGCCAATCAACAAACGTTCCAGATAACCAATATACATCCCTGTGCGGGCTTCAGGCAGCTGCGTGTTTGCGTCGCCGGAGTCAGCGGCAGCGCCTGGGGCGTCGTCCTTTTTTATGCTCTCAAACGGCCGCAGCCGCAGCGAGCCGAGGACGTTTTTTATCAGGTGGCCGCTGACCCAAACCAGCCCGATCAGGCACACCATTCCCATGGCAATTCTGTTCCCCAGGCTCAAAGGCAGGCTGTGCTGCCCGATGGAAACCAGCAGTCCAATTAATGGGATGGGCGCGGCTGCCAAGCCAAACCCCAGCAGGATCAGATAGATAGACACAAAATGCAAAACCTGGTCAACGATGAAAATCCAGGCGCGGGAGAATTTCCAGAGGAACTTGAAGCGGTCAATCAGATAATGCGCCGCGAAAACGCAGAAAACTGCTAGCAGCGCGCGTTCATTCCATAAACCCCACAAGACCAGCAGCGCTGTGCTGGCTGCCAGGTGCACCACGCTGTGCCAAAATATCCCGCTGTTCCAGAACTTGCGCGGAATATGCTTACTCTGCTTGAGGGCAATCAGCGATTCCGGCTGGAGGATGAAGTCAGCCAGCAGATGCGCGAGGATGAGTATTGCCAGGGGTTTTAGCATTTGTCCTCCACAAGCAAAAAAGCTTCCTAATACGAAGCGCGGATTACTCCACCGGGCAGCAGCGCCGCAGCAAATACAGAAAAGTTTCTTCGGCATCCCGCACTAATTGGTAGTTTCCGCGCCGAAGCAGTTTACTGAAGTTCGCGATGGCATTCTCCGGTTCGATAATTTCCGCCTGTTTACCTTCCAAACTGTGATACAGGCGCAGATTGTCCCAATCTGGATGCGATTCTTTGAGGGCGACCGCCTGGTGCTGCAGCGCGGTGCGACTGGTGACGTAGCTCATGATGTAGAACAGAAAATGTTCAAAAAGCCTATTTTTCTCCGGCTGCTCGCTGACCGCAATGGCAAAACGGAATTTGCTGTGCTTCTGGCGGGTAAGGATTTCGTTGGTAGGTTTGCGTTTCAGCGCTTCCAGCGCTTCCGCCGCCAGCCAAATGGCTTCCCCGTTCACCAGCTCAGAATCCGCGCTTGCGCTGAGATCCACCGCGCCAAGCCCCAGCCCGACATACAACGGCACATTGCGCGCTCTGGACTGGTCATAAAGCGCTTTATATGCCTGAAAACCACTATCGGGATTTGCCAGGATGCCAAATATTTCATCCCCGGCGCGAACAATGAAAGGCGTCAGCAGCGTTTCGTGGTAGCGCTGATTTAACTCGCGCGCGATTTCCGGAAGCAGGCGCGCCTGGTGGCTGTCGCGGGAGCCAATCACATCCGCCTTAATACAGAACGCGTGGGGGTTTGTTTTTATTGTGTCCGTCATATTTCGAACCTTTGGAATCAGTTGTAACCCAATACTACCCGATTTTCAAGTATTTGTCAATAATACCGGTTATTCAGCCATTATTGTCCAGGTCAGAGAAACACTTTGATAAATTACTACCTGGTTTTCAGGTATTTCTTTCATCTACCGGGTAAACGAGCAGTATTTGAAAGGTTTTGCTCTCAAAAGTGGCGCGCTAAAGGATAGCAGCTTAAGCGCCGCCTTGCGGGTCATCCCCATTTGTTTCCTGCTGCCCAATGCCGAGCGCTTTCCACTTATTGGCATCTTTGCGCAAGCGGTGCAGCTCGCCTCCGCGCATGTGCAGCGCGTCGAACCCTTCCGGCTTGATAGCCAGCTGATCGCCCGTAAGCAGACCTAAAACGCCTTCCTGCAGGTCTTCCTCTTGCGGTTTGAACGGATCCGTCAGGCTTTTATGAGGCGGCTGATAATCCGTTGGCTCGGAATAGGCAGTGATGTACCCCTCAAAATTGCGCAAGACCACTTTGTCATGCGAGGATGAAAGCATATAGTTAGGCATGACCGGTATTTTGCCGCCGCCGCCCGGAGCGTCCACCACATAGGTCGGGACCAGGAAGCCGGAGGTATGCCCGCGGATGGCTTCAATGATTTCAAGGCCTTTGGCGACAGGGGTTCGAAAATGACCGGCACCTTCCACAAGGTCGCATTGGTAGATGTAATAGGGGCGCACGCGGATGCGCGCCAGGTCCTGCACCAGCCGGCGCATCAGGTACGGGTCATCGTTTACGCCCGCCAACAGCACCGATTGGTTTCCGAGCGGTATGCCCGCCCGGGTGAGTTTGTCACAGGCTTCTGCCAGCTCGGCGGTAATTTCGTTGGGGTGATTGACGTGAATGTTCAGCCAGAGCGGATGATACTTTTCAAGCAAGTCGGTCAGCTGACTGGTAACGCGCTGTGGCAGAAAAACAGGCACGCGCGAGCCGATGCGGATGATTTCCACATGCGGGATGTCCCGCAGGGAGCGCAGCACGCGTTCCAGGTTTTCGGGCGAGAGGGTGAGTGGGTCGCCGCCGGAGATGAGCACGTCGCGAATTTGCGGGGTGCGGCGGATATAGGCAATTTGGGCGTCAAAATCCCGCGCGAAACCCTGCCTTGGGTCCCCCACCAGGCGGCCGCGCGTGCAGTAACGGCAGTATGTGGCGCATTGGTTGGTAATCAGCATCAACACGCGGTCCGGGTAGCGGTGCACCAGTCCGGGCACGGGACTGTGCATATCCTCCGCCAACGAGTCTTCCATCATGCCGGTGAAAGGTTCAAGTTCTTTCGCGGTGGGGATAACCTGCCGGCGGATGGGATCGAAAGGGTTTTCCGGGTCAATTAAAGAGGCGAAATAGGGGGTAACATCCACACGGAACAGCCCAGGGGCGGAAAGCGCTTGTTTTTCGCTTTCGGAAAGCGGGAAGAGCGCCTCAAAATCCTCGACGGTGTTCAGGCGGTGGGTGAGCTGCCAATGCCAGTCGTTCCATTTCTCATCAGGGATATCGCGATACGCAGCAGCGCGTTTGGATGGAAATGGTGTATTGCTCATGAACCCTCCTCAGGATAGATCATCGGCCTAATTGTAACTTAAAATAGGAGAGCGAAAAGTTAGTGGTACGCTTGGGGTGGAAATTGCGGTCGTTTTGGAATAGTCAGGAGAGCATACAAACGTTTTCCGATGTGCCATCCTGAACGCACTGGCCCGCGCTTGGTCATCCTGAACGCAGTGAAGGATCTTTCCTTTGCACTGTTGAGATTCTTCGCTGCGCTCAGAATGGCGGAGGTTCGCTGCTCCGCTCGGCAACGGTGAAAACCAGGCAAACAGGCTGCTACGCCTGCTTTTGCGAAAAAACGCCTGTGCTATAATAAAAATTTAATGCCTGAGATATCAGGAAGATGAAAATAAAGGACACTCCAGCTTATGTTTAAAAAGATTTCTAGCATTTTTACCGGTGACCAGCACAAACGCACCATCGGAAAAATGGTTGCTGTCGTGGATGCGATCAACGCCCTTGAACCAAGCTTTGAAGCGCTCAGCACCGAAGCTTTGCGCGCTAAAACGGATGAATTCCGCGCGCGGCTTTCCAAAGGTGAAAGTCTGGATGCGCTTTTACCCGAGGCCTTTGCCGCTGTGCGCGAAGCCAGCAAGCGCACCCTGGGCATGCGCCACTATGACGTGCAGCTCATCTGCGGCATCAACCTGAACCAGGGCAGTATCTCAGAGCTGCGCACAGGTGAGGGCAAGACATTAGCCGCCACCCTTCCGCTCTACTTGAACGCGCTGGAAGGCAAAGGCGCGCACCTGATTACGGTCAACGATTACCTTGCCCGCCGCGACGGACGCTGGATGGGTGCGATTTACCACCTGCTTGGGCTAAGAGTGGGCATCCTGCAAATGTCCAACACCGCCGAAGGTAATCAGCTTGCCTATCTTTACGACCCGGATGAGCATTCCTTGCGAGAGGAAACCAATCTGCTGCGGCCGGTCAAGCGCACGGATGCTTACCAGGCCGACATTACGTACGGAACCAACAGCGAATTTGGTTTTGATTACCTGCGCGACAACATCACCATGACCTGGGAACAGCGCGTCCAGCGCGGACATCACTACGCCATTGTCGATGAAGTGGATAACATCCTCATTGATGAAGCCCGCACCCCGCTCATCATTTCCGGTCCATCGCATGAAGACTCTGATTACTATATCCGCATGGCGCAGGTAGCCCGCGCGCTAAGCCCGGAAGATTATGAAATTGACGAAAAAGACCGCACGGTTACCCTGACAGAAAATGGGGTTGCCCATGTGGAAGAATTGTTGGGCGCGCCCCTCAGCGACCCAGAACGGCCGGAAGATATCAACCCGGAGCAAGCCCGCTTGATGGGCTTCTTGGAACAGAGCCTGCGCGCGCAGTTCCTGTTCCACCGCAACAAAGAATATATCGTGCAGAACGGCGAAGTCATCATCGT
>JAGOML010000043.1:0-15142 GCA_017993575.1 Anaerolineaceae bacterium | reverse complement strand
TCGCAATGACGAACGCTTTGCCGCAGTCGCTGGCGCTCCATGCTCCGCACGCAAGCTGTCGCAATGACGAATCCTTTTGCGGCGATTGCTTGCGCTCCCCCCCAATGACGAACCCAATTGCCTCACCTCTCGAAACTCTGAGATAAAAAGAGGCTCCCACGCGGGAGCCTCTTTTTACTCATTTAAGCGGTCTGTTTATCGCACCGTAATCTGGGTGTAAGCCGGCGTAATGGCACCATCCAAATCAGCTACCAAAAAGCCAACCAGGTACTGGCCATCAGGCGCGTAGACCTGCTCCCAGGAGAATGAACGCGTGCCGAAAGTGAGCGTGTCGCCTTCGGTCGTGCTCTCTCCGGTCACCTTGCCAGTGCTGTCCAGGTTCAGCCAGCGGTAAGCAATGGTGAATGTATCACCAGCAACCGGCGTAATCTGGGAGGGCTGCTGGGCGACGTTCTCACCCTTGAAGCCAAACACCTGAAACAGCTGCCCGTCCTTAAAGTACAGCTCGGCTGCGCGCTGTTCGCCAGTATCCGCAAAGGTATACATGCCGCGCACCGCGTAGACCGCCTGTTCCGCGCTGGCGCCGTAGGAAACCGGGCTGAACATCGCCAGGGCGGACTGACTGCCGTCTGTGATGGAGAATAGCAGCGGCTCAAAGTCGAAGTTCATGCGGAATGTGCCGCCTTCCGGCCAGACCGGGTAGTACACGCCGTTAAGCGAGTCCTGCTGCGGGCTCTCCAGATAATCGGTATCAGCCACAAAAATGCTATTGGAAGCCTGGTCATACAGACCGGTGAACAGGTAGATGTACCCGATATTCGTGCCGGTGATATCCGCGCTGAGCTTGATGGAACTGCCGGGCGTGACGCTGGTGGCAGAAGCCTGGATAGGCGAGACGCTAATCTGCCCGCCGCCCGGGGCGCGGGTGATACCCGAGCCAGAAGGGACAACCGCTTCAGCAGCGCTTTCCTTGAAGGAGCGGTTGCTGTAGTGGAAGACCAGGAAATCATCCCAAAGCGAAGCCCGCGCAAAGCGGTCGGCCACCACCGTATAAGAACGCAGGCCCGTGGCGGCGTTGCTGTAGAGCTGGGAGTTTGGGAAGTAAATGGCGATGCCAGTGGCGCCGGGCTTGTTCGGTCCATGCTTTTCGGCGACCAACACAGCGTTCAGGGCGTTGATGACATCATTCGCGGACTGGCGAATGGCGGCATCCCCGCCGGATTTTTTGTAGACCAGCTGGATGAAGTGCCCAAGGTCTATATAGGAAGGGGGCACCTGGCTGCCAAAGATGCTGGTGAATGACTGCGTGTAACTGCGCGCGCTGGCAACCACCTGTTGGTTGAGGGACTGCATGTCGTAAACCAGAGCGTTGAAAGCTTGGTTTAAAACGGGCAGATTGTCCAGGTTCACCGCGGTCAGGGTCACGTTTTGTTCCAGTTGGCTGGCCAGCTGCTCAGCGCTCATGCGGTAGCTGGAGAAAAAGCCGCCCGAGCTGGAATTTTGCGCCAGAAAGTCGTTGCGCGCCTGGTCGTCCGTTATACGTTCATCCTGCTGGATATAGGTATCAACGATGTTGGTGGCCAGGTCAGCAGTATCAATGGCTGGATTGTCAATCAACAAGCTGATGAAAGCAGAATACGCCCAACCCAGTCCGGGTTCGGTTTCCTCGGAAGCCACGGCGTAATGCGCGTAGGGCTGAAGCGCGGTGTAGACTTCCAGTTGGCTCATCAGGCAGGCGTCCATGCCAATCAGGTCGAACTTTTCGATACCGGTGTTCGCCTGGATTTGGGCGAGCGCCTGGTCAAGCTCGTTCAGGTAGATGGAATCCTGCTGAAGCGCGTTGATGATGGGCGCGCTGCCGCGGTCTGGGGTAGCAGGCGCAGGATCGCTCCAGCCGCCGGGCCAACCCATGCCGTGGTCGGACATGATGAGCATATAGCGGTCGGCTGGATAATTCTGTACAGTCCAGGTAACAAAGTCCACCAGCGTGTTGCCGTCCGCCATGTCCACTTCGCCCAGGTCCATCAACAAGTCTGAGCCTATGGTGTACAGGTCGTCATCATAGAGCACCAGGTAGCGCCTGGCCGAGCTCCAGTTGTCGTTGCCGGAAAAACCGCCCTTGAAGCGGTCAAGCTGGGTGATGATGCGCACGTTCTCTGTAGAACCGATGCGCTCCATCTCGTTCATATCGATGAAGATATCCTGCTCCAATGCCTGGTCGTCCGCGTCCTGGTAGACCATTACGGTCCAGGTATCGCCCGCGGTTCCGGCAGGCGCCGCGCTGGTTGGGCGCGGGGTGCGGGTGGCAGGCACGGCGGTTGGTTGCTGGAAAGCCGCCTGGGGTGCTTCGGTAGGATATTCATACCCAGGCTCAGTTATTTGGCTGCCGCTTCCGCGGAAAAAGAGGAAATAAAGGATGGCCGCTATGATGAATAAGCCGATTGAACCACAACCGGTTTTTCCACCTGTCGTGCGCAGGATGTTGCCGCCAGGGATACCGCCGCCGCTCGAATAAGAGCCGCCGCTGCCGCCGGTCGAAAGGCCGCCCCCGCTGGGAGAGGACCCGCCGCTGCTTGGCCGGGTAGGGGCTTGCGCCTGGGTGGTGGGTTTGGCGCCCTTGCGTCGGCGCTGGACGTTTACCTCTGGAATGTTATCTGACATTTTCACCGTCCTATCTGGTAGTCTCGATTGTAAATTGATTATATTGCAGATTGTAAAGTTAGCTTATTAGGGGGCAGGCAGCAACGGCGGCCCGCGCTGAGTTTTACGCAGGGGAGCAGGGTTGATATAATCCTTTGCACAAACATCCGTCACCCAGGGATTGGGCGCGAAAAGGAGAAAAAATGAGCGTGAAATGTATTGATGATGTCGCGGTAGAACTAGTGCCAGACGGCGTTGGCGTGAGCAAACAAGTGCTAATTCCAGCGGGGGAAGCACCTAATTTTGCCATGCGCTGCTTCACGATTCAATCCGGAGGCAGCATGCCTCTCCACACCAATTTGGTGGAGCATGAGCAATATGTGCTCAGCGGAAAAGCGCGCGTGATTATCGGCGAAGAGAGTTACTTGGTTCAAGCCGGGAGTGTTGTTTTCATTCCCGCGGGCGCGGCGCACGCTTATGTAAACACCGGCAGCGAGCCTTTTCGCTTTCTGTGCCTCGTCCCTAACAAGCAAGACAAAACCGTCATCATTTCCGGTTGAGACGGCTTGACACACGCTTTTGCTTGTGTATAATGGCGTGTTTTACTGCTCCCTGTTAACAGGTTGCCAAATCTTACAAAGATTGAAGATTATTCTGACCAATGATTTCACAACTACCCCCACTGGTTAATGTGCTCTTGCTTAGCCTGATTGCCAGCCTTGGCACAGGTCTGGGCGGGCTAATCGCAATTATCCGCAGGCCTGGAAGGCGCTCTTACGGCTTCTTGATGGGCATTACTGCTGGCGTAATGATTTGTCTCGCGTTCCTGGAACTTGTCAATAAAGCTTGGGAACTGGGAGGACCAATTACCGCTACCTTAGGATTTGGCTTCGGGGCTTGTTTCATGTTCTTGCTGGATTACCTTGCCCCGCACATGCGTTTTGGTGAGGTGGAGTACCACGGCGCGCACGCCGCTGAAGGCGAACAAGAAGACTGCGTCGACCTGCGTCCGCATCGTAGTTGGCGCTTTGCCAGGCTGCGCGCGCAGGGCGCTCGCAAGCGGCCGGTGGATCAGAAGCTGATCAGTTCCGGGATTCTTCTGGCAATTGGCATCACCCTGCACAACTTGCCCGAGGGCATCGCGGTAGGGGCTGGTTACATGCACAATCCGCAGTTTGGTCTGTTCGTGGCGCTCGCCATTATGCTGCACAACATCCCGGAAGGGCTTGCGACCGCGCTGCCGCTGTGCAAGGGCGGCATCCGCCGCCGCGACGCGCTGCGCGTAGCGTTCCTATCCGGCTTTGCCGAGCCAGTTGGCGCGCTGCTTGCCAGCCTGTTTTTAGTGAACTTCTCCAGACTTATCCCAGCCGCCTTGGCTTTTGCCGGCGGCGTGATGGTGTTCATTACGCTGGATGAGCTTATCCCTTCCGCGCGTGAGTACGGCCATGTGCATTGGACATCCCTGGGAATTATCCTCGGGTCGCTGTTCGTCTTCGTGCTTTCCGCCCTTTTGGGCGTCTAAAATCCCCCTCTGAAAGAAATTACCTAAACAGCAGCGGCAAATGCGTCACCGCCGCGTTGTTCAAGCGCAGCAGGTACTGTGCCGCGTTACCTGCCAGCGAGTCTGCTAAAGGCTCCAGCTTGAGGAAGTAAACCCCAGCTGTTTCGGCGTGATAGTGCAACAGTGTCGGTTTTCCAAAATCTTGCGCCTCAGCGCTAACGAGCAGCGTGTTCCCATCCGGCGCGTAGAGCGATAAGCGCGCCGCCGCGCCGCCTCCCAGCGATTGGGCTTCAATCAGGTAAGCCTGGCTGGCTTGCAGCGTGAGCGCGTACCAGTCCGGGTTAGCCGCCGGGCAAAAGTTAGCGAGTAATTCGCCGCCGGGCAGCAGCGGGTTTGCTTGCGCGGGAACATCATCAGGCTCCTGGCTGTCTGGGCTGCAGCTGGCGGGCAAACTGACGCTGATTTCAGGGAGATCACCAGCCGGCCAGTCCTCTGGCTGACCGTTGCTGTCCAGCGCGCGCAGTCTAAAGTCGTAACTCTTTCCAATTTCACCAAGGAACCAGGATGCGCGGGCTTCCGGCGGGTAAATGAGTGTTTGTATGTCCGACCAGGGCTGCAGGCTCTCGCGCCACTGCAAATGGAACTGCCCTATGGGCAGGCCGGCCGTTTGCGCATTCCAGGTGAGGCGCACGGCGGTGGAATCAAAGGTCTGGGCTGGTTCCAGTTGACTTGCGGGCGGCGGGCAGGCATGGTCCACAAGAATTGTGCGGACAGCCAACGGCGCGCTGCGGTTACCCTCATGGTCCCAAATGGAAAGACCGATTTGCAGGCTGCCATTAAAGCCGCCCGTTTGGCACAGGTTGACGTCCCAATCGAAGACGCCCGGACTGAGCGGCTGCGTCACTTTAGGACCGAGGTTGCTCCACCCGCCGTTTTGGTAAACCAGCAATTGGGCAGCGTCCACATGCACATCATCGCTGACAGTCGCGGTAACGTCCATCAGCGGGTTCGCGCCGGTAGCCACGATTTGGCCATCAGTGGGGCGGGTGAGGGTGCCGCTTGGTGGAAAGGCGCCCACATTCCCGGAGGTGAACCAATCGTTATTCGGGTTCAAAGGGTCGTTCTTGTCGCCCAGGCAGTCTGTCGCGCCGCCGTAAATCGGAAACTGGGTCACTTCGTAACAGGTGCGCGGAACTCCATTGTTAATCAGGACGTCCGCGAAGCGAATATCAATTGAAGCGCCCCAATAATAGCCGTCATCCACCAACCAGACGCTATTGGTAACCATGAAATGCACGTGTTGCGAGGTGCTGTAACCAGTATCGTCTGTATCTCCCAAATATTGGCCTCGCACGACGGCCGTGCCGGGGGTGAGTGCGTTTGGGATGGTTCCGTGCGCCATGTGCAGGTAGAGCTGGTAAGTAAGGTTGTTAGGGTCGCGCAGCACGATGAAGTTTGTGCAGTTGGTGCCGCCGTCCGGGCAGCTGTCCCTTGAGGCAACCACCGTGCCGCCCTTAGAGGCTACCAGCGGGAAATGGGCGTCATCGGTAAAGTCGTAGGCGAAGCGGCAGTACACCTCCAGGCAGGAGGGATAACCAAGCCAGGGGATGTCTTGAAAATGGCCGATGGACCCTTCCAACCAGCGCGCTGTGCCAGCAACGTAGGGCAGGTAGTAACCTGTGATGGCGCCGGGCGCAGGTTCGGAGGCGACTTCCGCGGGGCGCTGCTCGGCGGGCAGCATGTTGATTGGGATGGCGGCTAAACTCTGTTCCCAGTCTGGGTCCCCCGGCAGGATTGCCTGCCATTCTCCAGAGCGCAGGACGGCCAACACCATGCCTGGTTCGGATGCCAGCCTTCTGCCGGTGTCGTCGCGCAGGGCCAACCATAAAACCGCGGCAGTCCCATCCGGGCTAAGAAAAGCCTCGTCAAGCTCGGGGGTAAAGAGCGCGAAAGTGAGGGATTCACCCGGCCGTAGTTGTTCAACGCGGCGCGTGAAAGCCTCCCAGAGCATGGCTTTTAGCTCAGGGCTGGCAGGCTGGGGCGGCTGCCAGGCGCTGGCTGCCAGCAGAAAGCCCGCCAGAAAAAAGACGATGAAACGAAAGCGGCTCATACTCCCTGCAAATTGGTTTTAGGACAAAACAACAAATACAGTATAGCGGATTGTTGCTGCAAATCGCCATGATTGACGCAAATTTGGATGTTGCTTGGCAAGGAGGGAGCGCTATTCGGTGCTGCGAATGGAATCAACTTGGTAGTAATTCGCCGCGCAGCCGTTTACCCAGTTGGCGGGGTCAGGTGAGAGCTCCATCAATTCAACCAGGCTGTCCACGCCCGGGACAAGCAAGCTGCGAGCGCCGGCGTCCCGCTGGGCGAGAATGCTGACCTCGCGTTCATCCCAGGCAGCCGCGTGTCTGCGGATTTCCGCGAATTGCCCAGGCAGCGGCTTTAACGCGAAAAACAGGCAAACCAGCGCGCCGATATTCAGCAAAATCTGCAGCGGCCGCAAGGTTTTTTGAGGAAGGAGCGCGCGCAGCCAAATCCCAACCAGAAAACCTGCCCCCAGCAGGGCCGCGTTGATGAAATAGATTGCGCCAGTTTGGGCGCGATGACCAGGATAGGCGGACTGCGCCAAAGCGCTGGGGGCACAGCAGGCTGCAATCAGTAAAAACGCTCCCAACGCGGTCAGGAGCAGTGGGGCGAGAATTTTCTTAAGCGGCGGTACGGTTAGTCCGCGTGTTGAGAGACCGCACAGCAAGCCTATCAGCAGCGCGGCAAGCCTTGCAGGCAGGTAATCAAGCAGGCTGTGGTAAACCAGCGCGGCGGAATATCGCAGGGTCAGATAGATAAGGCGCCCCAAGCCGGGCATAGGCGGCATTTGCGCCAGCCGCAAGCGCGCTCCGGGCTGCAGCGCGAGCACGACCAGGCCGAGCGCGCTGCCAACTAACGCAGCTATCCACAGCGGACGTTCCTGGGGGCTAAGCTGTTTGCGCCAAAGCAGGACGCCAAAAAGGAAGCCAAGCGCGGTAAGCTGCAAGGCCGCGTTTGTAGTGGAGAACCCCACCGCCACAAAGGCGGCTAGCGCGAACAGGATAGGAGCGTGCCGGACGGGCTTGCGCGCATGGGCGCGTAGAAGCGCCGCCAGCAGCAGGTTTAGCGCGATGACCGGCAGGGTGTACGCGAGGCTGCCTGCCCGCCAGTAAATAGATTGGTACAGGTTGGGCAGCGCGGCAATATGGAGCAGCGTGAGGGCCAGCGCGAACAAGACCAGGTTTGAGCGCGGTTGTTCCACGCCTACGCGGCGAAACACTTGTTTCAGCAGCAGGTAGGCGCTGACCGCAAGCCCCAGGATAAGAAGGACCGGCAGGACGCGCAGCCCCCACAGCCCGAACCAATCGAGAATACCGGTAAAGAACATGGTGGCATAGCGGTTAGTCCAGCCATTGTAAGCGTTCAGCTGCGCCTGCCAGAAGCCAAGTGAGCGAAACAGCGCCGAAGAACAGTAGTCATCCGCTTGCGGGCGGGCGAAAGCGCTCAGCGCGAGGTAGGGCGCCAGGCAGAGGGCTAAGAGCAGCGCCCAAAATATGGGTAGGCCCCGTTTGGGCGTATTGACCTTAGGGTGTTCTTCTTGGGTTGCGTCCGTCATTTTTTACCGCCCTGCCTGTGCAATCGGTGGTTTGATTATAGTGCCTTTCCGAAATTCTTAGGCAAGCACAGGCGCGAAGCACTGCTCATCATGCACGACGGGCGGACTTATGCGCAATTAATCCGGAGCTCTGAAGGGAGTTCAGCAAGCGTTATCGCGGCTGATTCGGGGACTTCAAAAATGCAAGAAATCTGACAATTCCCAAGAGCGACCCATCGCAAGCTAGCTTCCTCCCCCCGGGCTGCTTCAGGATATAATGAAGGCAGAGAAATTCAGGAGGAGCATGCTCACCCAACCCTGTGAATTTCAATACGACATGACGAGATTGACGCTGCCTCAGCGCAACTGCTTCCTAACACTGAAAACTCCCCATGCTGTCATGAGCCGTTCTGCATCCAAACAACCTCACCCCACTATTCACTGAAAAGGAGAACCTATGACCGAACAGCGCAAAAAACTGACCCTGCCGGGATTGTTCAAAAAAGCGGCAGAAGGAAAACCAATCACCTGGCTGACCTGTTATGACTACCCGACCGCCTACCTGCAGGAGCAGGCCGGCGTGGATATGATTTTGGTGGGGGACAGCCTGGGGATGACCATGCTGGGTTACGACAGCACCTTGCCAGTGACGATGGACGACATGATCCGGCACAGCGCGGCGGTGCGGCGCGGCGCGCCAAACACCTGGGTAGTGGGGGATATGCCCTACATGAGCTACCAGCCTTCAAATGAAGCCGCGGTGCGGAACGCCGGGCGCTTCATGGCGGAAGCCGGCTGTGATTCCATCAAGCTGGAAGGCGGTTCAGCTGTGTGCGAACGCCTCCGCGCGATTGTGGACGCGGGCATTCCTGCCATCGGGCACCTGGGCCTCACCCCACAAAGCGTCAGCTCGCTGGGCGGTTTCCGGCTGCAGGGCAAGAGCGCCGCGGCTGCCAAAAAAATCCTGGATGACGCCAAAGCGCTGGAAGAAGCCGGCGCGTTCATGATTCTGCTGGAACTGGTGCCGGACCGGCTGTGCAAGCTGGTGACGGAGCGGGCGAAAAACTGCCTGATCATGTCGCTTGGCTCGGGTCTGGACGCGCACGGGCAGCTCCTGATTTACCATGATGCCTTCGCGCTCTATCCCAAGTTCAAGCCGCGCATGGCCAAAGTTTTTGCCGATGCCGGGTCGGTCATTCGTCAGGGTCTGGAGGCATACGTCAAAGAAGTCAGCGAAAAGACCTTTCCCGCGCCTGAGAACTGGTTTGGCATGACTGACGATGAATACAACGAACTGTTGAGCATGCTTTAGGAGCTGAGACATGAGCGATTTGCGTGAAACTCTGAAAATCCCCGCCAGCAATCTGGAAGCTGTCAACAGCGTTCTTCTGGACCCCAACAGCCGCGTCGTCAACGCTTTTTTGGAAGTAGTGGCGCGTTACGGCACCCCGGAAGAAATCAACCGCAAACACCGCGAATCCTGCCGGATGGAAGCCTTATTCGAGAAGATCCGGCAGAAAGCCCCGCAATACCTGGATGACCTTTACTGGCTGATTGACCAACGCAGCCGCGGCGCTTTTGTCCGTCTGGCGGATTATCGTAAAGCCGTGCTGGGGGAGGATTACGATCCGGACTGCATCAATGAGGAGTGCGCGGTCACGCTGGAAGTCTCCGCCCTGCAATACTTCCCCTGGGTCCGCCCTATGCTGGAGCAAGCCATTGCCAACCAGACCCTGGTGCCCGGGCGCTTCATTGCCGTGCGGAAAATGAAGGAATCGGAAGCGGATGGCGACCTGCCGGCTATCGTGGCCGCGCTGGATATCATCGGCGCTTCTTTTGTGGAGACGCTGGACACCAAAGGCACAGATGGCTCCAACCCGCACCTGGGCGGCCCGGCAACCATTACCGGTTATTTTGGCGGCATCGGACAGCCAAATGAGCATGCCCTGCGCTGGCTGGATGAGTTCCTGTACTACTACACCAACTACGGCGTTCAGCACGTATTGAACTTTAATGCCGGGACGATTCTGCTCGGATTTATGCTCTACCGGCTGGGCGTGGATATTCAATTCAAAATTTCGGTCTTTTTTGGCGCGGATAACCCCTCTTCCGCGCTGTGGATTATGACCATGGCCAAGCTATTCAGCCGACCGGACGGCACTTCGCCCCTGATTGGCTTTAACTGGTCCAACTCCATCAATAACGAAACGCTGGAATTGAGCTCCGAATTCCGCAAAACGCTTGGCTTTGAGCGCGTCATCCGCTTTGAGCACCACATTACCGAAACATACAAGAGCATTGTCATTCAGCCGTATAACCGCCGGCAGGAACTGCTGGATGTGGCGGCGCGCGTGCCCAACATTGCGGCCAAGCACGAAGGCGGCGAGCCAGAAATCGATGCTGCCCGCGAACACCCTTCGGATATTCTGGATTATTTCAGGGAAAAAGCTGAAGTAATTGCCAGCGGCGATTGGGAACACTTGCGCTTGAATTTTATGGATAAGGTGGCAGCCTGCAACGTTACCGCGCGCGCTCTGACGGAACGCAAGTTGGGCTTTGTGGCCGCGCGCAATCTGCACCTTTGACAAGCTGGCTGTAAATTTTTGCGTTTTGGTACAAATCAGGCGCGGCTGAAAACAGCCGCGCCGATTGGTTAATCGTCTTAATTGGATGGTTGCCTGAAATTATCAGGCTATTGCTGCTCGCGTATTACTTCTTTTTGTCTTTCCAGTAGTCGTCGGCTTCTTTTTCCAGCTTATCCAGACGGGTGTAATAATCCGGGAATTCGGTAAGGTGCGCGAGGGCGATTTTGGCTGTGGTCAGAGGGTCATCGTTGGTCACGTTGGTGAGCGCGTCACGCGTGCCGTGTTCCAGCTCCACGTTAACGCCCATGGTGAACTGCTCGACATCGAAATGCGTCCAATCCACGCCCAGCCGCTCTGCCAGAGCTTTGGCTTCTTCCTGCGAAAAATGGATACTTGGTGACATAGTGTTTTGCTCCTTGGTATAGTAATTGATACTATTGTAGTCCTTTGCTTGCAATTGAGATAGGCACCAAATTGGCAGTGCCGTGCTAATCGCTGATTATCAGAAAATTTCTGCCGCCTGGAGCATTGGAGAAATGATTAAGTCAGCGCTCTTCGGGCTGGCGGGGAAATAATTCTTGCCACGGCGGTATAGAACCGCCTCTGGTACAATGCAAGCGGTCATCTGATCCGTCAGCTTTGTGTTTCTCAAACCGGCGTGCATCTGGTATCGGCGCCGCAGACACACCCATGCTTAGGCGCAGCAAGAACAAAAGGACCCAAAAATGGCACTCCAGCATAACCCCCAAAAAATATTGGCACTTATTCCAGCCTACAATGAAGCAGTGCGGCTTGAGCCTGTAGCAGCCGCGGCAGGTCGTTTTTTGCCGGTGCTGGTGGTGGATGACGGCTCTCGCGATGAGACTGCGCGAGTCGGCAGGCAAGCAGGCGCGGAGGTGCTGGAGCAATCGCCTAATCAGGGCAAAGGCGCGGCGCTGCGCGCTGGCTTTCGCTATGCGCTCGCGCATGGGTTCGCCGCGGTCATCACTCTGGACGCGGATGGGCAGCACGACCCGGCTGAAATCCCAGCATTTTTGCAGGTCTTCTCGGAGAGCGGCGCTGACCTGATCATCGGGAAGCGCGATTTCTCCCGCATGCCAGTAGTTCGCCGCCTTAGCAATACGCTTGGAACGCGCTTGTTTTCGTGGGCGCTCGGGCAGCCTGTGCCGGATAACCAGAGCGGTTACCGCCTGATTAGCCGCAGACTGATGGAAGCAAGCCTGAACTGCGCGGAGCAAGGCTTTGCGTTTGAAGTGGAAATGATTGTTCTCTGTGTTCAGAATGGTTTCACGTTGGATTGGGTGCCAATCCGCACGATTTATGCTGGGGAAGGCAGCCACATCAGTCCGCTGAAACATGCCGCGGAGTTCGTGCGCGTTTCAATCCAGACGCGCAGGAGCTTACGCCAGGGTAGGCATCCGCGCAATCCTGCCTGAAATCAAGAGCGCGAGGGAATGCCCAGGCTTGGGCTTTTGGCGTGTAAAAGAGGGGTAAATTTAGCGCTGACGTGCTTTCAGGAAAGCTCGCAAACCTTTGGAAAACTTTCCGTTCATCATTGTCACCAGCGCCAGAAGCCCTTCCCGGCTGATTTCACCGCTCATCATCAGGGCTGTGCGCAGCGGCATCTCCTGCAGAATGGCGTTCAGCATCTTGCTGGTTGGGGTGTCTTTTTCAGGTCCCTGCATCTTCTGCATGCCCTTCTCAAAGGCGCGGAATAGATAGGCTCCAACCAAGGTGCCTTTCATATCTGCCAGGGGGGTGTTCAGGCTGAAGTGACCCTTTTTGTCCGGAAGGTTTGGCGGAAGGGGCTTGCCCAGCAGTTTTTCAAAACTTTTTCGTGGGAAGCCGGCAGCTTGGCTGGGGTGGAAATAGGGCTCCAGTCCTTCAGTTCTGCATGCCCGCGGCGCTTCACTCCCAGGCAGAGAGAGCGCTGCCCTCAAGCGGATATCGCGCGACGAAGCGCCAACCAGAATCTCAAATTCGCCTTCTTCGATTACCCACTGTCTGCTTTCTGGGTTGTAAAACGCGAAAGCGCGCGGGTCCAGTTTAATTTCAAGCGCGCGTTCCTCGCCGGGCTGAAGCTCCGCCTTAATGAAACCCTTCAGTTCTTTCTCCGGGCGGAAAACAGAGCATTCCACATCCCGCACATAAAGCTGGGCAATCTCCATGCCCGGCAGCGAGCCGCTGTTTTTCACCTTAAAGCTTGCTAACGCACCCTCTTCAGAAACTCGAATGCGCAAATCGCTGTATTCAAAATTTGTGTAACTAAGGCCGTGCCCGAATGGGAAAAGGACATCCGCTTGGACCGCATCGTAATAGCGGTAACCGACGTAAATGCTCTCGCGGTATTCCACCGTTTGCGGGCCGCCTGGAAAGGGCCGGGCTGGGGTATCTTCCAGCCGGAGGGGGAAAGTTTCGGCGAGTTTTCCGCTGGGGTTCACCTTGCCGGTCAGGATATCCGCGACCGCGCCAGCGCCTGCCTGACCGCCCAGGTAAGCTTCCAGCACGGCGGGAACAGAGCTGATCCAGGGCATTTCTATTGGCGAACCATTGCTGAGGACCACAGCGCAGCGCGGGTGGGCTGCGGAAAGGCTCGCGATTAACCTGTTGTGACCTTCAGGAAGGCGCATGTGTTCCCTGTCCAGCCCTTCCACTTCGTCCAGGTCAGTCAGGCCGGCGCACAGGATAACAGTTTCCGCGCGGCTGGCGGCTGCGTGGGCTTCGCGCAGGAGGTCTTCGTCCGTCTGGCCTTTTGCGGTATATCCAGGCGCGTAAATCAGGCGCTCTTCCCCGATGAGTTTAGCGAGCTCCTCGTACAGGTTTTCCAGGTGGGTAGGGTTGATAAGCGAGCTGCCCGCGCCCTGGTAGCGCGGTTCTTTAGCAAACCTGCCAATCAGCGCGATTTTGCCCGTACCCTCCAGCGGGAGCAATCCGCCTTCATTTTTTAGCAGCACCGCGCCTTCAGCAGCAGTTCGCCTGGCCAGAGCGTGATGGGCTGCTTGGTCATACGAGAAGGCGGGGCGAAAGCCATCACTGGATTTTTGAATTAGCGCCAACACGCGTGCTGCGGCCCGGTCAAGTAGGGTTTCTTCGAGGTCTCCGGAGCGTACGGCAGCGATGAGCTTTTCGGTGTTGCCGTTTTCCACGCCCGGCATTTCCAGGTCCGTGCCCGCGCGCACAGCCTCGACAACTTCGTTCATCGCGCCCCAATCGGTGACGACCAGCCCCTCAAAGCCCCATTCCTCCCGGAGAATATCCGTGAGCAGCGCTTTGTTTTCACAGGCGTATGTGCCGTTCAGGCGGTTGTATGAACACATCACGGTCCAGGGCTGCCCGCCTCTCACCGCCCGTTCAAACCCGGCCAGGTAGATTTCGCGCATAGCGCGCGCATCTACCACGGAGTTGGTGGTCATGCGGCGGTGCTCCTGGTTATTCAGCGCGAAATGCTTCAGTGATGTGCCGACCCCCAGGGATTGCACGCCGAGGATGTGGCTTTTGGCAATCTCCCCGCTGAGGAAAGGGTCTTCGGAAAAGTATTCAAAGTTGCGGCCGCAGAGGGGGGAACGTTTGATGTTGGCGCCAGGTCCCAAAATGACGCTGACTCTTTCCTGCAGGCATTCTTCTGCCAGAGCTTGACCGACCTGAAAGACCAGGTCGCGGTTCCAGGTGGCTGCCAGCGCGGAGGCGGTCGGGAAGCAGGTGGCTGGCACGCTTTGGTTTAGCCCGACATGGTCTGCCGCACCGGCTTGTTTGCGCAGGCCGTGGGGACCGTCGGTGAGCATGATTGCAGGGATTTCGAGCCGCTCCAATGCCTTCAGAAACCAGAAATTCTGCCCTGAACAAAGCGCGGCCTTTTCTTCAAGCGTCATCTGGCGGATAAGGTCTGGGATAGGCTGCATGGTGAATTCCTCCTCGGCTGACGCGCTAATTATAAGCTAGCAAAGGAGCGGATTGGCTAACGCGCGACAAAATAAACACCCTGCTAAGATAATTCTTCCCCTTCCTTGTGGTCTTGCTGCAGGCAATTACTAAAAATTTATTTGGATATTCTTTACACCCGCACGGACGCGCGGAAACCGCGCACGCCGTAATATGATTCCGCGCCATTATGATAGAAAAAAACCCGCCCGTAACGTCGGTCGCCAAAGAGCGCGCCGCCCAGCTTGCGCACGCCCTCCGGCGTAAGGATCCAACTGGAAGTCTTCAGGTCAAATTCGCCTAAGGACTGCAGCTTGCGGTATTCCTCTTCAGTCAGGATTGCGGCGCCCATCTCTTCAGCCATTTCAAGCGCGGAGCCTACGGGTTTTGCGGTTTTCCGGGCGTCCAGGGCTGCGCGGTCGTAACACAGGTTTCTGCGCCCAGCCGGGCTTTCCGCGGAGCAGTCGGCGAAGACGATCTCCCCGGTTCCTACGTCTTTGCCAACTACATCCGGTTCTCCGCCGCTGACTTCCATTTGCTCAAGCGTCCACAGCTTTTCGGGTTGGGAGTGCAGCCGTGCATGCACTTCTGGCCAGACGATATCTGCATGGCGGAGTTTGTGCTGCTCAAAGCGACCATGCAAGAGGTCCAACAGCGCTTGTTGGCGTTCGGGGGATAGCCTGCGGTTTTGCGTTTCAGACATGTTCATCCTGTAATCGTATCGCTGTTGGTCAGCGGAGTCAAAAAATGCGGAGGCGAAAAACTTATACACGGCGTTTCGCGTGGGAGACTCCAGACTTATGTGCAAAAAATCGTGGGTGTTGGGGCATGTTTATTAGATTACCTCGGGAAAATGCAGGGTAACAGAAAATTCTT
>JAGOML010000093.1:0-3245 GCA_017993575.1 Anaerolineaceae bacterium | reverse complement strand
GGATGGCCTGCATTTTGGACAATCCAACCGCCCGGGCTGCCATCATTTGTTCACCGCTAACAGAAAGAATCGCGCCGCGAAAAATTTCCAGTTGATAGGCGCTGCTGATAATTCCCAGCGAAATGGAACCCGCCCAGAATGGCGAGAGGTTTACCGCGCCGGACATGACGAAATAGAGGATGAAAAGCAGCACGATTGGGGGAATACCCCGCAGGACTGTGCTGTACACGTCCATGATTTTGCCCGCCAGCTTGCCCCCATAAACTGCCACGAAAGCCAGCACCAATCCGATCAGCAATCCGGACGGGAGCGCAATCAGCGTAACGCCGAGCGTGAAGGCGGTGCCTGAGGCGATGTACTGGATAAACCGTCCAAAATCCACCGGTTGTGCGTCTCCGTAATTAGTTGTTTACCAACAGTAAAAGAAAGGGGATACCCGACGCGGATATCCCCTTTAAGAAGGTGTTACTCGCAAAAATATTTTTGAGCCAGAGCGTCGATGAAACCTTCGCCCTGGAGTTCTTTGATGATTCGATTGATTTCCGCCTGCAGGGCAGTATCCCCGTTGGGGAGCACGATGTTGATCGGACCGGTGTAGAGCATGCCCTCATAGACAATTTTGAGCCCGGCTTGCTGCTGCATAATTGCCTTTGCCGGCACCGAATCAGCCACCAGCACGTCAATGCGGCCGGATTGCAGGTCAAGGGCAGCCTGGTCCACGCGTTCGTATCGGGAAAGGTTGCTTTCGGGCATCAGACCGGTGTCCACCAGTTCTGTTGTCACCCAATCATCCTGCACTGTGCCGGATTGCACGCCAATTTTGTACTGGGCCACTTCCAATGGGTCGGCAATCGCGCTGGCGAATACTTCCGCCACCAGGAACGCGTCTTCCGATGTGTAATACGCGTCAGAGAAGTCCACCTGAGCGTCGCGTTCCTCTGTATAGTTGAAGCAGGAGATGGACATGTCAATCTTGCCTTCCTGAACAGCGGCAATCAAGCTGTCGAAAGGCATGTCGGTCCACTCTAACTCCACGCCCATCCGCTTGGCGATTTCCGTCATCAGTTCGATATCAAAACCGGTAAATTTACCCGATTCGTCAACGAATTCATAAGGTTCATAATCAGCGGAGGTGCCGACAACAACCTTACCATCGGCCTTAATCTTGTCGAGCACAGATTCTGTTTTTTGCCCCGCGCAGCCAGCCAATAAACCAGCAATCAGGACAACCAGCACCAGAAAGCGCTTCCTCCTAGAAGTGATATGGGGATGAAAAGGTGCAGTAATTATACCTTTGAAACGCTGAAAACTTCATTTTTCCTAAAGTATCGCGGTTTACGCGCGATTTCTGCGTAAGCGCTATACTCGCTTCCTTCACATAGACGTTCCGCCCGCGTTGGCGCATATGAAGCAAGACACTGCGCAAAACTCCATGGGGTGGTTATAGGCCTGAATCCAGGTCGGCGGCATCTCGGCGCAGGAAGGCGCGGTACGCGGCCAACTCTTCCGGACTGAGCAGGTCGCGCAGCTCCGCCTCGCTCAAACCGAGCATGTTCAAGGTCAGAAAGTCCATGCTGCTCATCGGGTCTGGGGGAGGTGTCTCTCTGTGGGGTTGGGCTTTGTCATCCACGGCGGCTTAATCCTCACTAATCTTTTCGATTTGCTGTTGGACCATCTCAATCTCGCGCAGGACGTCTTTCTGGGAGACGTGTTCTTTCAGTTTCTGCAGCTCCAGGTCGTCATGGTTTTGGATTCCAAGCCGGGCTTCCAGCTCATCCAGCATTTTCAGGATGCGCGTAATTTCGTACTGGTTAAGCATGCTCATTTGCAGGTCCAGCTCCGCTCGTCGGTCCGCTTCCGCTTCATCGCGGTTCTGAGAGATGAGGATGAAGGTGCTGAGGAAGAGCACTTCGATATTAACGAAACCGATTAGCATGCTGAAAGGGAAAGGATCGTAGGGTTGGTTGCCGAACCAGCCGCTGTTTATCAGAATGTGAAATACGATCAGGACAAGATGAAAATACAGAAAGCTGAAGCGGCCAGCAATGCTGGTGACGCGGTCAGACAGCCTTTGCTCAAAGCTGCGCCGCTGGCGAGCTTTTTTTTGCAGTTCAAAGCTGGTGCGAATATTTTCTTCCAGCACGTGCACCAGGTCGGGGTCGTAGTCTTCTTCGGGGCCAAAGAACAGTTTATCCTGCGGCATAGTTCCTTTTATTCCTGCTCTGTTATAAGAATTATACCGGAATTGGGGCGGAGCTTAAAACTTATCAAAACAGCCTTTCTATCCGCGCGCAGGAAGTTCAAAGTTCCTGTGGCCAAACGCGGGCGTGGTTCCTGTGAGCCTTAAACTGCCCCTTGCCAACGCGGAAAGTATGTTATACTTTTGCGGCTCTCATGGTGAGAGCTTTTATTTGGGTGTGTGTTTTGGACGTTCCAATCTGAGCCCCGGGTTTCATCCCCGGGCATTTTGTTGGGAGGCGTGGCACCGCGAGGAGCCGCCCGGCTGTAATAAAACGTTTTGCGGAATCATCAAGACATCCCCCTGAGTGAAAATTAATCTGCGGTAATACGGTCTCTGGTACCCAGAGCGTTTTCTGCCGCGCAAGCAAACACAGGAGTTTTGATGACTGAAGCGTTTAACGTGAATGAGAATTTTGATAGTTTAAATCTGCGCCCGGAATTGGCGCACGCCGTTAAGACCTTGGGGTACACCCAGCCGACACCCATCCAACGTGGAATTATTCCCTTGATGATGGCCGGCAGCGATGTGACCGGGCAAGCCCAAACCGGCACCGGCAAAACCGCCGCCTTTGCCATTCCTATCCTCCAGCAGCTGGACCCAGCCGCCAGATTACCGCAGGCTTTGGTTGTTGCCCCAACCCGCGAGCTTGCCCTGCAGGTGGCGGAGATGACCCAGGCTCTGGGTCAGTACCTTGAAGTTAACGTGCTCGCCATTTACGGCGGCACTGCCTATAGCGAGCAATTATCTGGTTTGCGCAGGGGCGCCCATGTCGTCGTCGGCACGCCCGGGCGCTTGCTGGACCTGGCAAAACGCGGCCGCCTGGACCTGAGCGCCGTACGCTTTGTGGTGTTGGACGAAGCCGACGAAATGCTCTCTATGGGCTTCATTGAGGACGTGGAAAGCCTGTTGGCGCAGACGCCGGCGGAACGTCAGACCGCTCTCTTTTCCGCTACCCTGCCCAAACGCATCGTGCAGCTCGCGGAAAACTATCTGCGCGAGCCCA
>JAGOML010000042.1:0-15855 GCA_017993575.1 Anaerolineaceae bacterium | reverse complement strand
GAGACAAGATCATCCACTGCGTTCAGGATGACTTAGCAGGGCTTCAAGGCAGATCGCCACGTCGCTCCGCTTCTCGCGATGACCGATAGAAGGCCTCACCATGACACTCTAAAAGTACAGGATACCTCGCAGCGCATTAGGTAGAAAATCCAGCTCGCCAATAAACCGCAGAGCTATTCTCTCGCAGCATCCCCACCAAGCTGCCTCAGCAGCGCAGCCGCTACCTCATTGCAATCCGCCCGAACGCGTTCATCCGCCACAGCAAAAATCGGGGCGTTTTTGTCCTTGTTTACCGCAACCAGATGCGTGTTTTCCGACAAACCAGCCATATGCTGCACCGACCCTGAAATGCCAAATGCAAGGTAGACCTTGGGCGCTATCGTGATGCCTGTCTGCCCGACCTGATGCGAATAATCGACCCAACCCAAATCCACCACCGCGCGCGAAGCCGCCAGCCCGGCACCCAGCGCCGCTGCCAGATGCTTGTACAGCTTCACCTGGCGCGCGCTGCCTATCCCACGACCAATCCCAACCACCACTTCGGCGTTATCCAGACCTGGACCGTCCTCCCTGTTTACGTGGGTGGATTCAATACACAAGCCTGCCATGCCGCTCAGGTCCATGCTTTCCATGCGCACATTTCCAGAGCGGGAATAATCCGCTGGCAAGGCCTGCATCACTTTTGGCCGCACAGTGGCCATCTGCGGCCTGCGCGTACGGCAAAGAATGGTGGCAAGCAGATTTCCTCCAAAAGCCGGCCTGGTCTGCAAGAGCAAACCGCTCTGTGGGTCGATGTCCAGGCGTGTGCAGTCAGCTGTGAGTCCGGTATCCAGCGCCGAAGCCGCGCGCGGCGCGATGGAACGCCCAAAACCTGTCGCTCCAACCAGAAATATTTCGGGTCTATAGGTCACAGCCAAACGCGCCAGAACCTGGGGATAAAGCAATTCATCACGCTCTGCCAGGCGCGCGTCCGTAACCGCGATGACTTCATCCGCCCCCTGCGCGATGAGGCACTGCAGCTGGTCTGGCGCGTCTGGACCTAACCAGACAGCTGTTATCTTGCTCGCTTTCTTTCGCGCCAGCGCGCTCGCCTCACCAAGCAGTTCCAGTACGACTGGCTTTACTTTACCGTCCACTTGTTCAGCAAAGACCCAGATGCCGCTGCTGCTCGGCGCTTCATCCCACGCGGGCTTTTCGGTGAAAAGTTCTATCGCGTCAAAGCGGCAAACCGGCACGCACGCGCCGCAGAAAACGCAGGCAGCTGAGATAAGCGCTTTTTTTCCGCTCATGCTGATGGCACCATAAGGGCAGGCTGGAAGGCACAGTCGGCAGCCAGTGCACTTTTCTGTCACCACCCGGATTTCACTCATGCCTGTCCTCGCTTGTCAGACTCTGCCAGCCTTGTTGCGTAAGCGTTTCCAGAATTTTGGCGGCAACTTCCTGCGGTGAGCCGTCAATCTCCTTACCGTTTTTACAGCGTTCAGCGGCGGCAGTGGACATCACCCAGGTGGCAGAGCCGTCATACCCAATCCGGCTTGGATCCAAATCCAGGTCATCCGCGCCCCAGATTTCAACCACCGCGCCGAGAGTCTCCAGGTAACCTTCCAGGCTGAGGAAGCGCGGCGTGTTGATCTCCTTAACGACCGTCAGAAGCGCGGGAAGTTCCATAGCGACTTCCTGATAGCCTTCGTCTGTCATTTTTTCGCAGAGTATCCGCTGCGGGCTCAGAAATTCCAGGCGGCTGACCGCGGTCAGATGCGGAATGCCCAATTTTTGCGCCAAAGACGGCCCCACTTGCGCGGTATCTCCATCCACGGCTTGCCGGCCGCAAAAGATCAAGTCCCAGGTGCCAAGTTTGCGCACAGCGGCCGCGAGCGAATACGCGGTTGCCAGTGTGTCCGCTCCGGCAAAGCGTTTATCGCTGAGTAGAACCGCCCGGTCAGCGCCCAAACCGAGCGCAAAGCGCAATATCTCCGCGGCGCTGGGTATGCCCATGCTGATAACAGTCACGCGTCCGCCCATGCTGGTCTTAATACGCAGGGCTGCCTCCAGAGCGTAAGCGTCAAACGGATTGAGCATCATCTCAATCCCTTCCCGGATGATTGTGTTGGTCGCCGCGTTCAACCGCACGCGCGTGCTGGCAGGCACTTGTTTTACGCAAACAACAATCTCCAGGCTCATGCGTTTTCCTCTACTGTGAACATGGTGCCAGGATTGAGCGCTCCCAATGGGTCAAAGCAGCGCTTAAGCGCGCGCATTTCAGCGATAGCCAGCGCCCCGTACATTTCCGAGAGCTGCGCGATTTTCAATTTGCCAATGCCGTGTTCCGCGGAGACGGTACCCCCAGCGTTGATAATCTGGCGCGCCCACTCCTGGAACAGCGCCTTTCCCCGCAGGTAGTCTTGCACGTCGGTGGGCAGGATGTTCACGTGCAGGTGGTTATCCCCTATGTGGCCAAATTTCAACCCTTCCAACCCAAGCTTGTCCAGGGATTCTGTGTACAGGCGCAGCACCCAGTCCAGCCTGTCATCGGGCACCGCCATATCCGTCCCCAGCTTGGTGAGCGTTGGGTCCTCGCGTTTGCGTTCCGCGATGATGCGGTTGATGCTTTCAGGCACCGCGTGCCGGAAACTGATCAGTTTTTCAAGGTCCTGCGGGGTGACGGCCAGCCAGGTCTCGGCCGGGTCCGCGCCAGCGTTCTGCAGCATTACCCGCATCTGCAGCGCGCGGGCGTCTACATCCACTTGAGCCGGCTGATGGAATTCAACATAAACGCCCTCTGCCGCGGGCAACGATGGCAGCCCTTTATGGGAATGCGCCTCCATCTGTTCCCTGCGAATCATATTCAGGCAAGCCCGATCAAAGTATTCAATAGCGGCTGGTTTTTGCGCCCCTCCCAGCAGTTTAAGCGCCTGTACATACTGCAGCGCGCGCTTGGTTTCTGAAAAAAACGCCAGCAGTCCCCAGGCGCGCGCGGGAGTTTTGCTGAGCGCGAGAGTAATCTCCGCGACAATCCCCAAGGTTCCTTCCGAGCCAATAAAAAGGTCGAGCAGGTCCATATCCGGTTTGATATAGTAACCCGAAGCATTTTTTACGGCTGGCATGCGGTAGGTGGGAAGCTTGCCCTCAATATAAGTATCATCCTCCAACCGCAGCCGAAAATTACCAGCACGCGCGAACTGCTCTCCGCGCCTCAGCGCTAAAGCTCTTCCATCCGCCAGCAGCACGCGCACTCCTTCCACATGCGCGCGCATCGGCCCATAGAGATACGACTTTGCCCCAGAAGCATTGGTGGAGACCATGCCCCCTATGGAAGCCGACGTCTCCGTGATATCCGCCGTGAAAGACCAGCCGCCTTCAGAGCAGAAACGCCGATAAACTTTCAGGGATTCTCTGCTCCAGCCTTCGGTGTTGAACGCTTTATCCGCCAGCCCTTTTTGCACCTGACTGAAAAGCATGCCCGGCTGGACAGTCAGCAAAAAACGCTGCTTTCCTTCATCCCAAGCCATCCCCAACGCGCGGTTGCAGCGGCTCAGATTAATGACCTGCCCGCCATGAGGAACCGCCCCACCCGTGATACCAGTGCGCGCGCCTTGAACTGTGATAGGCGTTTGGCGTTGCGCGTGGAACAAGAGCGCTTCGCGAATTTCGTCCTCGGACTGTGGAAACGAGATGCCCTCAGCTGAACCCGTCCAATTGGATTCATCCCTTAGATAAGGCAGAATTTCGTCTTTTTGCGTGACAATTTGTAAGCGCATCGCAGCTTATTGTAAGCTAAAAAAAGGCGCGGCGGTTATTTATCCCAGCCCGTTTGCCGAAAAGCCGCGGGCAGACCTGCGAGAATATCTTCTGGCGTCAGGGCGCGTTCAGTCAGTTTATCGGCGCGCAAATCCGCCGACAACCCGTGCAGGTATACCGCGGACAGCACCGCCTCATGGAGAGGCAAGCCCTGCGCCAGAAAAGATGCCAACAGACCCGATAGCACATCCCCCGAGCCGGCTTTGGCCATGCCAGCGTTCCCGGAGCTGTTAATCCACAGCTCGCAGGGGCAGTCCTCAAGTCGGAAAGCTGTGACGGTGCCCGCGCCTTTTAGCACTACCACGCTGCCGGTCATCTGTGCCAGCGCTTCCGCGCTGGCAAGCCGATCCTGGGTGACGATTTGCGTGTACTGCGGGTAAAGCCGGCCAAATTCGCCTGGGTGCGGTGTCAGCACCGCCGGTTCCAGGCCGCGATTCACCCGATTTATGAGAGCCGCTCGTCCGGGCTCCAGGTTTTCTGGGGTCGCCAACAAATTCAGCGCGTCCGCGTCTAACAACAGGCGTGGGGCTTCTGAGATGGCCGCCCAAAGCAGCGTTGGGTCAAGATCCTTGCCCAGCCCAGGCCCGACCAACGCCGCGCTGCAGTTCCGCAGTTTTTCACGCCAGAGCGAAAGCTTTGCAAACTCTGCCTGCGGCAGGGGACAACTCAGCACTGATGGCACAGCTGCCAACACAGCCGGGTAAATCTGCCCCGACACCAGCAGATCAACATAGCCCACCCCTCCCATTTCCGCTGCGCGCGCGGAGAGCACCGCCGCGCCAGCCAGCCCCACGCTGCCGGCCAATACTGCCAGCCTGCCAAAACTGCCCTTATGGCCGTCGATGGGGCGCGCTGGGCGCCAAGCGCGCACTTCGTTTTCCGTTATCACGGAGGGCGAAGAGAAAAAGTGCTTTTCCCAAACCTCGTGGATGAATTCCTCGCTTAATCCAAGGTCGTTCACAGCCACCCGGCCGGCAAACTTGCGACCGGGGTAGCTGTAAGCCCCGGTCTTTGGCAGGATGAAACACAGGGTCTCATCCGCCTGAATCACGGCTTCGGCGTTGACTGCCCCATTATCTGCCTGCACCCCAGAAGGAACATCCGCGCTGAGCACAAAAGCTTGTTTGCGCGCGCGGGCTTCCAACACCTTCGAGACCAGCTGCTTGAATTCCTCGCTAACCGGTCGATCCGCGCGAAAACCGCTCCCAAAAACAGCATCCAGGATAATGCCAGGCTCAGGTGTGTAATCCCTGAAAAGCATTGGTTGGATGCCAAGTTCAAGACAAGCAGCGCGCATAGCCTGCGCGTCTGTTCCGCATCCCTCAGCTGCGCTTTCAGCTTCAAAGACTTGCAGCGCTGCGTTTTTTTCATGCAAACACAAGGCAGCCGCGTAGCCGTCACCGCCATTATTTCCCGCCCCGCACAGGATGCTGACCGGCCCCCCACGCTCTGCCTGAAGAGCAATAATCCGCTCCGCCAGCGCGCGCCCGGCGCGTTCCATCAAAACGCCCGCTGGGGTGCCTGCTGCCGCAGCTTCGTCCTCAATAATGCGCTGTTCAAATGCTCCAATGGTTTTCATTTAATCCTTTACACCCGCTCCCCACTGTTTGATTCACGTCGGTTCGCAGGTTCGTCTCCCAGTTCAAAGGCGCGAAAATGCATACTGATGGTAATCGCACACCGGGTAAAAGCCAACATGCTGATAGACAGCGTTGCTGACCAGATTCTGTTTATCGGTGAATAGCGTGACAAACTCCCGCCCGTCAGCCAGCGCCTGCCCACACATCCCCGCCACCAGCGCGGTTGCATAACCCTGTCCGCGTTTTGAGGGAAAGGTGTAAACCCCGCTAATCGCGATCGAGCGCCGCGTGGGACGGTTAAAGAAAGCCATCGATGTCACCTCATTCCCCGCAACCCACAAGTAGCATACCCCATCATGAATGCAAGCGCTGACGTCCTGCAGCGTCCAGGCTGCCTGGTTCCCGGATGCCGTTTCCGCAATCATCTTGTTGATCCCCGCGAAAATGAGCAGGGCGTGTCTGGGCTGCGCTGGTTCCATAGACCCCGCGGGTTGACGCAGTGGGTTTAGCTCCCTTAGAGCGTAAGCCCGTTGGCAAGTTTCCAGTTTTGCCTGGGTTCCCGTGCGGGCTTCCCAGAAGCGGGCAAAGCAATCGCTCGCTTCCGACACGCCAGTGACCCCCGGCAGAACAATGCCCTGCTCCGCAAGAGAATGCGCAAGCAGCTCCAGAGCCTGTTCGCACAAGGGCTCTGACTGCACAATCAGGTAGTGCGCGCCTATGCGCAGCGCGGACGCGCGCGGTTTGCCGGCCTCCGAGCTGACGCTTACCAACAAAGGCTTGTGTTGGTCGGCTTGCGCGCTGTGCTGTAAGCGTTGGCAAAGACCTAAGGGAAGCGCGTACCTCTCCTCGTTTTGTTCCAACCAGGGTACTACCAGCCCATAAAAGTCAGCCAGAAGCGCGTGAAAGGTGAGCGAAAGCGGAGATTCTGTGATTGTCACTCTGATGCTCCTTTGCGGCAGAACGCCATAAGACCTCACCCCTCCCAACCGTAAAGGTCGAAATCCACGCGATCTGCTTCGTCAAAAACTACCCCTTCATCCTCCAAAAGGAAGCGCTGCTCCGCGGAGCCAATGCCGTGCAGGCTGATGCGCCCCTGCGCGTTGATAATCCGTTGCCAGGGGACTTCCGGGTCGCGCCCATCGCGCAGCGCGCTCATGGCGAAACCCACCATGCGCGCCGAGCAGCCCCCGACCATGCGTGCAATCTGACCATAAGTCGCCACTTTTCCTGCTGGGATTTGTTTAACAAGCAGGTAAATCCGCTGATAAAGAGGCAATTGCCCGGGATTTATCTCATTATCCAATGCATGAGTTGTCATAACTGCTGCTTCTCCTGGATACCCACGGGATCTTCACAATTTCTTCATAAAAAATATATTGAAAATCAATGTGCGTCTGATAAATTAAGAACAGAGGATTTTCCTCATTATAACGAAATGGAGCAAACAATGAAAACAATCACGAAAATATTACTGCTCAGCCTGGCTTTTGCACTGGCTGCTGTGGGTTTAAGCGCAGTTGTTGCGCCGGCCAGTGCGCAGACCGACACCCCTGAGGATCTTAGCGAAGCAGAACGCGCCACCCTCCTGCGCATGGCCGCGGAGGAAAAACTTGCCCACGATGTTTATCTGGCGCTGTACGAAAAATGGGATACTGCCCCCTTCCAGCGCATCGCGCGGAGCGAAACCCATCATTTCAACCAGATGTCAGCCCTCCTGGGCGACTATGGCATCAGTTCAGACCTTGACCAGCTTGCTGAAGGCGAGTTCGGAGACCCCGAATTCGACCAGCTCTATGATGACCTGGTCGCCAGAGGTTCGGAATCCGAAGAAGAAGCCCTGAGGGTCGGCGCGTACATCGAGGAGTTGGATATCCTTGACCTTGAAAAAGCCATCTCAGAAAGCACCCACGCGGATGTACAGCGCGCGTACCGCCGCCTGCTCATGGGTTCAACCATGCACCTGAACGCGTTCGTGCGCGGGCTTGAGAATCTCACCAATGAGGTTTATGAACCCCAGGTGATGACACCCGAAAAGTTGGAGACCTACCAGACGGGGAGAGGTCCCATGCGCGGCTGCCGCGGCAGGAGATAAGCTTTACAAAGAGCCCGGTGACCCCGGGCTCTTTTTTTGGTTTGTTCCGTGAGGGGAAAAGATTCAGGAGCTTTGGAAAAAATCCCGCAAAGAATTCATGCGGCGGGGGTCCCGCAGCTTTCGCAAGGCCGAGCTTTCAATCTGGCGGATGCGTTCGCGGGTCAGTCCAAACTTTTCGCTGACTTCTTCAAGTGAATGGTACACGCCGTCGACCAAGCCAAAACGCAGTTCCAAAACCTCACGCTCTTTATCAGTCAGGTCATCCAGAGACTGGCGCACGCTTTCCCGCAGGCTCTCCAGAATGACAGCTTCCATCGGTTCTGGCGCGTCCGCGTCTTCGATATAATCCCCCAGGGTGCTGTTTTCTTCATCACCAACCGGGCTCTCCAATGAAACCGGTTCTTCGCTCGTCTTTAGAATTTGTTCCACTTTTTCTGTGGCGTCATCCCAGCGCCGCAGCAGATCCGCGGGCAATGCTTCACGCGCATAGGCGTGCCGCCGGATTTCAAGTTCATCTTCTGGCGCCATCAATCCAGAAGCCACCGCAATCTCCGAGAAGTTCGGTTCCCGACCCAGCTCCTGAACCAATGCGTGCTGAGCCTTAATCAACTTGCTTATAGACTCCACCATGTGAACCGGGATGCGAATGGTTCGCGCGTATTCCAGGATATGACGACTGACGGACTGCCTTATCCACCAGGTGGCATAAGTGCTGAAACGAAATCCGCGCGCCGGGTCAAACTTCTCCACTGCCCGCAGCAAACCCAGGTTGCCTTCCTGGATGAGATCCTCGATGTTAATTCCTCTGCCGGTGTAGCGTTTAGCCACGCTCACCACCAGGCGCAGATTGTATTCGACCAGGTCGCGGCGGGCTAACCTGGCAATCTCACGCACCTGCCTGGCGCTGGCCTGCATTTCTTCATCCCCTGGTTGAGCTTCCGATACCTCATCCCAAACGGGTAATCTGCCAATTTTCCCGGTGATTTCAGCGGCAGTGGTCAAAAACTGCCTGGGCAATAAATAGGCCGCGGTGAGCAAGGAACATAAAAACTTGGCCAGGTTTTGCCACTCAACGTCCTGTTTCCAGCGCTCATCTTTCAAGAAGCTGTGGGTATATGAAGGCAGCGCTTCCAGGTAGTTCTTCCTCAATGCTGCGGCTTCCGCTAAGACCCGCGCGAAATCAGGCGCGGGCGAGCTGACCGCTTCTGCAGCCGAGCGTATTTTTTCCGCCATGAGCAAAATGGAGGCGTACAGGCCGGATAATTTCAGCGTATCATCAGATTTGAGGAATAGGTGAAGGTATTTTTCGGCCTGTATACAGATGGCCAGCTGAAACTCTTCTTCGGATTCTAACAGGCGGCTGCGGTTTATTTCCCGCAAGTAAAGCTGAATGGGCTCTTCAGTCTGGCTGCCGCTTTCCTCTTCCGGTATATAAACTTCCGCGGCGGAGAGATTCTCCTGGGTGTCACCCTCATCATCGAACTTTTCTTCGTCATCTCCCTCAAACTGGATATTATCGTCCATAAATCATTTCCCCTTAATCACAAGCTTTCGCCTGGGTTTACGTTCCTCTTGGCCATCGCCGCCAGAAAGCTTGGATTTCATCGCCTCATCCAGCACTCTTCGCTGAACAATCAGTTCTGTCAGCAAGACTTCTGCTTCCTCATCAGAATAGCGTTTCTCCTCCAATTCCGATTGCAGAAACAGTATTTCCTGGATGCGAGTTTCCAGATGGCTGCGCTTGATGCGCAAGGCTGTTCGTACCTGGTCCGCCAGACGTTTTTGCGGGCTGGGGGGCAGCGCTTTTTCTATCATGCCGGCGCTTTCTTCCGCGGCGGATAAATCAGGCAGGTTTTCAGCCAGGTAATCTTCCGGCGAGAGCTGGTCCTGCCGGATGCTTTCGAGCACCACCCTGAAAGCCTGCCGAAAGTCGCTTTCCACAAAATCGTCTTCACTAAACTGCGGTACGCGCAGCAAACCCAGGGATTTATTGAGGTCATTGAGTGAATATGGCTGCTGCACAAGCATGCGCAGCGCCTGTTCTTCCAACAAACGGTTGCTGCGCGCCTTCTCGGTGATGGCATTTAAACTGGTCTCAATCCCAGTGCGGCCGCGTTCTTCCGCGCTGCGGCGGCTGCGCCGTTGCACCGGGTTGGCAAGCACCAACGTACGCTCATCGACCCGCAGCAATCGTGCCAATTGTTGGCGATAGGCCTCGCGCTCCACCATGTCTCCAACATCCTCAATCAGCGGCAGCACTTGCGCGGCAATCTCGCGTTTGACCTTGGCGTCATTAATGTCCTGCGCGGCAGCCAGGGTTTCCATGACGTGCACGACGACCGGTTTGGCTTCAGAGGCAATTTTCCGCCAGGCTTCCGGGTCAGACAACGCGATTTCGTCCGGATCCTGACCACCAGGCAAGGCGGTCACGCGGATGTCCGCTTTCAGGCGGCCTTCAAAATGCAGCAGGCCGCGTGAGTCAAAGGTCGGCTGATCGTCCTGGTCCATGGTTTTCCGGGCGGTTTCCAGGCCGCGCAGGGTTGCTTTCTCACCCGCGGCATCCGGGTCCAACGCTAACACAATATTGCGCGTGAACTTTTTTAGCAGTTTGAACTGGTCCTCTGTTAAGGCGGTGCCCATCGGGGATACCGCGTTTCCAAAACCAGCCTGGTGCAGGCCAATCACATCCATATACCCTTCAACGATGACTGCCTGTTCAGTCCTGCGGATTTCCTGACGCGCCAGGTCCAGTCCGTAAAGCAGCCGCCCCTTGTCGAAAAGTTCCGTGCGCGGGGAGTTGAGGTACTTTGGGACATCATCCGGGTTCAAGACGCGCCCGCCAAACCCCGCCATTTTTCCGTAGGTATCCCGGATGGGGAACATCAAGCGGTGGCGGAATTTATCATAGGTGTCGCCGTCATCGCGTTCGGTTAGCAATCCAGCGCGCAAGAGGTGGTCCTTGGTATAGCCCTTGCGCGTGAGATGCCTGGTTAGTTCATCCCACCCGCCAGGAGCGTAACCCAATCCCCAAATCTTGATGGTCGTGTCGGTCAGGCCTCTGCGCCGCAGATAAGCCAGCGCTGCCGCTCCTGCTTCGCTTTCAAGCAGCTGGGACCGGTAAAACTGCGCGGCATCGTCCAGCACCCTGATGATATTGCCGCGCTGCTCAGCATCCGCTTCGCTGGGTCTCGGCTGTGCACTGAGCGTTGCCCCGGCTTTCTCAGCCAGAATACGCAAAGCTTCATTAAAGTCCCAGCCCTCTTTCTTCATCACAAAGCCAAACAGGTCCCCGCCCTCATTGCACTGCCCAAAGCAGCGCCAGGTCTGACTTTCCGGGAAGACGACAAAGGCAGGCGTACGGGTGTTGCTGTGGAAAGGGCAAAAACCAATGTAGTTCTTGCCGGTGCGGCGCAGTTTTACAGTCTGGGAAATGTAATCTACCAGATCGAGCTGAGCCTTAATCTCGTCAACAACGCCCATAATTCCCGTTTTTCAATTGTGTTTTCTATGCCATGCTTCTACAGCACGCGCTCATCAAAGGATTTCAGCGTTCGCAGATAATTCGCGCGTTCATACGCCGCGGGGTTATCAATCTTATCCAGCCGCAGAGCGCCGCGCATTTTTTCCACCGATTCATAACCGTTCTTGTCCATCCAGGCAGCTAAACCATTCAACAGTCTTGCCGCGTATTTCGGTCCATTGGCGAGCAGCGCGGAGACCACGTAGCTGACTTTCGCGCCAGCCATGATTGCTTTGACCATATCCTCGGGGCTGTGCACGCCACCACTGAGCGCAAAGTCGGCCTTTAGTTGAGAAGATGCGATGGCAATCCAACGAGCGGGCAGCGCCAGGTCAGCGCTGGTGCTCAGGCGCGCTTTGCGTTCCACTTCAAGAGATTCAATATCAAAAATCGGCTGCATGAAGCGGTTGAAAAGGACAAAGCCTTCCGCGCCAGCTTTGTAAGCGCGCGCCAAAAAACGCGGCAACGTGGTCAGGAAAGGCGAAAGTTTGACCGCGACCGGAATGCTGACGTGTTTACAGACTTCCTGGATTAAGCTAAGGTAATTCTTTTCAACCTGATCCGAGGCCAGCGCAGGGTCGGTGATTAGCGTGTAAATATTCAGTTCCAACGCGTCCGCGCCAGCAGCCTGGAGGTCCTTTGCCAGGCGCACCCAGCCGCCAGGCGTCGTTCCATTCAGACTGGCGATGACCGGGATTTCGACACTCGCTTTAATCTTTTGCAGCTGCGCAATGTACTTATCCGCGACAGTCTCAATATTGCGCGGCTCGGGAAGGTAAGTTTGCGCTTCGGGTTGGCTTTCGGTGCCCTTATTCAAGAAATAATCAAGCTCCAGGCTTTCATGCGTGATTTCCTCTTCAAACAGGGAATGCATCACCAACGCGCTGACACCGCTGTCTTCCAACTGTCGAACGACGTCTAGCTGCACAGAAAAAGGAGACGCGCCAGCTATTAGTGGGTTTTTTAACGGCAAACCCAGGTAGCTTGTTTTCAATTCAGCCATTTCTCCTCCTTAGGGTTTTGGAATAGAAAACGATGACGCACTCAAACACGTCATCGTTTATTCTACCTTATTAACGCGCCTGCTTCCAATTGAAAGGGTGAACCACAACCCTCTCTGCGGCGCAGATTGTCAGCGCTTTAGGCCTGCGGGGCCTCTTCAGATTTCTCACCAAAAGAGTAATCCATGGCTGCCATCTGTTCGTAAAGCGACCAGCGGCGTTCCGCGTCTGCCTGGGCGGCTTTCATCAGCATTTCCGCGCGTTCCTCGTCGGACTGCAGCAGCATGCGGTAGCGAGTCTCATTATAGGCGTATTCAGACACCTTGATACTCGGCGCTTTGGAATCCAACTGCAGCGGGTTTTTGCCGTCCACGGCCAGGCGCGGGTCGTAGCGATAGAGCGGCCAGGCGCCGGAATTCACCGCCAGCTTCTGCTGCTCCAGACCCTTGGACATATCGATGCCGTGGTTGATGCAGTGGCTGTAAGCGATAATCAGCGAAGGACCTTCATAAGAATCCGCTTCGGTAAAGGCTTTCAGGGTTTGGCTGTCGCTGCCGCCCATGGCCACGCGCGCTACGTAAATATTGCCGTAGCTCATGCTAATCAGACCCAGGTCTTTCTTGGGCTTGTCGCGTCCATCAGCGGCGAACTTCGCCACCGCGCCGCGCGGGGTCGCCTTGGAAGACTGACCGCCGGTATTGGAATACACCTCGGTATCCAGGACCAGGACGTTCACATCCCGGCCGGAAGCCAACACGTGGTCCAGGCCGCCATAACCGATATCGTAAGCCCAGCCGTCACCGCCAATAATCCAGACGCTCTTGCGCACAAGGTAATCCGCGACAGAAAGCAGGTTCTTGAGCTCCTGGTCGGCTTTGCCTTCCAGTGCCGCCTTCAACGCGCTCACGCGTTTGCGCTGTTCCTGAATTTCAGCTTCGGACTTTTGGCTTGCGTGCAAAATGGAATCTGCCAGGTCGGAGCCTACCTGCTGGGCATGTTTTGCCAACAGTTCGCGGGCATACTGAGCGAGTTTATCAATCGTCAACCGCATACCCATGCCGAATTCGGCGTTATCCTCAAACAGTGAGTTCGACCAGGCCGGACCGCGCCCGTCCAGATTTTTGGAGTAAGGCGTGGTGGGCAGGTTGCCGCCGTAGATGGAGGTACAGCCGGTGGCGTTGGCAATAACCATGCGGTCGCCAAACAGCTGGGTGGCAAGCTTGATATAGGGGGTCTCGCCGCAGCCGGCGCAGGCGCCGGAGAACTCGAACAGCGGTTCAAGCAGCTGGGAGTTCTTGATGAGATGGGTGGAGATGGTCGTGCGGTCCAGCATGGGCAGGGAGAGGAAGAAATCCCAGTTTTTCATTTCGCGTTCGCGGATTGGAGGCTGCGGGCGCATATTGATTGCCTTGCGGTTCGGGTCGGTTTTATCCTTCCCGGGGCAGTTTTGAACGCAAAGACCACAACCTGTGCAGTCCTCTGGGGCCACCTGGACAGTCCAGGAATAGCCTTCTTTCCATTCGCGCGCTTTGGAAGCGGTGGATTTGTACTCAGCCGGCGCGTTCGCCAGCAGTTCGGTTGGGTAGAGCTTGACGCGGATGGCGGCATGCGGGCACACAAACGAGCAGCGCGCGCACTGGATACAAATGTCGGGTTCCCACACCGGGATTTCCAGGGCAATGTTGCGCTTTTCCCACTTGGTGGTCGCGGTCGGGAAGGTGCCGTCCACCGGCATCTGGCTGACCTTGATCGTGTCACCCTTTCGGTCAATGATGGTGCCGATGACTTCCTTAACATAGTCAGGCGCATTCGCGGGCACCGGGCTGTGGCGCTCGATGGTGCTGCTCACCTGGGTGGGCAGCTTAACTCTGTGCATATTCGCGACAGCCTGGTCCACCGCTGCGAAGTTCTTGTTCACCACTGCTTCGCCGCGCTTGCCGTAGGTTTTCTCGATGGAATGCTTGATGGCCGCGATGGCTTCATCCCGGGGCAGGATTTTGCTGATAGCAAAGAAACAGGTCTGCATGATGGTATTGATACGCTGACCCATGCCGGTTTTTTCCGCCACCGAATAGGCGTCAATCACGTAGAATTCGATTTCTTTCGCAATCAGGTCGCGCTGCATTTGCTTCGGCAGGGTGTCCCAAACTTCCTCGGGACCATAGATGCTGTTGAGGAGGAAAACCGAACCCTTGCGGGCGTATTTCAGCATGTCGAAGCGGTCCACAAAACTGACCTGGTGGCAGCCCACAAAAGTGGCTTCACCTTCGGAAATCAGATAAGGGGCTTTGATCGGCTTGGGACCAAAACGCAGGTGGGACACCGTGACTGTGCCGGATTTCTTGGAGTCGTAGTCGAAGTAGCCCTGGGCGTGGTTTTCGGTCTCATCACCGATAATCTTGATGGAGTTTTTGTTCGCGCCAACCGTGCCGTCGGAACCAAGACCAAAGAACATAGCCTGGATAACGTCATTGCCAAGCGCCTCAAATGTCGGGTCGTAAGCGATGCTCAGGTGGGTGACATCATCGTCGATGCCCACGGTGAACTGGCGCTTGGGATGGTCCTTTTTCAGTTCATCAAAGACGCCCTTGGCCATGGCGGGGGTGAAGTCCTTGGAGGACAACCCGTAACGTCCGCCAATGATGACCGGCTTCTGCTGGAATGGCGCGCTGCCCTCATCCAAAGCGACGGATACGGCATTGACCACATCCTGGTAGAGCGGCTCGCCAAGCGCGCCGGATTCTTTGGTGCGATCCAGCACCGCGATTTTCTTGACCGTCGCGGGCAGAGCTGCCATGAGATGTTTTATGGAGAATGGACGGTACAGGCGCACGTAAATCACGCCGACTTTCTCGCCTTGCTTGGCAAGCAGCGCCGCGGTCTCGCTGGCAGTCTGCGCCGCCGAACCCATGAGAATCAGGACGCGTTCAGCATCCGGAGCGCCGCAGTATTCCATCACATGGTACTCACGGCCGGTCAGTTTGCCGAACTTTTCCATTTCCTGCTCAACGATGTCGACACAGGCATCGTAGTATTTATTTACAGTTTCACGCCCCTGGAAGTACACATCCGGGTTCTGGGCAGTGCCGCGAACAACCGGCGCGTCGGGGGTCAGCGCGCGTTTGCGGTGTTCGATGATCAGTTCGTCATCAATCATTGCCCGCAGCTCTTCGTCCGCGATGCGTTCGATTTTATTGACTTCGTGCGAGGTGCGGAAGCCGTCAAAAAAGTGCAGGAAGGGGACGCGCGCGCGCAGGGTGGCGGCAGTGCTGATCAGGGCGCAGTCCTGAGCTTCCTGGACAGAGCCGCTGGAGAGCATCGCCCAGCCAGTCTGGCGGCAAGCCATCACGTCCTGGTGGTCGCCGAAAATGGAGAGCGCCTGGGCTGCCAGAGAGCGGGCGGAGATATGGAAGACCGTGGAGGTCAACTCGCCGGCGATCTTGTACATATTCGGGATCATCAGCAGCAAACCCTGAGACGCGGTAAAGGTGGTGGAAAGCGCGCCGGTTTGCAGGGCGCCGTGCACCGCGCCAGCCGCGCCGCCTTCGGACTGCATCTGAGCCACGGTGGGAATGGTCCCCCACAGGTTCGGGATGCGTTCCGCCATCCACTGATCCGCGTATTCGCCCATCCCCGAGCTCGGGGTGATTGGGTAAATCGCGATTACTTCGTTCAGCCGGTAAGCGACATGCGCTGTCGCTTCGTTGCCGTCGGTCATGACCATCTGATGTTTCATTCGTTTTCTCCTTAAATTGCCCTGGTTTTATTCCGGGAACTTGTTTTGGGTCATAGTTAACAACCACCCGTTGGAGTGGTTTGAATTTCCTGACTTATTGTATCTTATTTTCACAAAACTGAGGGGAT
>JAGOML010000041.1:0-15882 GCA_017993575.1 Anaerolineaceae bacterium | reverse complement strand
CCAGTTTACTGTTTTGCTGGCGGTACCCCGCTCAACCCTCCCAGCAGCTGCCCGCAGACACTGCCGGCTTCTCCTTTCAATCCGGGAGCATTCGCGCTTTACTCTCCGGATGCTGCCAACAACTACACCTGGCCAGTTCCCCAGGGTGCTTTTTGGGAATTTCAAATACCGGTCAAATCCACTACTGCCCTGACAGGCAGCCCCTTCCGCGCGAATGTTTGGGCTATGGATGGCAATGACAACCCCTGGCTTAGGCCTGAAATTGGCGTGTTCGTGTTCAGCAATACGCCAGTTGTCATCTACCCCACGCCTTCCACGGAAATTGCCCAGAACCCCGATTTGTCTTACCAGTACAAATCCCAAGCGTACATCTATACCTTCAATCAGACCGGCACAGCCTACTTTGATTTGGGAACCTCATCGGGTAATTACAGCCTGAAAACAGATATGGTTCCCATCCCAAACCCCGGCACAGCCTGGTATATCTGGGATGATTGGGTGGATCCTCCCTTCAATCTCTCGCCTAACACCACTTACTATTGGCGAGCGCGTTTTGTCAGCTCGGGTGGTCAAACTTATTTTGGAACTGAACAAAGCTTCAGCACCTTTTCATCCGGTCTGGTAACACTTGGCGATGGAACCCCTGCCAGCTGCAATAGCAGCAGCCTGAACACGGCGCTGAATACTCCGGGGCTGCAGACGCTAGAATTCGACTGCGGCGGGACGCCTGTCTCAATTGCGATGGCAGCCACAAAAACCGTTGCTAATAACCTCACCATCGACGGCGGAAACCGTGTCACATTAACCGCGCCAGCCAATTCCAGGCACTTTGACGTGAGCGGTGGGGTCGTCTTTACACTGGACAACCTGCGCCTGACAGATGGCAACCCCAGCACTGGCTGCGGCGGAGCTGTCCGGGTATCCGGCAACTCGCTGTTTATCAGCAATCGTTCCAGCTTCCTCAATAATTACTCCCCCAGTGACGGAGGAGCGTTGTGCGTGATTGCGGGCTCTCAGGCCGAGTTGTACAGCAGCCTATTTCAATCCAACAGCGCGGCGCTTAATGGGGGTGCTATTTCGAGCCAAGGCACTTTAACTGTGTTGTGGACTGATGTTTCCAGGAATACCGCGGGTGGTAATGGGGGCGGCGTATTCTTTGACTCACCCTTCGCGAGCACGTCTATGGACTTTCGCAGGAGCCTGGCAGCTGATAACAAAGCCACCGGCGCCAGTTCCAAGGGTGGAGGAATCTACCTGAATGGGATAGCCGACATTAACACCAGCACCGTTGCTCAAAATACTTCCGTCGAAGGCGCTGGAATTTACAATCTGAACAGTACGCCGTCAATAGAATCTTCAACAATCGCCAGCAATCAGGCGACTGGCGGCGCGGGTGGAATCATGGCAGGTGGGGCTGGTATTTTCTATGTGCGCGGGTCTATCATAGCCAATAATCTGCCGCTAAACTGCGGGACAGGACAGGTTTCGTCGCTGGGATATAACCTTGAAAATACCAATCAGTGCGCATTTAATGCCGCCGGGGATAAGAAAAGCCAGGATGCCAGGCTCGACCGCCTGCGCTTTAATGGCGGCGCCTCCCGCACGATGTTCCTGAAACCAGGCAGTCCCGCAATCGACGCGGGCAACCCCGCCGGCTGTGGACAGTTTGACCAGCGCGGCTACTTTGGTAACCCTGGAGAGGTATTCTTTCGGGAAGCTGACGGCAACGGGGACGGCGTGAAGCTCTGCGATATTGGCGCTTTTGAATTATTGCCGGATGATGTCTTGATTACCGACATATTTCTACCCTTCCTCAGGCGCTGACCACACGATAAGAAAAGGAGCGGTTTCAATCCGCTCCTTTTCTTTAGGTCTCAGGCCAGGCTTTGGCATACGCCGCCAAAATGCGGTCGCAGATGGCGTTAAAGTGCTCGTCCACCTTTTGACGCGCGGGGTCAGCGCGGTGCCAGGAGATAATCTCCTCGGCGCCGCGGGAAAAGGGCGTGCTGCAAACAAAATCCGGCACAACGCGCTTGATTTTGCTGTTATCCAGGATAAAGCTGTGCGCTTTGTCCCCCAGCAGGCTCTCCCCCCAGATGGGGTCATAGGCGGCAATTAAATCCGAGGGGATATGCACCAATTCGGGCTGCACGCCCGCCGCGCCTGCCAATATTTCGTGAATTTGGTTCCAAGTCAGCCACTCATCAGAGGTGATGTGGTAGCTCTCGCCAATCGCGTGGGAGTTGCCCATTAATCCGACAAAACCTTTGGCGAAATCCGAGCTGTGGGTGAGCGTCCATAACGAGGTGCCGTCTCCATGCACGATTACCGGCAGTCCCCTCAGCATGCGGTCAATGGTCGTCCAGTTGCCGTGCACCGGCACGTAGACCTCGCTGTAAGTATGGGAAGGGCGCACAATCGTGAACGGGAACTTTTCCTCGCGGTAAGCGCGCGCCAGGCGCTCTTCGCAAGCTGCTTTGTCGCGCGAGTACTGCCAGATGGGATTATCCAGGAGCGTGGATTCCGTTACCGGCAGCGTAGCAGGCGGGGTTTGATAAGCTGAAGCCGAACTGATAAAAAAGTACTGCCCCACGCGCCCGCGAAAAAGCTCCAGGTCGGTCTCAATGTGCTGTGGGGTGAAGGCGATAAAATCCGCAACCACATCAAAATGCAGACTGCCCAAAGCCGCGCGCGCCGCGTTTGGATCGCGGATATCCGCGTTGATTACGCGCGCGCCATCCGGTACGGGCTGGAGCGACTGCCCGCGATTGAGCAGGTAAAGCTCTATGCCGCGTTCAAGCGCCAGGCTGGAGCAGGCGCCGCTGATGTTGCCGGTTCCTCCAATGAACAATGCTTTCATGCCAAGCTCCTCTCCATCATCTTTTTTAAGAGCAATAAGGATCGTAAATAAGCGGGTAAATGGTCAATCCAAGGCTTCCGCGTGAACGGCGGGCTGCGCTTGATTGCGATTAGCCCACCAAAGCGTGGCTGCCAGCAGAGCGAACAGCAGCGCGACAATGCTGTAAGCCGGACGGATGCCCATCTTGTCCGAAACTATCCCGAGCACCAGCGGCAGGAACAGAATGGCGGTACCTGTAGCAAGAGTCGCCCGCGCGCCAGCTTTGGCTTTGAGGGCTCCGGCGGAAGCAATCGCGAGCGAAACAATGATTGGGTAAAAGTTGGCCCCGCCCAAGCCCAGCAGGACGAGCCCGATAATACCCAAGAGCGGGGTCACGCCGCTCCAGAACAAAATGAAACCAAAAACAGAAAGCGCGATGGACGCCCAGAGCAATTTCATCGCGGAAACCCGCTCTAAGAGCCGAGAGCCAAAGAAACGCCCGACAATCATCCCCACCATGAACAAGCTGACTGACTGCGTGGCTGTGTTTTTGCTGAAACCAAGCACTTTTTCCACAAAGTCGGCGCCCCAGTAAATGATGCAGTACTCCACCGCGATGCCGAGCATCAGCGCCAGCCAGAAAATCCAGTAACGCCCCGGCAGCCTTCCGGAATGCTCGGGGCTGAGCTGTCGCGTCGCGGCGCTGCTGGAGGCACGGCTGACCCTGAGGAGCAGCCAAGCGCCCAGCGCCAAAGCCGCCGCCGCGACCAGCAGCACTGCTGGTCGCCAACCAATAGCTTTTTCCACTAAGAACCCCACCAACAGCGGCGCGACTCCAGCAAAGAGAGACGCGATGGTGTTGGCTTCCGAAATCCCAACCGGGCTGCGAGCGCCCATTTCTTCATCCAGAATGGCAGGATAGATGGACAAGATGAGCGTGCCGACGCAGCCCATGAGGAAGATGCCAAAAATCGTGACTGCTGGAGACGCGCCAAAAGCCAGGATCGTCCCACCGACGCCCAAACCGAGCGCTCCGAACGCCATTACTTTCCAGCGCGGAAAACGCGGAATAAAATACGCGCCTAGCAGACCAGTGACCAGCACCCCCGCCGCGAACGCCGAAAAATGGACGCTGCTGAGCGTGTAACTCATCCCAAATTCGTCCTTCAGGTAATTCGTGACCGGACCAGGAACGTTGAGCATGAAGACATACAACGAGAGCAGCGCGTAAATCAGCCAGGTCTTGCGCGAGCGTGTGTTGTTGCTGTTTTGTTCCATAACCCTCTTCTTATTCAGATTCTGAACTATTCTCTTGGTCTGGCTCTGTTGGCTCTTCTGGTGGCAATTGCGCAGTGTCTGACAGACTTCGCAATCTGGCCACGAGAACATAACCAACCGTCGGGAAAACCAGCAGATTAATCATGATACCAATCCCGACCGCGAAAGACGCCCCCTCACTGCCATTCAGCCAAAAACCAATCATCGAGCTGAGCAGCACAATAATCAGCGCGCTGATGCCATAAACCAATAAAACAACCAGAATAATTTTGAGCGCGGAAGGCTTTTTTGGGGGCTGCATGCCGCAATTATAGACGGATTTAGCGGATTGCGGACATCTTGCTGTTTACCATCGCTGCGGGTCGTGCTCGCGGTCCTTCGTTTCGCCTTCCAGCTCTTTTTTGTAGTTGTATTCCCCCCAGCGGCTGGCGTAGCCGCCCCAGAACTTTAGGGCAATCAACAGCCCAGCCAAAGGGAGCCCCATCATGCTGAAAAGCAGACCTGTGCCTGCCGCATTCCAGCCGCCCTGTATGCCAGCGGCGCGGTAACCGATGATAAAGAAGCTTACTACCATCAGCAGAGCAAGAATCCCATACCCAAGCAGTATTCGAAAAATGAATTTTTTCATGGCGCGCTAAATCCGGTTAATCATTTTTTATTGCCATTTTGCTCATACGCGGCGCGCAGCAGCGCCTCGACCTCTGGCGTAATATCCGCGACTGATGTCAGGCTCAATTTATGGGTGGCCTGGCCGGGGGCTTTGGCCGGGCTCAGCAGGGGGCTTGTGGGCGCGGCGACAAAACGCAGCCCCACATCCACCCGTTCGCGGGTCGCGGCAGCCACCGCAGCGAATTGGCGCTTGCGCACAAAAGGGGTATAGGTGCCGCGCCCTTCCATCACCACATCCGGTCCAAACCCAAGCAGCAGCGCGCGCAATTCTTCAAAGATTGGCAGGAGCGCGGCTTTATTCCCTGTGTATTGACTGAGAGCGTATTCTTCCTCGCTCGGGCGCTGCCAACCCGCGGCGCGCGCGGCAGCGTCCGCAATCGCCCATTGGGTGTTTTGCGCGATGCCGTGCTCGCTCTTCAGCCACTTGCGCACGCTGTTCTGGTCCAGGGGGTCCGGGCAGTTTGCCAGCACCAGCTGCACCCATTGTTCGAGCGTTTTGCCAGTACGTTCTTTAATGCTTTCTGAGACTGCTGCCATCATATCTTGCGGTGAGCTTAAGGTCATTGTGGTTTTTCTCCTCAAAGTTGTGATAGCTAGCCGGCTTCAGGCGTCTCTTCCATAAAGCGGATTGCGGAGCTTTCTGCCAAGCGCGCGCCGGCCTCGGCCAGGAGCGCGTTCCATTTCTCTATCAACGCGGCGGCGTCTTTGCTGTAACTGCTGTGCGCGTCTGCCGCCAGGGTTACCCCCAAGCCTTCCGCCAGGGCGCCAAGGCAGGTGTTTTTCACGCAGCCGTGCGTCACCATGCCGCAAAGCACCACGCTCTTCACCGCGCGGGCGTCAAGCATCTCCTTCAGATTGGTGCCCTCAAACGCATTGCCTTTTTGTTTCAACAGCTTCAGGTCTTGCGCTTCCGGCACCAGCGCGGGATGCAGCTGCCAGCCAGGCGTATTGGGCGCGAGGTCGCGAGAATCGCAGTGTTGAATCCAGACAACAGGCGCGCCGGCCGCCCGGGCTTTGTTCACAAGAGCATGGATGTTCTCCAGCAAGCTTTCTGCTTTATAAACGGGCGTGCTCTTGGCAAACATCGCCCGCTGGACGTCAATGATAAGCAGAGCGGAGCGGTTTGGGTTGGTGGAGGTAAGTGAGCGATTCATCTTGACAGCTTCTTATTGGGAATTTGTGGTTTCGGAATCATCCCGAACAGATTGTTCCGCAGGCTCTGCAGTCCGCGATTTGCGCTGCTGCATGCGCATCACCCACAGCGTCAGCCCGGCGCCCAGCAACGCGCCGACCGCGCCAGCCAGCAAGGCGCCGCTGAGGCTGCCCTGCCAAAACGCGGACAAGGGAGTGACGGGCGTCGCGCTTGGGGTGGCAGAAGGGAAGGGTGTGTGCGTTGGGGTGCGCGTAGGCGTGGGCGTGGCGCTCGGCAGGGGCGGCTGCGTCAGGCTGGTTGGCTGCGCGCCGCTGGGCGTTGGCGCGAGCGGCGGCTGCACGTTTGTACGAATGACCAAACGCTGCCCTTCGTAGATGGTGGATTCCGCTGCTGCCATGCCATTCAAGCCGCGGATGTCGTCCATGGTGACCCCGTATGAAACGGCGATGCCCCACAGGCTTTCGCCGGGTCCGACGATATGGATGATGATGCCTTCTGGATTGGGCGTGTTGGTGATGAGCGGGATGAAAGGCGCGGTGGCTTGCGCCGGTTGGGCGGTTTGCCCTGGCAGGGGTGTGTTTTGAGCGGCAGGCGCGCCCACGCGCACGTTCAGCGTGTAGTAAGTATTACCGTCCGCGCCCTGGGCAACCCCGGCGCCGGCCTGACCGCTCTCATAGCCAATCATCGGTTTGAGATGCCCCCAATCCTGCCAGATTTGATTGACCGCGATAGAAGCAGTGATGTAACCAGCCGTGCCAGCGGCAACATTTTCACTTAAGCCAATATCCCAGGCGTAACTGCCGTCTGAATGGATGTGCGTGCTGGTCATCGTATCGGCCTGGTACTGCGTATGCTGTTGGGCGTAATCCATAATCCAGGAATCTGCGGTGTAAGGCTCCAGCCCGCGCGAAGCCCGCAGCGCGTTCACCGCGGCGATAACGTCGTATCCGGTCTCGGATTGCGCGCGCACGCTGCTTGGACGCAAGGCTAATAGGACAATCGATGCGGCAAGCAGCAGAAAAAAGGTTGTTCTTACAAAGGGAGCTTTCATCTTTGATTAACCTTGGAACTTTTTTATTATAGCGCATGCGCGCGCCGGCTAAAATGCAGGCGGGCGGGGCTGTCCTTAGGGGAATTATTCGCAGGAATATTCAAGCTCGCTGCCCGAAATTTGAATCAGGTCATCATGAACGCAGTGAAGGATCCTTCCGTTCTACAGGCAGGCACCTTTTCATCTCGGTCTTCCAGCAAAGCTAATCTTGGATTTGTCTTTGTGCCCCCCCGCCTTACTCACTCGCTAAATTCAACTTCAAGTTAGTAAGGCCCCTGCGCCGAAGACATAGTCAGCGCATTGGCCAATATATTGGCGTGCGGAGAGGGCTTTGCTTTTTGTGCTTATAAATGAGATACAAAAACGAAGAACAACAGCGTTTCAGGTGACTTTAAGGCGTCTCCACGTCCTTCGCCCAATCGCGCTCGCGCAGATACCATGCCACCAGCTGGCTCACGCCTTCCTCAAGGCCCACCTGCGGTTCCCAGCCCAAGCGCGCCCGGGCCTTGGAAACGTCCGCCACGTTGCTGAACACATCCGCGGGGTGGGTGGCGATGTAGCGTACATCCGCTTTCTTCCCCAGCCGTTCTTCCAGCATACCAATCAGGCGGTTAATGGTAATGACCTCGTGCCCGCCCAGGTTGAATACGTCGTACCCAATTGGACCAAGCCCCAGCATCGTTCCGCGGGCGATGTCGTCGACATAGGTAAATCCGCGCGATTGCTCGCCGTCTCCGGTGACGTACACCGGGCGCCCCTCCGCGATCCACTGGCAGAAGCGGAACATGACCATATCCGGCCGCCCGGCGGGTCCGTAGACTGTGAAGTAGCGCAGCACCGAGATATCCAACCCATACAGGTGGTGATAGGCATAGGCGAAAGCTTCGGCGCCCTTCTTGCTGGCGGCATAAGGCGCCAGCGGATGATCGGTGGGGGCGCTTTCGGCGTGCGGGGGTGTGCCCTCGTCCCCGTACAGGCTGCTGGTGGAGGCTAACACAAACTTTTTGACGCCCTTGCGCGCGCAGTATTCCAGCATATTCAGCGCGCCGAGCGTGTTGGTGTACAAGTAGCTCCAGGGGTCCTTCATGCTGGCGCGCACGCCGGCGACAGCGGCGAGGTTGATCACCGCTTCCACAGGCGGAATAGACGCATCCAGGCGCTCCAGAATCGCTTTATCGGTGATGTCGTCCTGCAAAAAGTGGAAGTTGGCGTTTTCCAGCAGACCCTTCAGGCGGTAGCGCTTCATGCGCAGGTCGTAGGCCGGGCTGAGGTTGTCCAGACCGTAAACCTGGTGGCCTTCGCGCAGCAGAAAGTCCGCCAGACGGGAGCCGATGAAGCCGGCGGCGCCGGTGAGCAGGTAGCTTGCCATCAAAGTTTGACCACTTTCGGGCTTTTCTTGGCGATGTTCTTGAGCGCGTTGCGCGCGTCGAAAATCAGCTGGGCTTTTTCGAAGACCAGGTTGTAGTCCACCTTGCTGTGGTTGGTGATTATGGCGACAAGGTCGGCTTTTTCCACCGCAGCAGCCAGGTCTTTTTCAGAACTCATGCGCACGAACTCGTAATCCACATCGGGGACGTAAGGGTCATAATACGAAACCAGCGCGCCTTTTTCCTGCAGCAGGTGAATCACGTCGAAAGCCGGCGATTCGCGCAGGTCATTCACGTTTGGCTTGTACGCCACGCCCAGAACCAGCACTCTGCTGCCGTTCAGGGGCTTTTTGTAGCGGTTGAGCGCGTCTTGAATCTTGGTGACCACATAACGCGGCATGTTGGAATCAATCTCTGACGCCAGGTCGATAAAGCGCGCGGTGTAGTTGATGGATTTCATCTTCCAGGATAAATAGAGCGGGTCCACCGGTATGCAGTGACCGCCCATGCCCGGCCCCGGCGTGAACTTCATAAAGCCAAAGGGCTTGGTGGCAGCCGCGTCTATCACTTCCCAGACGTCAATGCCCAGCCGGTCGCACATCTGCGCCAGCTCGTTGACCATGGAGATATTGATCATGCGGAAGGTGTTTTCCAGCAATTTGGTCATCTCCGCCACTTCCGCGGTGGAGACGGGCACAATTGTTTCCAGCGCCTGGGCGTACCAGGCCGCGCTGACTTCCGTGCAAGCCGGGGTGATGCCGCCAACTACCTTGGGGGTGTTGTAGGTGGTGAAGTCCGTTCGGCCGGGGTCCACGCGTTCGGGTGAGAAAGCCAGGAAGAAGTCCTCGCCCACCTTCAGGCCGCAGCACTCGCTCAGCTTGGGCAGCACCAGCTCGCGCGTGGTGCCGGGGTAGGTGCTCGATTCCAGCACGATGACCATGCCGCGGTGCAGGTACGGCGCGAGCGATTCGCTGGCGCTGGCGATGAAAGACAGGTCAGGGTCGCCAGTTTTGCGCAGGGGGGTGGGCACGCAGATAGAAACCGCGTCAATCTCGGTCAACAGGCTGTAATCGGTGGTGGCGCGCAGCCGTCCCGCTTCCACATGCTTGCGCACCTGGGCGTTGGGGACGTCCAGAATGTAGCTTTCGCCGCGGTTTATGCTGTCCACCTTTTCCTGGATGGGGTCGATGCCGGTCACATTAAAGCCGGCGTTGGCAAAGGTGATTGCCAGCGGCAAGCCTACATAACCCAAACCAATGATGGCAATATTGGCTCTGCGTTTGTTAATCAATTCCATGATTTCATCTTTAACCATAATTCACCTGGTTTCTGTGCATTTTTTCTAAAAGAGACTTAATTGCTCCGGCGGCGTTTCTTTGCGCGCTTCGGGAGTTATTTCGGGGGTCGAGGGTTTTTCTGTTTGCTGCAGGAACTGCTTCAGACGGCCAAAATCTTCCAGCAGCGTGGTCTTCAGGGCGGGTTGGTGCAGCGCCGCGGCGGGATGATACATGGTGACCACCACGCGCCCTTCCACCTTATGCGGGTGCCCGTGAATCTGGCTAATCCTGCCGTCGCTGATAAATTTGCCCATAGAAAAGCGCCCCAGCGTCACAATCACGCGCGGGTTGATGGCTTCTATTTGCGCGTTCAGGTACTGGTCGCAAGCGCTCAGTTCCTCTGGCTGCGGGTCGCGGTTGCTGGGTGGACGGCACTTGACCACGTTTGTGATGAACACCTCCGCCCGCTTCAGGCCCGCGCACGCCAACAGCTCATCCAAAAACTTGCCCGCCTGCCCAACGAAAGGCTGCCCTTGTTGGTCTTCATGGTAGCCGGGGCCTTCGCCAATGAACATAATTGGGCTTTCGGCAGGGCCTTCCCCCGGAACGGCGCGCGTGCGGCCTGCAGATAAGGGGCACGCGCTGCACTGCTGCACCTGGGCGCGGATGTCTTGTAAGCTTTCTTCTGCCGACATAAATGGGTCTCCGAGAATGAATTTTACTCCATTACCCGTTCAAAAATCGCTTTCCGTGGGTTTTAACAGCTTTTGCAAAGCTTCAGGCTCGATTTCTGCGAGCGTGAGCAGCAGCGCGTCCTCGCGCGTATCCTGGTAATACCCAGGGCGCAAGCCGACCGCCTGGTATCCCATTCCGTAATACAGATGCAGCGCGGATTCGTTGCTCACGCGCACCTCCAGCAGGGATTTGCGCGCGCCAAGCTGCCAGGCTTCCAGCAGCGCAGCGGCCAACAAAGCCCGCGCGATGCCGCGCCCGCGAAATACCGGTGCGACAGCCAGCGTGGCCACCTGCGCTTCATCCGCGGCCAGCCAGACGACTACATTCCCAACAAGCCTGCTCTGCCCGGATTCAGCGCTGCTTTCAGCCACCAGGCAGATTGAAGCGCTGTCCGGGCGCAATTCGTACGCAAACGAACCCGGCGGCCAGGGGTCGCTGAAGCAAAGCCGGTCCAACGCTTCCACCTGGGGCAGGTCGGCGTGGGTCATCCGGCGCAAACGGATGGGTGTGAGGGGCATCATTCGGGGACGTTGCTGAGGGTGTGCACGTATATGGGTGAGAGCGCGGCGGCGTCATCCGCTTTGCCATCTTTTAGTCGCTGCCAGGCAAGCTCTGCCAATACAGCCGGGCGGCGCAAAGATTGCGCGGGGCTGGCCAGGCGCGAAGTCTTCCATTTGCGCCCGAGGACGCGGCGTTCTTCCTCGCCCATTTCCCCGCACACATACACCGGGGAGCTAATCGACGCCGCAATTTCACGCGCGTCCGAGACCTGCACCTCGCCCTCGCGCGTCCATTGGTTGTTCGCGGCCAGGTAGCGCGCCCAGGCAAAGCGTCCGCGCCCCACCTGCAGCAGGGCAATCATCGGCCGGCGCAAGATGGGCTGCCCGGCCGCCAGGATATCCAGCGAGGGAACCCCCGCCACCGGCAGCCTCAGCGCCAGCGCGATGCCCTTGCACACGCTCATCCCAATGCGCAGACCGGTGAACGAACCCGGGCCCAGCGCGATGCCCAGCCCGCTCAGGTCGGCAGGGCGCGTTCGGGTGCGGGCGAAGAGCTCGGAAATGGCGGGCACCAACTCGGTGGTGTGGTAATGCTGGCTGCGCCAGGTCTGTTCGCACAAGACGCGCGTGCCGTCAAAGAGCGCCAGCCCAATCCAATCGGTGGAAGTGTCGATGGCTAAAAGCATCAGGAAGCTCCAAAAATCATTTTTTCCAGCTCTTTGCAAATGCCTTCGTAGGCTTTGCCGCTTGGGGTGAAGACCAGGTGGCGCTGCTCCAGGGCCATGTACTGCATCTGGATCCAGAGGCGCTCTTCGGGCAGGTGCGCCCGGATCAGGTCCGCCCATTCCAACACGACCGCGCCGTGTTCCAGCATGCCGGGTAAGTCCAGAACGGCGATATCCAGCGCGCTGCCGGAGAGGCGGTAGGCATCGGTATGGTAGAGGTGCGTGCCGTCGGGGTGGCGGTAGTCGTTAATGATGACGTAGGTGGGGCTGGAGACAGGGTCGGCGGACCCCCAGCCCTGGGCGATGCCCTGCACGAGCGTGGTTTTGCCAGAGCCGAGGTCGCCTTCCAGGCAGATGAGCTGGCCGGGCTTCAGCAGGCTGCCCAGGCGGATACCGACGCGGCGGGTCTGCTCGGGGCTGTGCGAGAAGAATTCGAGGGTGTTAGGGCGCAGAATTGGCATAGGTTTCTTATAGATTAATCTATGCAGATTATACCGCAGGATTGGGGGCGGGGTGGACCGTGCGAGTTCTACCTAAACAAGCCTTTTTTACTCCATGGTTCGGACTTCAATCATTTAGTCCAATGATAATGTTTTTCAGATTAAAGAATAGAAATATTGAATATGTCTATTTAACCATAATGAGTCACTCAATGAGGACGAAACCGGTCTACAGCGAAATTTTCTCCCAAATGAATTTAGTCCTGCGGTTTGGCTATCAATCAGGTATAGTTTTGAGCACAGAAAATAATCCCAAATATATTCGTAGGAAAATGCGATTTCATGATATTATTTAGATGACATTTGTTTATTTTGTTAACAGTAAGGGGCTGAAAAAATGAAACGAACAATTTCCTTAATTGTGATATTAGCAGGATTCTTGTTGCTGGCGAATTCTACTGCGAAATCTCAAACTCAAGATCATTACTATAACTATGTAGATCCATATTGGAAATTCCAATTGGAAATCCCCGATGGATGGATAGTAACAAAAGATTATTATGGCGAGTTCAAAATCGTGATCACAAATCCAGATTATGTACCAGACCCTATGGGTAATCCAGTTAAAGGATCATCTATAACAATAAATATAGAGAAACAAAAATTTTCATTATTTGAAGAATACATCAATGAACGATATAAACAAAAGAAATTAAACTTCAAAGAAGAAAACAATAATACTGATAAATTTTATTGGAAAATAAGTGGATATAACGAAGCATTATATCCTTTTCAAGATAGATGTTTACTTAATAATGGATATGTTTATTGTTTTTCTTTGTTATTACCCAAAGAACAAATAAATATAAATAATAATGATTTTGAAAGTCTTTTTTCCTCTCTAAATATTATAGGAACCCCAGAGCAATACCCTGCGAAAGACAAAGAAAAAGTAAACTTAGACAGTTTTGTGTTTAACCCATTATTGTTTCCCTACTATGAAGGACCAGGTAGAATAATTAGTGATTATCATCACGATTCCTCTATTGGCCAAGAATACGCATTTGATTTTTGCACGGGACAAAACTGCTCTGGGGATACTACAGGATTCACTACAGTCATTGTTCCAACAGATCTGATTTATAGGTTTTCATTCAATAAGGATAATATTGAAACTTCACTGGATATGCACATCTTTGAAATTGCTAATAATGGAACCAATAGATTGTGTTTGTTACTAGGGCATTTTGATCTAGGACCACTCAATTATGGATTAGTTAGAGGTGATTTGATCTCTATGCAAACAGATTTAGGGACAATATGTGAATATAACGGAGTTTCTAAAAACGAGCATGTACATTTTGGTATGTATAGCGTGTCAAGCCAAACCCAGTGTGAAGATGGCAGACCTGGAGTAAGAACGGGTATACCATTTAATCAAAATCCTTATTCTTTAGATGGAAATTTTTATTATGATTATGAAGGTGATAACAACAAAGGGCCATTCTATTCGACCAATACTAGTATTATGTGCTTCTTCCACCTTCCTGACAAACAAGCAAGTTATATAAACAAAACAAATACAAATTGTTACGGGGATTTCGATTCTACACCTCCATCTGGAAGAATAACTTCACCAGTTAATGGTGCAATTATCACAAACGGATCTATAACAATTAATGCGAATGCGATTGATAACACAGGTGGTAGTGGAATTGCACTTGTTAGATTTACAGCCAATTGGCCTGGAAGTACTTATTCTATCATTGGAAGAGACTATTCTTATCCATACTCAATTACATGGGATATGTGTGGCAGTAATGTTCCAGATGGCCCAATTGAACTAGATATCGAAGTTGAAGATAACGATGGGAATTTATATGTTTTCAGTGACTATTATACAAAACCAGTAATAACCAAATCTTACACCTGCGGAGGAGGAGGAGGGGGTAACTGCCCAACAGATGGAAGGGACGGTGTTTATTTATTTGCTGACCAAAATTTTGCAGGAGATTGTTATTATTCAACCGTAGATGTCCCAAATTTGGGTGCCACTCCCGTTGGAAATGACAGAATGTCATCTGTCAGGATTATTGGGGATTATGAGACTAAGTTATATGAAGATATCAATTACGGGGGCAGATATGATGAATTAAATGAAAGCGACCCAAACCTGGACATACGATCTCTTGGCGATCAATATTCATCTGTGAAAATCTATACCAACACAAGTGTTTGCCCGACTGACGGTAGAGAAGGTGTTTATATGTACTCTGATATAAATTATCTAGGTGATTGTCTTTTTTCAACTGTCAATATTCCATTCTTTGGAGATACTGTAATCGGAGATAACGATTTGTCTTCAATCAGGTATATAGGACATTGGGACGCAAAGATATATAAAGATGCAAATTACGAGGGACCGTATGAGTTTGTTGGATCAAACGACCCAAATTTGAATATTAGATCCTTAGGAGGACAATATTCATCCGCAAAATTGATCCGTAATAATCCAACGCCAACTCCAACTCCACCTCCAAATCAAGTTATCCTGCTGAGTTCTTCAATAAATAACGGGGGTTTTGAGACTGCCAGCATGTCAGGTTGGACTTCATCAGGTGGAACTTTTGTCATTGATACTGCAAATCCCCATTCTGGATGGTACTATGTAAAAGGGACATCAGCGACGGAAGCGAAATTCTACAGGTACTTTGACTTAACACAGTATCAAAATCCGATAAATGATGGCAGGGTGAGCTCCTCTTGGAGAGTGTATATAGATGTAGGCGATTCAGAGCAATTTACATATATTGTGAGATTTTTAGACGTTAACAATAATGTACTTTACTCAGATAACACTGGATGGTCTTGGCATGATGGAGGTTATGATGATTGGGGCGGCCACTTGGATCAACTTCCTGCAAATACTGCAAAAGCTTATATTGAGTTTAAGATGAGAAGATCCACAGGAGATTTCACAGATTGTGATGTGGATGACTTTTACCTTGATCTTTTCATTGAACCTGAGGTTTCACCAACTCCTACACCGACACTAACACCTACTGTAATTCCTGACTGTTTCAACACATATCCAACATCAATTCTGTTATATGATTACTCTTACTGCAGTGAAAATGCAGGCATTTTACCGATTAATGTGACAAAAACATTATTCAACTTAAGTGATAATAATTGGAATAATAAGGTAAGCTCTTTGAAAATACCTGATGGATGGTCCATGGTTGCCTATGAAGAAGAAAATGGCGTTGGGGCATGGGTATGTTTGAATTCGAGTAATAATGACTTAAGCAGCCTACAATTTCCTAACGGAAACCCTGTGAATAATAATATTTCTTCAATTGTTGGCTATAACGACGGGAACTGCCCACGAATTGAAGCATCCAATTTCAATTTTGAGGAAAATCCTCTTGCAGGAGAAACAGTCACTGCAAGCTTTAGAATTAAGAATATCAGTGGTAGGACACTAAATTTTGACGGTGTATTAGCTGGAGTCCATGGTCCTTTTTGTGAGACCTGGAATTGCTCAAATATTTCTGATTTCCCTTGGTCAGAAGATATTACTTTAGCAAATGGAGAAACTTACCTTTATAGCCAATCACGAGCATTTTATATCCCAAATGACCAATATCTCTTAGAATTCTTAACACTAGAAAACGATGGTGAATGGAAGTCATATTTACCTACCTCGCCATTTGAAGTGCTACGCGGAATTGAAATCATCGAGCCGGTAACCTTAACCCTGCCAATACCATTTGTGGGGCAAGAGGTAAATGCACAATTCACAATAAAGAACTTCGGAAACAGAACGATTACAATTCCGCATTTAA
>JAGOML010000092.1:0-3376 GCA_017993575.1 Anaerolineaceae bacterium | reverse complement strand
CGCACCCAGAGCGCCTATGAATGGCTGGTACGGCAATTTAAGTCCCGAAAAACCGAAAAGTACTATCTGGCGCTGACAGACGGGCATCCGCCCACGCCCACCGGTAGAATTGAAGCCGCGGTCGGGAGAGACCCAAAATTCCGGCAGCGGATGGCGGTGGTTTACGAAGGGAAAGGCCGGAAAGCGGTTTCGGAATATCACACGGTACAAAATTTTCGCAATCACGCGCTGCTGGAAGTGCGCCCGCTGACAGGACGCACTCATCAAATCCGCGTCCACCTCGCTTATCTCGGCTGCCCCGTGGTCGGCGACCGCGTATACGGCCACCGCAAAGCCTCCCTTCCACTGGGACGCTTCTTTTTGCATGCCGCCAGGCTCAGGATTATCCTGCCCGGAGAGAAAACCGCGACTGAATTTCAGGCGGTCCTGCCCGAGGACCTGACGCTGGCGCTTAACACTCTTTCCTCTCAGGAGTAAATATGCGCGTCTATGATTTTCGTTCCGATACAGTCACAAAACCGACGCCAGTGATGCGCCGGGCCATGGCGGAGGCCGAGGTCGGAGATGACGTTTACGGCGAAGACCCGACCATTAATCGTCTGGAGGCGCGTGCGGCAGAGCTGCTCGGCAAGGAAAGCGCGCTTTTTGTGACCTCAGGCACGATGGGGAACCTGCTGGCAGTGTTGGCCTCTTGTGAGCGGGGTGCGGAGGTAATTATGGGCCGGCAGGGGCACACCTTTCTTCACGAAGCCGGCGGTGTCTCAGTGCTGGGCGGGGTATCGATGCATACCGTTCCAAACCAGGCGGACGGCAGCCTTGCCCTGGAAGACCTGCAAGCCGCTTTGCGCGACCCGTCGGATTTTCATGAGCCTGTCTCGCGCATGGTCATATTGGAAAACACGCAGAACGCCTGCGGCGGCCAGGCACTAAGCCCGGAGTACAGCGATAAAGTTGGGGCGTTCGCGCGCCAGAATGGACTGTTGCTTCACATTGACGGCGCGCGAATCTTCAACGCGGCGGCTGCGCTGGGGGTTCCTGCCGCGGAGCTGGCCCGTTCCGCGGATTCCATCACCTTTTGCCTGAGCAAGGGCTTGTGCTGCCCGGTCGGCTCAGTTTTGTGCGGCAGCCGAGGTATGATTGCCAAGGCCCGCCGTCTGCGGAAAATGCTGGGCGGAGGGATGCGCCAGGCGGGCATTCTGGCTGCCGCGGGATTGATAGCTCTCGATACGATGATTGACCGCCTGGAAGAAGACCACCGCAGAGCGCGTCTCTTGGCTGAAGGATTAAGAACGGTGCCGGGCTTGCGCATAGATAAAGGGACACCTTACACCAACATGGTATATCTGGTATTGGAACCTGATGTTCGTGCGGATGCCGCTGAAATTGTGTCGCTGTTGAAAGAGCGAGGAGTGCTCATCGGGGATACCGGCAAGCGTACTTTTCGGCTTGTAACCCATCATGATATCGATGACGAAGCGCTCGAGGTTTGCGTTCAGGAATTTTCCCGGGTGATGCGTTCCCTGTAACAGCCAGCATTATCGTCAGCCGTGTAAAAAGGTGGCATAATCATTCATATTTCAGGCTCATCCTTCCGAAAGGGTTGGTAGTATAGCGCCACATGCGTATCAGGACGACATCCGCACTCGGGGTATTGTTATTGGCAGCTCTTATCGCCGCGGTTTTTCTGCATGCGCCGGCTTCCGCGGTCAGCAGGCACCAGGAGGCAGAGGGTGGAGCGGTTATCTACCTGCCTGTCGCTTTTAAGGCGCCAGACCCGCCTCCTCCAGTTCAATCCAGGTCCGTGGGTCCCGACGGCGGTACTTTTACCGCTGTGGTAATTGACCCTGGCAATCCTTCCGTTTTGTATCTTGGCACATACGGGGCAGGGGTATTTCGGAGCAGCGACCAGGGAAACAGCTGGACGCAGCGCATCAGCGGATTGGACAACACCTTTATTCAATCTTTGGCGGTGGACCCTCAAAACAGCAATATTCTTTATGCCGGAACATATGCCGGCGGTGTGTACAAAAGCACCGACGCGGGCGCGAATTGGTTTGCTTCCACTGGTAATCTGACAGATTCGCATGTGGTTTATGACATTGAAATTGACCCGCAAAATCCGCACATCGTGTATTTTGCCGGACGGATTAAGAACACCTTAATAGGAGTGGTGTATAAGAGCACAAACGGCGGTGCGGACTGGAGCCTGCTGATGCGGGGAGACCAATTCAGCACCGACGACTATTTCTATGACATCGACGTCGACCCTGCCAACAGCAATATCCTCTATCTTTCTGCCCACGAACACGGCTTTTATAAAAGCCTTAATGGGGGCGCTTCGTTCAGCGCGATTAACAGCGGCGTTGCTGACCTGAGCGCGCGCAGCACCGCGCTGGACAGCGCGAATCCCGCGCTGATTTTTGGCGGGGTCTGGCACGGAGCGGGAGTGTATCGAAGCACAAACGGAGGCGCGAACTGGTCTAAAGTCAGCAGCGGCTTGCCCAGCGACGTGGAAGTTTACCGCCTGTACATGGACCAATCTGTCGGGGGAACCAAGCCGATATACGCCTGCACTTACGAAAACGGGCTCTACCGCTCTTTGAATAACGGCGGAAGTTGGGTCAGCGCTGGGTTGAACAACCAGTTCCTGTACGATTTTGCCATCGCCCCCGGCTCTCCTCAGCGCTGGTACGCCGGGCTGAGTTACCGCGGGCTGTACCGTTCCACGGACCAGGGCGCCAGCTGGACACCAAGCCACAACGACGTCAGCAGCCATTCCATTAACGGCTTCGCCGCTCTGACGACCCAACCCGGATACATCTATGCGGGGGTATACGGTATTGGGGTTGTGCGGACTAACGACGGCGGCAATACCTGGCAGGAGGTCAACACCGGCCTGTCCAATCGTCTGGTCACCTGGCTGACGGCAGCCAACAACAAACTTTACGCGCTCACTCCCAGCGCGGTATTTGTTTCCAGCGGTGAAAGCTGGATGACCCTGGTCAATCCTCAGTCTTTTGGCTATGACCCGGCGCTTTACCTGGAAACCGTATTGGCGTCGGTAAGCACGCCGGAGGATTTCGCCGCGCAGGAAATCCTTGCTCAGCTGGAGATACAGCCGGAAAACGGACTCACCAGCACGCCTCTCATCAGCCTGACGGCCATTGGCAGCACGCTGTATGGAGGCACTGCCGGCGCGGGCCTATGGAAATATTCCGGCGGGACCTGGACCCAGGTTGGGTTGAACGGGTACACCATTCCCAGCCTTTCCGCAGATGCTGTATTGGGCAGAGTGCTCATGTCCGCCTGCGACAGTTCCGGCATCTGCGCGGTGCGGTATCTGAAGGACAGCAGCTTCACGACCATTAATCAGGGC
>JAGOML010000091.1:0-3382 GCA_017993575.1 Anaerolineaceae bacterium | reverse complement strand
AACCTAACAACCAGGTGGAGCGGACGGGCGGGGATTCCCCCGCCCGAGGGCAAGCGTGCGCCCGAAAGTACTCTGACCTTGAAGGGTGTCCCGTCAAAGTCCCGCCCGCCGCTCACCTGGACCGTTGTCCCGGTTTGGTTTGCCTGGGACGGCAGCGCCTTGTGGGTCAGCGCTTTTTCGTCCACCCGCAAGGTGAAAGACCTGGAAGAGAACCCTTTGATTTCCGTGGCGATTGATGAAACTAAGGACAATGACGCCACCCGCGCGGTAATCCTGGAAGGCAAGGCGGAACTTCTGCGCGAACCCGCGGAGTTCCTGAAGCGTCAGTTCACCTGGATTTACGCGCGTTACGTTGGCGAAGAGCACGTGGGCGAGGCAAAGTACCAGGACTGGATTGTAGACCCCGAAAACACCCTGATAAAATTGATTCCATTAAAAGTATTTACCTGGAAGTGGTAACAGAACCACCTCCAGGCAGCCAGTTGGGAGAAAAAAGGCGCGGACATAATACGCGCCTTATCTGTGCCTTTAGTGCTGGCGTTCGGGACAGCTTCTGCTTAGGCTTTCACATTCTCAAGCAGGAATTCCCAATTAACCAGTTTATCCAGAACAGCTTCCACGTAGGCCGGGCGGCGGTTCTGGTAATCCAGGTAATACGCGTGCTCCCAGACATCGACAGTCAGAACGGGTTTCTTGCCTTCCACCCAGGGCAAAAGCGCGTTGCCGGTTTTGTCAATGCTGAGTTTGCTTCCGTCCCATATCAGCCATGCCCAGCCGCTGCCAAATTGACCGACTGCTGCTTCTGTGAAAGCCTTTTTGAAGGCTTCCACGCTTTCAAAGCTGTCGATTAGCAGTGCGGCAGCTTCAGCGGGAAGTTCCCCAGCGCCGGCGGGAGCCAGGCTCTTCCAGTAAAAATTGTGGTTGTAGACCTGGGCGGCGTTGTTGAAAAGCGCGGTTTTTCCTTCCTGATATGCCGCGAGCACGATCTCCTCGAGCGTTTTGCCTTCCAGTTCTGTTCCGGCGATCAAGCTCAGGGTTTTATCCACATACGCCTTGTGATGTTTGCCGTGATGGAAGCTTAAGGTGTTCGCGGAAATTACCGGGTCAAGGGCAGTTTCAGCAAAAGGAAGTGCGGGAAGTTCTACTGGTGTCTTGGTGGTGATTGGCAAGGTCATAGTTCCTCTTTTCTTTAGGTATTGTATGCCCGAATCGCGGGCTGAAGCTCAACTTTTCTGCGCGCAGCCGCGCGCAAGCTAATTATACACGAGAGGGGCGCTTTGTTGTCACAGTCCGCCTGCTGGCGTCTTCTCGCGCTTTTTCTCCTATTAACCAGCTGCTGGCACGAATATTGCTCGCATAGAGAAGCACCTGCGCCGGAACTCTCTACTCCGGAGCAGGTATAAGCTTAAGGAAAATCGATAGATGGCAGATCTAACCCACACGCTGCGGCAGCAAGGCTTGTACCGACACCTTTTACTCCCCCAAGCCACGCCCCGGCGGATTAATGTATACTTGAGGGACGCATGATCAAGATTGGCTTGGTCCAGCGCAATCGTATGGAGAATTTAGAAACTCAGTCTACGCCGAACAAGAAGAAGTTTTGGCAGTATTTGATCATCCTGGTCGTGCTTGGCCTGGCAGTGAACCTGCTGCTTCCTCAGATTTCCGACCTGACCAGCTCCTGGAAAGTAGTTAAAACTATGACCTGGTGGGCTGTTGGGCTGGCTTTTGTGTTCCTGGTCATCGAATATCTCAGCTACGGTTACTGTATCCACGCTATCGTTAATCTTCACGACAAAAAACTCTCGACTCCTAAAGGCACGTTGATTGTCATGGCTGCCACCAGCGTCGGGTTGGTTGCAGGGGGCTGGTTTGCCGTGGCAGGCTCCATTTTTGGCTCCGTCAGGCGCGAAACCAACGACGGCACCACCGCGACGATGGCTGGTATCCTGCCATCCATGCTGTTGAATCTTTCGATTGAGGTTGTCGCGATACTGGGCATCCTGTATCTGGCAATCATCGGCAAATTGACTGGCGGGCAATTAATCCAGTACATCATCTTTATCCTTTTGCTGACCATCGCAACTTTTGGATATCTATTGGCATTGGTGCTGCCCAAGCAAACATTCCGGGTTATCAACGGCGTGTTATGGCGTTGGAACCGTTTTCGTAAAAAACCGTACAGTCCGCAAAAAACCCACGAGATGATAAACAACGTCCTCCTTTCGTGGAAAGAACTGGCGCGCGGCAACTGGAAAAAACCATTTTTGGGCGCTTTTGGCTACATTGCGTTCGACATGCTCGTCATGTTCCTGTTTTTCAAGGCGGTAGGCTACGACATCCCCATTGGCGTGCTGTTTGCCAGTTATGGGATTCCCTTCCTGCTATCCAAGATAGCTTTCATTTTCCCCGGCGGCATCGGCGTTGTCGAAGCTTCTATGGCTGCCATCCAGACAAGCCTGGGCGTTCCGAATGAGATTAGCGTTGTGGCAATTCTTGGCTACCGTTTGTTTTCGTTTTGGATACCAACCTTGCTCGGCTTTGCGGCCATGGGCTATCTGAGCCGCTCAAGAAACGCCCTCAAACCTTTAACACAAAAGTAAATCAAGCATCCAGGGCTGCCGCGCACGCCTTTGGGTCGCCATTTTTGCCTCTGGTACAATAAAACCAAGGCAATTTTCCGGTTGTTCCGATTTTTATTGGAACACCAGTTAGATTTGGAGGTTCTTATGCTTCAGGATAAAAAAATTGCGGTGGTCGGCCCAGGAGTCATGGGCAATACGATCGCCTTGAGCTTGATTAATACTGGGGGGCTTTCTCCCCAACAGATCATCATGGCTGGCCCAAACCAGGACAGGCTGAATCAGCTTCAAACTGAACTGGGCGTTGGAATCAGCACCGATAACAACGAAGCAGCCAGCGCCGCGGACGTTGTCATTTTGGCGGTGAAACCGCAGCGGCTGGACCAGGCGGCCAACGCGCTGAAAGGCGCGCTCTGCCCGGGCAAATTGGTCATCTCAATTCTTGCTGGCGTTCCGCTTGCCGCCCTGGAGCAGAAGTTGGATACGCGCTGCCTTGTACGCGCGATGCCGAATACGCCTGCTCGCATTGGCATGGGCATTAGCGTCTGGACCAAAGGCGCGGATGTGACCGACGAGCAGCACGAAATGGCCGCCCACATCATGCAGACCCTGGGGGAGGAGATTTTCGTTGCCGACGAGGCTTATCTTGACATGGCCACCGCTCTCTCGGGCACTGGTCCGGCCTATGTTTTCCTTTTTATGGAAGCGATGATTGACGCGGGCGTGCATATGGGTTTTCCGCGGCGCATCGCGGAACAACTGGTCGTCCAAACCCTGCGCGGGAGCACCGAGTTTTATCT
>JAGOML010000090.1:0-3418 GCA_017993575.1 Anaerolineaceae bacterium | reverse complement strand
ACTTCCTCCTCTTTTACCAATAACTCTACCTTTATAAATTCTGGCGAACTGGTCAAGTACGACTTTGGGATTTCACCCAGCAGCCAACCGTCATTCGTTGCCTCGCCATAATAGTATTTCTTCCCGGTCTCTTGTTGGTAAACATAATTCCCAACCATATCCGAACTTCCACAGACCCCAAAAGCCATGTGGCTTCTGTCGGGGTAATCGAGCAGCGCAACTTCAAACCCCAAGCGTACGAGAATGCTCGCGCAAAGTATCGCAACATCCTCGCAATCCCCAACACCTTCTACCAAAGTTTCGATTGGATAACGCGGCCACTCACGAAACCCTTTCGTCTCTTCATCCCCCTTGTATGTAATAGCGTTTTGAACAAATTTCAACACACAAAAAGCCTTATTGTACGTAGACCATTGCACGTCCGCGAAGATCTTCTGAAACTCCAACACCAAGCGGGTTAATTCTGGCATGTCTTTTTGCGCGTAAATCTTGTATTGCTTGATATCTCTTACCCGCGCCTCCGCCGCAAACTTTCTGTAGCGAGGCAGATCGATTGCAAGCTTAATGGAATAGGTGTAGGTCTTTCGGGATCCCTTTGGGGAAAAACTCCACTGATATTGCCTGACGATTTCACTATCTGTCTCACTGAGCGTTGTCACAAAATCACGATGACTCACCGTGCTGAAGATGGCCCTTTCCTTTTCAGGGAGCGCAAGATACTTTTTCTTCTGATCTGAGAAAAGATCCTCAAGCAGGAGAAAATTCACATTGTGTAACACCTGTGAGGCTGCAAGCATGTAGGAATCATTGGTCTGGACAGTTTCCCAGTTTTGCGACTCTGATAAATTATTTGGTACGTAAAAATCCTGCCAATCGTTATCCTTCTTAAGAAAATACCTCGCTCTTTGAACCCCGTGGTCTGATGTAATGCTAAAGTTGGGCCGCAGGAGTGGTTGGGAGATGTCTAGAAGCCTGCGCAAACCCTGCTGGTTCAACGGATTATCTTCAGTTTTCTTAAGTTCCTCATACATTCGCTTTAGGTCTTGTAAATCCAGTTGCCACAGATCCTTGAATAATTTCATGGCATAGTCAGATAATCTTGACTGAATAGGTTCGACAGTTTCTTGCCAATCTGCAAACAAATTCGCTTTGCCGATTAACTCTGTCGCTGTGTAATCTGTTGGGCGTTGATGGTCTAAGTAAACCTTGTCAGCGATGTCCTGATTCATCATCGCTACTCGAAAATACTCCATCCAACCACTGTCCGCAATAATCGCGGACTGCTTAAACGCATCTTCAAACTCTGCCCTAACAAATAGAAGGTGATCCTTCAAGCCTTTTATCTTCGTCAACCAGCCGTCGATCACACCTTCACTACCACATGTTTTTTCAACCATTTCGCGGATGGTGTCCGCTGCGATTAGTTGCACATCTATTCCGGTGATTTCCTGAATACGTTGCTGGTACTCCTTCTTCAGCATCCGAAGTCTAAGAATCGGAATGAGATAAACCACGTGATAGTAAATAGCGGCCGCAAGCTCTTGATACTCCTCTGGAATTTTCGCGATGAATTTGGGCTTGTCAGGGATATTCTCGATGATTAATTTGATTTTATTGCGAACCTTCTTGAGGCGGTCATCAGGCTTTTTCCTGCCTTTTTCGACCTCTTTTCGTCTTTCTTCAGAATTCTTCAACTCGTCCATTAATTGTGAAATCAATGCGACCAGGCTTTGCTTGGCGGTGTCAATCCCCCCGGGATAGAGCTGTCTTTGCTGCGGTAGACTGATTGCAAACTGAGTAATCTCGGAACTCCAATTTTTTTTCAGGCGTGCCGCGTTTGCACCGATTTTTTCAGCGCTAACCTCAACGATACGCTTAACAATTCCTTGTTCGCTGTCCTCTATTTCTGCCAACCAGCCCAGAGATTGAAAATCCACATATTGGATTTTTTCCAGCTTAATTTCTTTGAGGACCACTTTGTAATCGTTGGTTTCGGGGTCGAATATCACCTGGCTTATTGGATCTGGAAGAGGACTGAACAATTCCCTTGTCCAGCGCTCGCTATCTCCAAGTGATGATTTTAAGCGGCTCGCCTCCGCGCTCGCGGCGCCTGCCAAGCCCTCGCCCAGCAGTAGTGTGTCAATTATTTCCAGGGACTTTTTCAGGCTGCAATATTCCTGTAAAGCTTTAGGGTCATATGCCACCAAGGCTGTGCCCATTCCAATGAGTGGCAAGCTTCTTCCTGATCTGGCAGATTTTTGGGCGAATTGTTGCGCGGAATTGCCGCTTAAGAGGTGCAGCAGACTATTCCCAATCATGCCCTCCATGGTCTCATTGTCGCTGACTTCACCCGCTCCCATCTTTTGGTTGTGGAACAGGTACAAAGAGGTAGTTTCGAGGCGGGGAGGGTCAATTTTCAGAGCTTCACACATCTTGTTTAGGTATTCTGACTCTGAATTGGTTAGCTCTTTTAATTCTTCAATTAATGAGTATACAAACAAGTCAGGATGCTTATCCTGGTCGGTCTCTGGAAAAGCAGCAGCATTAAGCAAAACGTGAAGTTTAAATGAATCACGCTTAGAAATCGTATCCAGGACTAATAACATAATTGGGATTAGCAGGCCGCCGGCAAGCATGTCTTTTCCATCAGCAAGCAAGAAGATATTGAAAGGCACGTCTTTTTGCCCCTCAAACCCCGCTTGAATCTGTCTGGAATGATCCATCAGCTCAATTATCTTTCCATCCAATAAGCTCTTTACTTTTTCTTTCCCATCCACAAGAGCCGCAAAGACATCGGATCGGTTCGATGGAGAGTTTCCCGTAGGATCTTGAGGAAGGCTGTCATTTATTGGAAAAAAGTCGGTTTGAGCCAATGAGAAACGCAGAAATTCACTGATGTTTTTTGCGTGTTCGCCTCGCTGATGATGAAGCTGGCTAATCTCCTGAAGAACGCGTTCAGATGAATCATCCAGCGCGATGCAAAAACATGGCGTGACGAGGCCTATTTCGCTGCTGCCCATAGTGTGTTTCCTCCAGACCGTGGTATTGGCTAAAACATGGGAATAGATTGGGAGGTTGGCTGGTTTGCCAACCTCCCAGGTTGTTTGTTACGACTTCAACGCATCCTGATATTTCCGGATATCCTCTAGCTCCTGCCGATATTGATCGACGATCCCCCTATCCCCGCCACTGGAAAGCGAGGCGATCTTGGCATTGTATTCCTGGATAACTGCGTCCAGATAGGCGACAGCCTCTTTATTACCCATGCCCGCGATTTCCTTGTCTACCGCCTCTTCGACCTTTGCTACAAATTCAGAGTTCTTGGCAAAGGCGATCTTCGCGCTTTCCCGGCTGTTTCCAAGCAGGTTATCTTTTCCCGGACGTGCCTTGCTCTTCTCATAATCCTTGAGAATATCCA